>NZ_JBITMT010000029.1:0-76603 GCF_044466505.1 Streptosporangium sp. NPDC049376 | reverse complement strand
CTGGGGAGATCGCCACGGCGTTCACTCCGCCGGTGTGGCCGGTGAGGGTGGCTCGTGGGGTGCCGTCGGTGTTCCAGGTTCGTACGGTTCCGTCGTGGGAGGCGCTGGCCAGCCAGGAGCCGTCTGGGGAGATCGCCACGGCGTTCACTCCACCGATGTGGCCGGTCAGGGTGGCTCGCCAATGACCGTCGACTCCCCAGGTTCGCACCGCTCCGTCCTGGGAGGCGCTGGCCAGCCAGGAGCCGTCAGAGGAGATCGCCACCGCGTTCACTCCACCGATGCGGCCGGTCAGATTCCGGCTCGGGACAGAGCCGCCATTTTCCAGCATGGGCGGCAGCGGAAAAAGCACAGGATCGGTAAGAGAATATCGATGCCTGATCTGGTCCCGTAGATGGGGAAGAACGCTGAGGTGGGCCAGCCGATTGCTCCTGCTCAGCTTCGGCGATTCGAATGTGCCCAGCAGATGCCCAACCCGAGCGATCAGACGATGTGTGTCCGCCGCCTCCGCCGATTCGCAGCGGGTCAGATCGGTTTCCAGAGCCAACGGGCCTGCCTGGTCGAGTCTGGCCAGAATCCACCGGACGTCACTCACCAGAAGACCCAACTCCGCCTTACACCGTCCCTCACCAAGGTGGTAGGCCAGGTGATCCCACAGGAAGTGTTCCGCCGGGAGCCGCCACCACGCCCAGCCCCCGTTGTTCTCTTCGCCGTCGGCACCATTGCGGATCAGTGAGCGTGCCTCGCCGATCAACAACTGGTTCGTCGTCATCTGACGATGAGGGCCCAGGCCATGTTCGGAGTGGGCAAATGCCCTCACAACGTCGTGCAACGCTATGACCCGTTTGTTTCCGCCAACCCAGCGTAATGACAGCAGGGATAAACCGACCAGATCCTCACAGAGCCGATGTGACTGTTCAACGTTCAACCCCGCCGTCGCCTGCCACAACAGCGTCACCATCTCCAGGGGGATGTCGATGTCCTCGGCGAAGATCCCCAGCTCCAGGAACCGTTCCCGCTGATCGTTGTCCAGGGCCTCCAGGCTGTAGTCGATCGTGGCCTTGACCGCGGTCTCCCGCTGGCCGCTGTCGGTGATGTCCAGTGCCGCCGGACCGGTTCGGCGCAATCTGTCAACGACCTGCTCAGCGGCCACGTTCACCGCGGCGCCTCGCTCCACGTCCTCCAGCAGACGGGCGTTGACCAAGGTCAGCAGCAGCGGCCATCCACCCGCCACCTCCAGCAGTCGCCACCGCAGTTTCGGATGCATGGCCGGCAGGTCGCGGCCCAGCAACTGCGCCGCCACGGCGGGCGTCATCGCGTTCACTTCGATCTTGACCGAGCCAGGCGGCAGCGTCCGCGGCCGGTGGGTGGTGACCAGCAACCGTGACTGCCCCGCCACCGACAGGAACGGCTCAAGCTGGGCGCGGGTCCAGACATCGTCAACCACCAGCAACGTCCGCCCCTGCTCGGCCAACAGATCCGCCAGGTGATGGGACAGCTGTCTGACATCGGTGATCTGCGGGCGTTTTCCGGACACCGTTTCGCAGATACTGCCGACCAGTTCGGCGCCCTCGGCGCCGGTGCAGTCCTGTCCAAGGGTCACCCACACGATTCCACCGGTGAAGTGCCTGCGCACCCGACGGTCGTGGCAGGCCGCCACCGCCAACGACGTCTTGCCGAACCCGCCGGCTCCCCACAGAGCGGTCGTCCCTCCCGCCGCACCGGTCAGCTCCCGTACCACCACGTCCAGTTCGTCGCGAGACACCCACCCAGGCGGCTTGGGCTGAACCTGGAACGGCGTCCCGTTGACACGCCGGTCGGCCAGCCGAGGAACCAGCCAGGTCAACAACACCGCCACGAAACTCACCACGACCAGGCTGGTGATCCAGATCGTATGGTGGTCGGTCACCATCGAGGGCAGGTAGTCACTGACCACATTGACCGGCAGGCCTACCGCGATAGTGAGAACGACAAGTGTCCCCGTGGCCGCCTCCGCGGCATGCTTGTTACGACTCTCACGACTGTTGCGACGAGCCATACTCCACCTCGACGATGGCGGCCCCCGTCCGGCCAGGCATCTGATTTCGGCTCCCAACATATCCAGCCGGAAGCTTCTGGAGGGAGCGATTCGCGAGAGCCGCAAAACAACGTCGACTGTTATCCATGAATCTGGAGCATGGCCGGAAGCTTTTCCGGCGTGGGTTTTCCAGCGGTGACGTGGCGCGGCCGCCTAACTGTGGCAGGCGATCGACGGACCGGGATTCCAAAGGTATTCAGAGCCGTTCCAATCTGTCCGATACTGGGCCGTCTGTGCCTTTAATCCCCAGGATCGCGAGAAGGTCGATCCCCGGCCTGGTAGTACCATTCCAAGAGATTCTTCGACCAGGCGAGACCGTTCGGAGTTCGAATTCCGCGTTTCGCGGCGATCCCTTTCCCGTACCGGTGTGGAACCGCGCTCAGATCGACGTACGGCCTGCGGACCCGGAGCGCCCCGCGGGAACTCTCACGTCCGATCACCCGACGCGCATTGACCCCCGCTGTCCCAGTAGCCGAGTAATAGCATCCGGGCATGGACACGTCGTCTGATCTCGACCACGCGTTGGAGAATCTCTACGCGGCCTTCTCCCCGTATCCGCTTCCAGCCAAGATCGACGTGTGCTACCACTGTGTGTCCGAGGAGCAGGTTCGCGCCACGCGCGAGGCACCCCTGCGGACGCTCACCGCGTCCGTGTTGGGACCGTACGCCAACAACGCCATGTCCACCTGGGGTGAGGAAGGCGAGTTCAAGCACTTCCTTCCTCGGCTCCTTGAGCTGCTCATCATGGAAGAACTCAACGGCTTCCTGTACGCGGACATCACGATGATGAGAATCGGCAACGCGTGGAAAAGCTGGAAGCGGCCGGAGCGGGAGGCGATCATCGCCGTCTGCGACGCATGGTGGCGTCACCCTGAACCACTATCCGCGCGGCGTCGACGTCACGACGATGATCGAAATCATCGCCTATCATCTGGGATTGGACCTGGCTCCGTACCTGGCCGAGTGGGAGTCAGACAGCACCGAGGCCGCGGCCCGTCACATGGCGTGGCTCATGCATGGCCTCAACAGCAGCGTCGGCCATGACGCCGAGTGGTACGCGTTCCTGACCGACTGGATCACCGGGCCGACACCTGCGGCGATCATGGAACGCGCGTTCTTCGCCACCGGCTCGCCGAAAGTGCTCCAGGAACTCTTCGACGGACTCGAAAACCACCGCCTCTGGCGCGAGCACTGAGGCAGGCGCCTCGGGTACGGACTCGAACCACGATCGGGCATCGTCCACCCCTTGTCACGGACTGACCACCAAGGCCTGTTGGCCAGGAAGAAAGAGAGCACCTTTGAACGGCGACGCCACCATGCGGGCCCGGCGGGCCGTGAGCCGATACTTCGAGATGTGGAACACGGGTGACTCCTCGACGGCCGCCGAGATCCTGAGCCCCGACTGGATCGACCACGCCCATCCGGAGGTGGTCGGCGTCCAGGGAGTGCGCGAGGCGATCGAGCGGATCCGCACGGCACAGCCCGACCTGAGGTTCCAGATCGACGCCGTTCTTGGCGAGGGCGACCTCGTCGCCGCCGTTGGAGGCGTCGACGGGGCCGCACCCGGGCTGATCTGGCTTGTCCGGACGCACGACGGCAAGCTCGTCGAGATGTGGACCTACCGCGACAGCGGTGACCGGGGAAGGGCCGGGAATCCTGAACCTCTCGAAGAAGATTCGGCGTCCCGGCCCTCGCCGTGAGCCTGATTCCGTCGGCGGTCAGTCGGAGGGAGAACCGTTCGGCGCTTGACGGAAACGCCTCAGGTCCCGGCGGCTGTGGCGGTGGCGCAGGGTCGCCCGGTCGCCGTCGAGGATCAACGTCACATGCCTGATCAACGGGCCGCCGTGGCTGGGACGCAGGCGCAGGCGCAGTGTCCTCATGCGAAGGATCGGCCAGATCGGCCCGTTGTTCACGACCGCCTCCCACGCGGCCACCAGGACCGGCCGTATCTCCTCGAAACCTGGCAGGGGCCGTACCTCGCAATACGTGTGGGGAAAGTCGTCACCGGTCACCTCCAACTCCGCGACCGGCCTGCGTCCTCGTAACAGCACGAAAACCGTCATCGGGAATCCTCCAGACTCAAGCTCTCCC
The DNA here is from genome assembly GCF_044466505.1 of Streptosporangium sp. NPDC049376. Taxonomy (NCBI): domain Bacteria; kingdom Bacillati; phylum Actinomycetota; class Actinomycetes; order Streptosporangiales; family Streptosporangiaceae; genus Streptosporangium; species Streptosporangium sp. NPDC049376. The sequence continues at coordinate 72,438 of NZ_JBITMT010000029.1, read as the reverse complement.
GCACGGGCGACGACCACCCGCCGGGGTCCTGCCTCGTCGGGACGATCGTGTCTCGTGACGGCCAGGACGACCACCGTCGAGAGCAGTACGGCCCCGCCGAGCAGGGCCAGGGCCGTGAGGCGCTCGCCGAGGAGGCACACCGCGATGACGGCCGCCGCCAGCGGCTCCACAAGCGTGACGATCGAGGCCGTGGTCGCGGGCACCGTCCGCAGCCCCGTGAAGAACAACCCGTACGCCAGGGCGCTGGGGAACAGTCCCAGGTAGGCCAGGAGGGCGCCGACCGTCACGGGGGTGCCCCGCTCGGGCAGGATCCCCAGGGCCAGCGCGAAGGGCAGCAGGCACACCGACCCGATGGCGAATCCGATCAGCGCGTTACCGACAGGGTCGTCGCCGCCCTCCTCGGATCCGATCACCTGGCTGAGCAGTGTGGTGCCCGCGTATCCGACGGCGGACAGCAGTGCCAGCCCCACGCCGAGGAGAGGGGCGCGGGCGGCCGAGCCGGGGGCCGGGTTCCCTCCGAACACCAGCGCCGTCAGGCCGGCCAGCGCCACGGCGATGACCAGGACCTTTCGGCCGCCGAGGCGCTCGGCCAGCCACAGCCGGGCGCCCAGGGCGACGAGAACCGGTCCGAATCCCAGGGTCACCACGGTGGTGACGGCGACACCGGCGAAGTTCACGGAGGCGAAGTAGGCCGTCTGGTAGACGGCCATTCCGGTGCCGGTCACGGTGAACCGCCACAGGCCTGACCTCAACCGGCCGACGAGGGAGGGGACACCCGGGGGGCGCGTCAGCGGCCAGGCCAGGGCGAGCGCGGCGGTGCCGCCGAAGAAGCGCCAGAACGACACCGTCAGCGGGTCGAGCCCGCTGGTCGAGTGGAGCACGGCGGCGACGACGCCGCCCGTTCCCCACGCGACGGCCGCCACGGCGATGTAGAACACGGCTCTGCCGATCGGCAGAGGACCTGAGTGAAGCACGATCATCTCCAGGGATCGCTGTCTCGACGGAATCCTCGGTCGCGGACAGCGAAGAGACACCCGGGTGTGATCAGCCGGGTGTGGAGACGCCGCCCGCTAGTGGGCGGGCGGCGGGGAGACGATCAAGTACATGACGGTGACTCTAACGCCTGCCGGTCAGCGGGCCGACGGGGTGGTCCGCATCCGATGACCACGGGCCGCCGACGCCGCACGGCTGACTGCTCGCGTCGTGGTGGGCCGGTGGTTCGTATTCGATGACCACGTGGCGCCGGGGTGGGTGGACGGTGGTCCGTACCCGAGGAACACGGATCGGATACGGACCACCGCGAAGCGTGAACCGGTCAGAGCATGGGACAGCCTCACAACCCGCCTCGCCGTACAGGGATCCGCGACGGCCTGACGATCGCGGGTGCGTCAGTTCGCGACGCGACCCTTCCAGGTGGGGTCGTCGACCGGGACGCACGGTCCGACCTGGCCGGTGATCAGGGACGCGGTCAGGCGCCACAGCATCTCGTACTTCTTCGTCTCGGCCGTCTCCTCCTGGTCGCCGGTGAACTCCAGCACCAGGGTCTGGTCCTGGCCGATGAGCAGGGGGTTGATGTCCAGGCCGCCCTTGACGATGCGGGCGGCCGCGTCGGCACCCGGCCCCATGGCCTTGCCGCCGACCTTGCCCCTGCCCTTCTCGCACTGCTTGCCCGGGGGCAGGTAGCTGACGTCGGCCCGGACACCGGCCTCGTTCAGGTCCCGCTCCAGCTGGTCGACGTCCTTGAACTCGTGGATCTGCACGTTGACCGTGCCGTCGGCCTTCTTGTTCACGGCGTAGGCGGGTGTTCCCGTCCCGGTCAGCACGGGGATCGCGACCGCCGCCGCTCCGGCGACGAGAACCGCCGCGCCACCGGCGAACAACCGGCGGGTGAGGCGGCGGCGCCGTTCGGCGCGGTCCATGATCTCGGCCTTGAGGTCCATAAGCAGCTGCTCCTCGTATCTCATCCTGATGCTCCACTCATGACGAAGGGCAGGTTCCGCAGTGTCCGGCGGGCTCGGTGCAGGCGCACCTTGGCGGTGCTCTGCCGGATGCCGAGGGCGAGCGCGGCCTCCGTGACCGTGAGCTGGTCGACGACGACCAGTTCCAGTACCGCGCGCTCCCCCTTCGGCAACTCGGCCATGGCCGTGAACATCCGCCTGGCCTCCCGCTCGGCGTCTATGCGCTCCTCCAGCGCGGCGACGTCGTCGGTGTCCAGATGACGACGTCCGCCGACCCGGTCCGTCAGCTGGTGCTGCCTGTACGCCCGACGTCGTTCGGCTGAGATCGTCTTGCGGGCCACCCCGTACAGCCAGGCGATCTCGGAACCCAGGTCGGCCCGGTAGGTGTGGGCCGAGTCGAGGACGGCCACGAACACCTCGGCCACGAGATCGGCCACGGTGTGCGGGTCGTCGACGCGACGGGCGAGGAAGCGGGTGACCGCATCGACATGTCGCCGATAGAAGGCGTCGAACGCCACAGGATCTGTGGCGATCTTCGCCTGTTTGCGAAGCACCGGTCATGCTCCCTTCGTCGATTCGTCCCTGCTTGGTGAGAATCGAGAAGAAGGGTTACATCCGCAGGTCACAGACTCGCCGAACTTCCTCTCGTCGATCCTGCCGGGGCATGACGATGAGGGCATGCGGAGACGCGTCCTCACCCAGGCGGGCCTCGCCCTGTTCGTCGGCGCCATGGCGGGCATGCTCCTCTACTTCTGGCGGACCGACCTGGAGACGGCCGACCAGCGGGCCAGCGTGCTCGGTCTGTTCGTCGCCGTGGCCGGTCTCGCCCTGACGGTCCACGGAACGCTCCGCGACCGCCGTACCCCGGCGTCCTCGCTGGTCACCGGGGAGACCGTCCGGGCGGCCAGGGAGGCGCTCGGGCTGCTGGTCGCCGAGCAGTGGCGCGAGGAGTCACGGGTCCGCTCGCTGAGCGACCCGCACCCGATCCCCGTCCGCTGGCGGCTGACCGAGGACGCCGGGTTGATGGACCATCCGCACCTGGTCGGGCCGGAGCCGCTGAGGTTCACCGTCTCCAGCGGTCAGGGGGCCGATCTGGCCCAGGCCTTCAGGAAACTGCACCGGCGGCGGCTGGTCATCACCGGCGGGCCGGGCAGTGGCAAGACCACCCTGGCCGTGCGGCTGCTGCTGGAGCTGCTCGACTCCGCCGCTCCCGGGGAGCCGGTGCCGGTGCTGGTGACCCTCACCGGCTGGGACCCCGCCGAGCGTCCCCGGCTGCATGACTGGCTCGCCGTACGGCTGGCACGGGACTACCCTGCGCTGACCTCGGCGTTCGGCGGCGGCGTCACCGGGGCGCTGGCCGGACAGGGACACGTGCTGCCCGTCCTGGACGGTCTGGACGAGCTGACCGGGGAGCACCGGGGCGCGGTGATCAGGGCGTTGAACGCCTCACTGGCCGACCGGGACGGGTTCGTGCTGACCAGCCGGGCCGACGAGCTGGCCGAGGCCGTGGCGGAGGCCGGGGACGTGCTCACCGCCGCGGCCGTCATCGCTCCCCTGCCGCTCTCCCCCTCCGTCGTCGCCGGGTACCTACGCGCCTGTCTGCCGCCGCGTCCCCGGCACAGCTGGTCCCCGGTCTTCACCGCGCTGGCCGAGGGCACGGCGCCGGGCCTGACGGAGGTCGCCTCGACCGCGCTCGGCCTGTGGCTGGTCCGCGCGGGCTACGTCGCCCCCGCCGCCGACCCCGCTCCGCTCACCGGCGACCTCGCCCAGGACCCCGACCGCCTGCGGGCGCACCTGCTGGACCGGCTGATCCCCGCCGCCGTCGCCTCCCGGCTGACCAGTCGCGACCCGGCCGAGCACTTCCGTCCCCGCAGGACCTGGGAGGCCGAACGGATGCGCGCCCACCTGGCCTACCTGGCCCGGTTGATGACCGCCGCCGACACCCGTGACCTGGCCTGGTGGCAGCTCGCCCGGCACACCGGCGCCGGAAGGCTCCGTACGGGCTTCCTGGCCGGGGTCGTGACCTCGACGGTCGCCTGGGTGGTGATCGGGTTCCTCGGCCGGTTGGTCTACGGCGTCGCGTCCGGGGAGCCGAACTGGCTGACCTACAACGGCCGGGGGTGGTTCCTGTCCGGCGTCTGGTTCGGGTTGCTGTTCGGGATCGTGTGCGCGTTCAAGATCAAAAAATGGTGTCGGGAGACACCGGGCTCCCTGTCCGGCGGGACCCGGCCTCGCGGCGGGCGCCGCAGGGGCGGGACGTTCAGAGGGGCCGCGGTCGGATTCGTGCTCGGGGTGGCCGTCGGGCTCGGATACGGCTCCGCCTCCGGTGCCCCGATCCTGGCCACGGCGCTGTTCGGGCTCGTCATCGGCCTTCTGTTCGGCCTCACGTCCGGACTGGTGTACGGGCTCTCGTCCGCGATCGCCGTACGGCTTGAGGCGCCGACGGCCGGTACGGCGGGCACTCCGTTGTCGAGTCTGCGGGACGACCGCGCTCTCAATCTCGTCCGCCTCGTCGTGCTCGACGTCGTGTTCACCGTGCTGTTCGGGCTCGCCTACGGGCTCCTGCCCGGGGCCGTCCCCGTGGCGGAGCACAGGGCCGTGGTCGGGGTCGTGAGCACGGTGGGGGTGGCGCTCATGTTCGGGCTGTTGTTCGCGGCCTCGGTGGGGGAGCACCACGGGTGGCCGGCCTATCTGGTCGCCACCCACCGGCTCGCCCGCCGTCGTCTGCTGCCCCGCGACCTGATGTCCTTCCTCGACGACGCGCACCGGCTCGGTCTGCTACGCACGGTGGGCCCGATCTACCAGTTCCGCCACGCGGCCCTCCAGGACCACCTCGCTTTATCGGCTGATAATCGGAAATAATGTTTTTGTCGCCATTATCATTTTTTGGTGCTTGAGCTGATCCTGGTGATGCTGATGGCGTTGGCGCTCGGCTCTGTGAGATTCGCCGTACGGTCCACTTCGAACGGCCGTCACACCCGTGTGTCCCGGTTTTACCTGCTCCGGGGTCTGGCTCTGTCGGCTTGCGCCTTCGCGGTGCTGATGTACACCGTGTGGTCGACTCACGAGGACCAGCACTACGACGACTTCGGGTCGGCGATGATGGCGCTGCTGGCCGCGACGAGCGCCGCGGTGTTCTTCGCGGGTCTCGGCCCGCTCATCCCATGGCTGCTGGGATCCCTGGTACGGCACACGGTACGGCTGCCATCGCTGATACGTCTGGCGGTCCGTGACCTGGCCGACAACCGGGTCAGGTCGGCCGCCGCCGTCGTGGTGACCATGGTGCTGACGGCCACCGCGGCCATCTTCATGACCGTCGCGGCTGCGGAGACGGCGCAGGAAAGGGTGAGGTATTTCCCGCAGGGGCGCCCCGGTGCCCTCCTGGTCGAGGTTTCCTCCGCGGAGGATGTGGCCGCCGTGCACGCGGCCGTCCAGCGGGAACTGCCCGGGGTGCCCATGGTGCGGAGCCTCCGCGCGGGCGCCTGGCACTTCATCCCGGACGTCGAGAATCTGGGACTGCCGGACTTCGAAGCCGTCACCCCGGTCGGCGTCTTCGGGGAGGGGGAACTGCTCCACTATCTGACCGGTGACCCGGCGACGCCGTACGACGAGAACACGGCCGTGGTGGTCACGTCCGACGACGTGAAGGCCGACACGGTGACGATCTCCTACGGTCCCCTTGAGGGGGCCGATGCGCTCTCGTCCAGGAACGTGCCCGCGATCGTCGTCAGGCCGACCGACCCCGAGGTGAAGGAGTTGTTCGTCCCGGCGAAGGTCATCAGGGATCTCGGCCATCAGCCGCAGCTGGACAGGCTGATCATCGACCCCTCCGCTCACCGTACTTCGCGGGCCGAACAGGAGCGGATCGACCGTCGGCTGGGCGACATCGCGACCACCTACGTCGAGCGTGGGTTCGAGCCCTCCACCGGCTGGCGTCCCATCGTCGCGGTGGCGGTCGTCCTCGCCCTCGGCGCCGCGTTGTTCGTGGGCAGGGGCGGCCCTCGGACGACGCGGGTGTTGTCCCGGCTCGGCGGTGGTTCCCCACGGCTGTTCGCCGCCTGCAGGGTGGGGATCGGTACGGCGTGCGGCACGGCGGTCGGCACGGTCACCGGATGCGTGGTCGGCCTGCTCCTGGCCTGGCCGTTCACCGCCCCGATCGAATGGGAGCCGGTACCGCGGGTCTCCTTCGAGACGCCATGGCTGTTGATCGCCGCCCTGCCCCTGGTCCTGTCCCTCCTGGCCGCGCTCATCGCCGCTCTCGCGCCGGTTCCTTCGAAGGAAGGGCCGTCTGGACGTCGCCTTTTCGGAAACCGGAACGTCATGGCTGGTTAGGAAAATAGCATTTTTATGGCGAGTGAGATGTATCATCCGCTATATGGATTTCGGTCAGAGTAAATCCATCTATGTGCGTCATAATGGGAAAATTCGTATTGGCGATGCCCCGGTTGACTACTGCGCCCAGCTCGTCAAGACGGATGCCGCCGCCAGGGCGCGAGCCCTCCGAGAGTCCATGGCGGCCATGGTCTCCGAGGTGCCGCAGATCGAAGGACCCCGCGACCCACGGGGGCGGACGCCGAGAACGGGTCCGCTTTCTCGGGCCGTTCGGTTTCTTCCTCCTGACGCTCGTGGGGCGGCCGAGGTGTCGGAGCTGTTGGAGCAGGACGACTGGGAGGCCGCTCTGCTCCTTCTTGAGGAGTCGGCCGAGGTGTTTCCCCAGCCGTCCGAGTTCTGGGACCTGCTGGCGGACGCGGCGCGCCTGCTGTGGTTTCACGACGATGCCCGGTGGTACGGCTGGCGGAGCGTCGAGGCCCGTGGCGGAGTCGTTCTCGCCGAGCTCCGTCTCGGGCCCAGGAGATCCCCCGTACCTTCTTGCGGGCTGCTCCGTCCCATGTGGGATGTCGGTCGGACCACGCCCGACGGCGATCCCCTGCTCGGCATCGCGGGCCTCTGGATCGACGGGGTGAGGTTCCTGGAGCCGGGTGGCCGCGGGGCGGCGAGGCTGATTCCCCTGACCTTCGGGTTCTGGAGACATCTCAGGCCGGGTGATGTCGTCACCATGCACGAGACCCGGGATCCCGTCGGAGTGGCGAGGGTGACCGAGATTCGCCTGCCCGTGAATCCCGGCTGAGGGTGGCCGTTTATTGAAGGCGCGGGCCGTCGGTGGCCGGGGGTTATACCGTGAAAAGGCCAGAATTGTTTCGCGCCGTGGGGGAGGTTTTTTCATGTGTGGCAATGGATTTTTAGCGGGTGAAAAAGAACCGCGAGTTCTGGGGAACGGGCGATGAGCGAGGTCGTTTTCCGCATCCATGATCTGCCCGCCGCCGACCGCTTCTCCCGGCGCCGGGAGACGACCGACGGTCCCCTGATGCCGATGGCCATCCGCAGTGACCACGAAGGGACGTTCCATGCCGTCCTGCGTCGGATCAGCCTCGGGGCGCTGTACCTGTCGCGGCTTTCGTCCCCGCCGTTGCGGGCCTGGCGCACCGACGTGCTGATCCGCCGTTCCGACGCCGAGACGTACTGTCTCTCGCTGCCCCTGCGCGGCGGCAAGGTGCTGGACCAGGGCGACCGCCGGGTGACCGCGGGCCCGAGGGACCTGCTCCTCTACGACGCGGCCCGGCCCTTCCACACCCGGCTGCTGGCCGACGCGACCGGCAGCAACGAGAGCATGATCCTGCACATTCCCAAGGCGTTGATGCCGCTGCCCGCCGACTCTCTGGTACGGCTCACCGGCCGGAGTCTTCCCTGCTCATCCGGGGTCGGTGCCCTGCTGCGCCGCCACATCATCGAGCTGGCCCGGCACACTCCCGGCTACAGCGTCGCCGACGCCGCCCGGCTGTCCACGATCACTCTGGACCTGGTCGCCGCGACCTGCGCCCATGTCCTCGAAGCGGGATCCTCCCCGCAGGCCGGGTCGTCCGGCCAGGCGTTGCGGGCGCGCATCCACGCCTTCATCCAACGGCACCTGAGCGATCCGGCCCTCAACGTCGAGACCATCGCGAACGCCCACCAGATCTCCACCCGCTACCTGCACCGGCTGTTCCAGGCCCAGGGAATCAGCGTGGCCGCCTGGATCCGGCGTTGCCGGCTGGACCGCTGTCGCCGCGACCTGTCCGACCCGGCCCTGCGCACCGTGCCGGTCCACGCCGTCGCCACCCGTTGGGGGTTCACCGACGGCGTGCAGTTCAGCCGGGTCTTCCGAGCCGCGCAGGGTGTTCCGCCGGGGGAGTTCCGGCGCCGGGCGCTCGAAGAGCCGGACACGTACGCCGTGGAGTAGTGCGCTCCTGGCAAACGATTGAGCGCTCACAGTCAATGACGCCCCTGCTCCCTCGCTGCGAGCATATGTACAGGTGCACCTGATCGTCTCAGGCGGAAACAGGGGCTGTACGGCCTCCACCACGGAACGAAACGCGAAACGAAACGCGGAGGAACGCGTGGGACGACGCGCGGGCAATGGGGGTGGAAACCCGATCGGCGGAGGCCGTACGAAAAACGCCTGACGTTTTGGGCGGCGTGGTCCGGCGTTTCTCGTGATTCGCCGGGCCGGTCGTTCACATGGCTCTCGGGAGGCGAGATGACAGTCACGCGGTCCGGCACGGCGGGGGCGGGGTTCCCGGCACAGGCGGATCCGGGCCTGGCCGCCGGGGGTTCATGGAGGTCCTGCGACGGGATCGGCGGTCTGAAGCCGCCTGATTCGTTGGAGCAGGAGGGGTAGGAGCGGGGAGGCTCCGCATCACCCGGGCGCACAGTCACATGGGGCGTGGCTGTGCGCCGTCCCGCCGGCTCGGGCCCCGAGCATGAGGGCGACGCTCAGGGTCAGGGCGGCGCCCAGGGCCAGGGAGACGACGAAGGGCGCCGTGAGGGACCGGGTGCCGAGATAGGCACCCCCGAGTACGGCCACGCCGAAAGTGCCGCCGAGTTGCTGGACCGCGTTCAGGAGACCGGCCGCCGAACCCGTCTCGTGGGGCCGTACCCGGGACAGCGCGACGGCGAAGAAGGGGACGGTGACCAGCCCGCCACCGAGACCGGAGACCCCCAGCGCGGCGGGCAGCCATGAGGGAACGGCGACACCCCAGACCAGTCCGGCCGCGAGCAGGACGATCCCGGCGAACATCAGCCCCGGACCCGTCCTGGGCAGCAACAGTTGCCCGGCCAGCAGCGACGAGACCGCCAGACCGGCAGAGAACGGCAGGACGGTGAGGCTGGAGGCGAGCACCGAGCGGTGCAGGCCGTCCTCGACGTGGAGGACCACGGTGAAGACGACGCCGGTCGACACGGCGAAGTACAGGACGCTTGAGGCCAGCGCGGCGGGGAACCCACGGTCGTGGAACAGGCTCGGCTCGAAGACCGGGTCCCGGCCGCTCGCGCCGCGTCGCCGTACGTGGGCGGCCAGTACGGCGGCGCCGAGGAAACCGGCGGCGAGCAGGACCCAGGACGTCCCGCCGTTGATCGTCGGGATGACGAAGGCCGCGGCGACGGCGCCGCTGAGCAGGAACCCCGGCACGTCGAGCCCGGGGCGGCGCGCGGGACGGTCCTCGTCGAGGAACCGGGCCCAGACCAGCGTGAGCAGTCCCAGCGGGACGTTGACCAGGAACACCGCCCGCCAGGAGAGTCCGGCGAGGTCGGCGTGGGTGATGAGCCCGCCCAGGACGGGACCCGCGACCGAGGTCAGTCCCATGACCGGCCCGATGAGGCTCAGCGCCCTGCCGAGCGCGGGGCCGTCGAAGGCCGCCCTGATCAGCCCGATGGTCTGCGGGACGACCAGACCGGCGAAACAGCCCTGGACGACCCGCGCGACGAGCAACGCCGTCATGGTCGGCGCCGCCGTACAGGCCGTGGAGGCGAGCAGGAAGCCGCACACGCCGATGACGAACAGACGCCGTCTGCCGTGGATGTCGCCGAGGCGACCGCCGGGGACCAGGGCGACGGCGAACGGGAGCGTGTAGGCGGCGGCGATCCACTGGGTGTCGGAGGCGGTGCCGTACAGGCCGGCCCTGATCACGGGGGCGGCGACGGTGGTGATCGTCGAGTCGAGCAGGTTCATGGCCTCGGCGACCAGGAGCCCGGTCAGGGCGATCCAGCGCCGCGTCGGGGTGGAGGAGGGACTCACCCGCACAGCATGAGAGGCGCCGTACGGTTCCAGACATGAAGCGGGCTCGAAGTGAGCGGAACGAGCACGAGACCGCGCTATAAGAGTGGTTGTGGACAGACTCGACCACCAGATCCTGCACGCCCTCGGAATCAACGGGAGGGTGTCGTTCCGCCGGCTCGCCGTGGCGCTCGGGGCGACCGAGCACACGGTCGCGCGGAGATACCGGGCGCTGGTCGAGCGCGGCGTCGTCCGTGTGGTTGCGGTGCCCACGCCGCGCGAGGAGGACATGGGGCAGATGCTCAGGCTCCACGTCCACCCGGGGTCGGCGGCCCGGCTGGCCGACGCGCTCGTCCGCCGCGACGACGTCTCCTGGGTCAGGACCGCGGGGGTCGGCTCCGAGATCATGTGCGGCGTCCGCGCGGCCTCCGCGGAACAACGCGACCACCTGATTCTCGACCAGCTGCCCAGGACGGGACGGGTCACCCGGGTCACCGCGTACGAACTGCTGCACCACTACCGGACGCCCGGTCACGCCGACTGGGAGGGCTTTCCCGACCCGCTCACCGAGCGGCAGCGTGAGCTGGTCGGGCCCGTCCCGGTGCCGGAGAACGTCCCCGGCCTGACCGCCCAGGACCGGGTCCTGCTGGACGCGCTGCGGCACGACGCCCGGCGCCCGGCCGCCGCCCTCGCCGCCGAGACCCACCAGCCCGAGTCGACCGTACGGCGCAGGCTCGACGTCCTGCTGCGTTCCGGGGCGATCCACATCGACCGGGACCTCGACCCGGCTCCCCTCGGCTGTCCGGTCAGCGCGACCCTCCACATCGACGTCGATCCCCGGCACCTGCGCACCGCGGGCGCCGCCCTCGCCCGGCACGCGCCGACGACCTTCGTGGCCGCGGTCACCGGGCCGGTCAACCTGTTCGCGGCCGTGGTGACCGCGACCGTTCGCGACCTCTACGAGTACGTCAGCACGACCCTGGCCGGCATCGACGGCGTGACCCACATCGAGACCGGCATCACCGGCCCCTACCTCAAACACACCCACCTGACCCGAAGGCCACGATGATGAACCACCGATTACCGAGAACGGCACTGCTGACCTGGGCGGCGGCCGTGGCCGTCGCGGCCTTCCCGACCTGGCAGGAGTGGCGTTTCCTGGCCCAACTCGGCAGCGGCGAGTTCCGGGTCTGCCTGGGTGATCTCTCATGGGACGCCTCCCCGTTGACCTCGTTGCGCGGTGATCTCGATCGGATCATGACGAACGTGTTGACGTGGGCGGTTCCGGCGGGACTGGTGCTGGTGGGGCTTCTCGCCTGCCTCGGCGGCCGGGACGCGCGAAGTGTCGGACGGCGGACGGCGGTGCTCCTCGTCCTGGTCGCGGTGGTCCAGCCGCTCACTCCCGACTATGCCTCCATCGACGGATGCGGCTCGATCCCCCTGTTCAGCGCCGAATGGGGTGACACGGTGCTGAACGTCCTGGGAGAGACCCAGATCTGCCTGCTGGGCGCCGCCGTGCTCGTCCTGGCGGCGAGCGCCGCCATGGAACGCCCTGCGGCCCCGTCCCCGTCCCCGTCCGGGGTGGCCTGGCGGCGGGCGGTGGCGCTCCTGGCCGACTACGCGATCATCCTCGTGGTCCTGACCATCGTCCCCCTGTTCGCCGGTGAGGACTTCCATCTGGACCACGGGTTGCTGAACCGGGCTCCCCTCTCACTGGACGACGTGGATCTCGAACAGCTGGTCATCCTGCCCACGGTCTTCCTGTACTTCTGGGGACAGCACGCCCTGTGGGGCAGGACGCCGGGCAAACGGCTGATGGGCATACACCTCGTCCACGCGGGTACGGCGAGGACGGCGCTGCGCGCGCTGCTCTTCCCGCTCCTGGTCTTCGTGCCGGTCCACGGGCCGCTCGTCCTCATCGTGGACGGGGCGTGGGCACTCCTCGACCCCGAAGGCCGGATGCTGCACGACCGGCTGACGGGCACCGAGGTTGCCTTGCTGTTTCAGCAAAGAGTTTTGCCAAAACTGGATGGATGATGCATCGTCGTAGGTGACGTTCTCTTCGTACACGTGAGGTGATCTCCCATGCAGAGCAAGCAGGACGGCTACGAGGTCGTGGTGGTCGGCGGCGGGATCGCGGGGCTGACCGCGGCGATGATCCTCGGGCGGTCGCGCCGCTCGGTCCTGGTGGTCGACGCGGGCGAGCAACGCAACACCCCGGCCGCGCACATGCAGGGCTACCCCTCACGCGACGGCACGCCACCGGGGGAGTTCCTGGCCGAGGTGCGCCGGGAGGTCGCCGCCTACGGCGTCGAGCTCGTCCGTGACCGGGTGACGGCGGCCGAGCCCGACGGGGACGGCGAGTTCGAGGTGACGCTCGGAGACGGCGGCCGGGTGCACGCCCGCCGCCTGGTCGTCGCCACCGGCCTCGTCGACGAGCTCCCCGACCTCCCCGGCGTCGCCGAACGGTGGGGCAGGGACGTGATCCACTGCCCCTACTGCCACGGCTGGGAGGTGCGCGACGAACCGATCGGCGTGCTGTACGGCAGGGCCACGGGCATCCACCAGGCGCTGTTGTTCGGTCAGCTCTCGAATGACGTGGTCCTGTTCTCCGGTGCCCACGAGCTCGCCGACTCCGACCTGCGGCTCCTCAGGGCGGCCGGGGTGCGCGTGGCCGACGGTGAGGTCGAGGAGGTCGTGGTCGAGGACGACCGCCTCACCGGAGTACGGCTCGCGGGCGGACAGGTGTTCCCGCGCTCGGTCGTGGTCGTGCCGACGCGCATGGTGCCCCGTGACGAGCTCCTCGCCAAGCTCGGCGCCCGGACGAAGGACACTCCGGCGGGGCCGTTCGTCGAGGTGGACCCCGTGGGACTGACCAGCGTGCCGGGCGTGTGGGCCGTGGGCAACGCCACCGGACCGGCCGAGCAGGTGGTGAACTCCGCCAGCGCCGGATACCGCGCCGCCGCCGCCGTCAACGCCGACCTGATCCACACCGACCTGGAACGCGCGGCCGCCCTGCTCGACTGACGGCCGTCCACGACGGGCTCCGGTCGCGGGCGAGGACGGGAAGCCGGACGGGTGACGTGCCTGTCCTGGGTCCCGGTGGAGTCGTCGCCCCCGCGGGGACCCCGCCGTCTACCTGGACTGATCCTTCAACCTGCGCCATCCGCCGGCGCGGTTGTCGGCGATGATCTGCCGGAACATGGCGGTGAGGGCAGGGGCGTTGATCGCCTCCCCTTCGCGGAAGGCCACCGTACGGGCGGTCTTGTTGTGGTGGCCGGCCGTGATGATGCCTTCGGGGTCGGGGACGATGCCGCCGTCGTACAGGAACACGTTGACATGGTCCTTGGCGGCGAGCAGCGCGCATACGTTGCCCTTGAGCACGAAATAGGGCCGGACCGTCCGCTTGACGGTCTCGGTGACCTCGGGGTCGGCGGCGTGGATCAGGTCTCGGACCTGCCGGCAGATGTCCTGCTGCCACCGGGGCAGGGCCTCGATGTAGTCGTCCACGCGCGGGTCCGTCTCATAGGGCCGTACGTCGTTCACAACCAGGCCCCCACGATCGCCGAGATGACGAGGACTTTGACCAGCCAGTCACCGGCGTGCAGCGCCGCGGTGACGGCGGGTGTCCTCTCCCACATCATGGAGCCGGTGAGCAGCACCGCCGGGAACCCGGCCCAGAGCACCAGGCCGAGTACCACCGCCGACCACACGTCGGTGAGGCCGGCGTACCGGGCCAGGCCCGCGATCACCGCGGCGACCACGAGGCCGCGCGCCAGCTCCAGAAGGATCTTCAGCGGCGGCGGCCGGTCGCCCCGATCCGGGGCGCGCTCACCCAGCAGACGTTTCTCGGTCGGGGTGAGCAGGGCGTAGTAAGTCGAACTGAGCACGAACGCCACGATCGACGCGGCGATGACGGAGATCACGCTACCCACGGTTCACCTCCAAGTAAACTAAACGGTACCGTTTATGCTGGCTGTAAACTAAACCGGGTAGTGTTCTCTGTCAAGGAGGTAGTTCGTTGACCGCTTCGACACGGGCCGAGGCCCGCTCGGCGCGCAAGCGCCAGGAGATCCTCACGGCCGCGCGGGCGGTGTTCACCGCCCACGGCTACGTCGGCACGAGCATGGACGCGGTGGCCGCCGCGGCGGGCGCCTCGAAGCGCACGGTGTACCAGTACTTCGCCGACAAGGAGGAACTGTTCACCGGCGTCGTGCTGGACACCGTCGATCGTGGTTACGAGTACTTCAAGCCCGCGATTCGCACGCTCGCGGAGACCGACGACCTTGAGACCGCCTTGCGGGACCACGCCCGGATGACGCTCACCGGGTTGACGGACCGGGAGATCCTGCAGATGCGACGCCTCGTCATCGCCGAGGCGGAGCGCTTCCCGGCCGTTGGACGTGAGTACTTCGAGCGGAGCTGGGGCCGCACCCTGAAGCTCCTGGCGGAGACCTTCGCGAAGCTCGCCGAGCGTGGCCTGCTGAACGTCCCCGACCCCGAGCGTGCCGCCTACATGTTCACCTGGCTGGTCGTCTCGATCCCCACCAACCGGGCCGCCTTCCTGGGCGACGAGGCCGTCGGCTCTCCTGAGGAGCTGACCGCCCTGGCCGACGAGGGCGTCCGCGTCTTCCTCGCCGCCTTCGCCCCCCGGTAGCGCGGGGGAGCGGCTCCCGTCGGTTGGCCGCGTTCACCGCTCAGAAGCGGTCACCGACCGTGATCGTCATGTCTCAGAGCGGTTTGGCGAAGACGATGGCGTAGCGGTCGTAGCCCATTCCGTTCTCGTAGAACGGTACGGAGACGGGGCTGTCCGCGAACGCCTCCAGGGTGAGCAGCCGGGCCCCGCGCTCCCGCCCCCACCGTTCGACCGCCCGCATCAGCCCGGTGCCCGCCCCGCCCCGCCAGTGCGCACGCCGTACGGCCAGGGCGTTGACGAACACCCTGGGCAGGCCGACGTCCCGGGTCATCTGCCGCTCGGCCTCCGCGTGCGGCGGCAGGAAGGTGGCGTGGACGAACCCCACGACCTGTCCGGCGTGGTCGGCGACGAGGGCGAGCGTGCTCTCGTCGTGGTCGACCAGCTTGTTCTCCAGCCATTCGGAGAGGCCGTCCTCGGACGGAACCTGGAACTCCTTCGGCGCCACCTCCCGGTAGTACTCGGCCGAGTCCCGCCAAGCCCCCGCGACCCCGTCGCCGTCCCCGCCCCGTGCGGGCCGAATCTCGAAAGCGCTCATTCCCGCGTCCTTCACCACGACGCCTCCGGAGTACGGCGACGCTCAGTTCGCGGGCTGTGCCGGGTCGGCCGTCTCGTCAGGCGATCCGGACCGCCCGCCGCAGAACACCTCCGAGACGAGCATCCGGATCACCTTCTGGAACGCCCCGGCCAGGGACATCGCGGAGTCGTCCACGTAGTTCAGCGAGGCGGTCAGGGTCGTGCCGCCGTCGGGCGTGCTGTACATCAGCGCCGCATGGCCCGTGATGCCGCCGTTGTGGGTGATGACGGTGCCGCCGCACTCCGTGTCCTGCACGAACACGCCCAGGCCGTAGCCGGCCTTGGGATGCGGCGTGCACATCTCGGCCAGCAGCGGAGCCGGCAGGAGCCTGCCGCCCACGAGCGCGGAGACGAACGTGTGCAGATCCCGGGCGGTCGAGATCATGTCACCGCCGCTGGAGATCCAGGAGGGGTCGTGGCGGGTGACGTCGATCGTCCTCTGCAGGTCCCCGTCCTGGTAGCGGTAGTAGGCGTGGGCGTGTGGCCCGGGGATCTCCGGGCCGTCGGGCACCACGGTGTCCGACAGCCCGAGCGGTTCCAGGATCAGCCGCCGCATCTCCTCGGCGAGTGAGCGGCCGGTGACCTTCTCGACCAGCAGCCTGGCCAGCACGTAGTTGGTGTTGGAGTAGCTCCAGTCCGTCCCCGGCTCGAACCGCGCGGGCTTGGACAGCGCCAGCCGTACCAACTCCTCCGGCCGGTAGGTCCTGAACCGGCCGTCCACCCACTCCTTGCCCTGGCAGGGGATTCCCGGCGCGAACGTCGCGTCGTCGTAGTACTCGCCGGTGAAGTTGAACACCCCGCTGGTGTGCTGCAACAGCATCCGTACGGTGATCCGCCGGTCAAGCCCGAACCCGGTCAGGTGGTCGTCCGCCGGGGTGTCCAGCTCGATCCTGCCCTCGGCCACGAGCAGCAGGACCAAAGCCGCGACGAAGGTCTTGGTGTTGCTGCCGATCCGGACGTGTCCGTTGGCCGGTGGCTCGTCGGACCCGCCCAGCTCACTCACCCCGGCGCTACCGGTCCACTCGCCCCGGTCGTCGTGCACGCGCAGGTGCACCCCGGTGAAACCCGAATCGACGATCTCCTGGACGGTCTTCCGCAGCTCCGGACGATCCTGGCTGGTGTGGGTGACGGACATGGTGGTGCGCTCCTTCTGCTGTGAACCGTGGTGAACGTCGAGCGGACGGACGAAGGTCGCGGGTCAGAGACCGCGGGCGACGATGTCGCCGTGGGCGGTGGTCGCGTGGATGACGAGCTGGGCGGCGGCGCCCTCGGTGTTGTTGAGCGAGTTGTGGACCCGGCCGTAGGAGGTGCCGGCGTCCAGGGAGGCCGAGACTCCGGGGGCGGCGCCGATCGACACCCCTCCGGCCTCGGTGCGCAGCACGACCGTGCCGCGTACGGCCTCGGTGACGCGGATGTCGCCCTTGCTGACGTTGATCTCCGCGGGACCGTTGAGCCGACCGACCGAGATGTCGCCTGCGGCGGTGGTGATGCGGGCACTCGCGGCCTCGTCGATCACGACCGGGCCGTGCGCGCCCTCGAAGGCGACGTCGCCGAACTGTCCGACGCCCCGGAACTCGGCGTCGGCCACCTTGGCCTCGACGTGGGAGCCTGCGGGCAGCCGTACGGTCACCTCGACGGATCCCGAGGGGCCGAGGAACTGGTTCCTCCCCGCCGGGGCCGTGACCCGCAGGACGCCGTCGCCGTATTCGACCCTGGTCTGCTCCGCCGCCGTCACGTCGCGGCCCTTCGAGGGGTCCGTGGGCAGGATCTCGACCGTGGTGTCGGCCCGGTCGGCGGCGATGAGCTGGACGCGTCCCGCGGGGACGTCCAGGACGGCGGAGATGGGGGCGGGGGTGTTGAAGGTCTTCATGTGCTCTCCTGCGGGTGTCGTTTCGAACAATGGAAACGCTACGTTGCCTTTCGAGATTGAGCAACATCACTGTTGCGTGTAGATGACAAACCAGCAGGTGGAAGCATGTAAATCGTTGCGATGGGTCCGTTTTCAACGCAACGGGCATCGGCTGGTGCGTTGCAATGGATCGAAATTGAACGCTATGCTGGACAGGTCGCAGACCACGAAGGAGACCCTGATGCCAGGAGGCAGGCTCACCCAGCAGGACCGTCAGCAGATCGCGCTGGGACTGGCCGACGGCCTGGCCTACGCGGAGATCGCCAGGAGCCTTGACCGTCCCACCTCGACGATCACACGCGAGGTGATGCGCAACGGCGGTCCCACCGCCTACCGCGCCGACCTGGCCCACCGCGCCACCGAACGCCGTGTCCGCCGCAGGAGGGCCGCGCCCCGGAGCCTCGACACGGCCCCGCAGGCCCACGGACGCGATGCCGAGGCGGTGCGTGAGTACGAAGAGGAGTTCGCCACCGTCTTCATGCGGTCGGGCCTGCCCAAGATGACGGCCAAGGCGCTGGCCAGCCTCTACGCCACCGACGCGGGCAGCCTTACCGCCTCCGAACTCGCCGGGCGCCTCCAGGCCAGCCCCGCGTCCGTCTCCAAGGCGATCGCGTTCCTTGAGGACCAGGGCCTTGTCCGTCGTGAACGCGACGAACGCCGCCGTGAACGCTACGTGGTCGACGACGACGTCCTGTACCAGTCGATGATGGCCAGCGCCCGCGCCACCGCCCATCTCGGTGAGGTCGCGCGGCAGGGCGTCGGCGTTCTCGGCCCCGGCACCCCGGCCGCCGCCCGCCTGGAGAACATCGCTCGCTTCGTCACCTTTGTCTCCGAGAGCATCGTCCGCGCCGCGGACCAGGCCCGCGAGATCCTCCACACGAAGCCCGAGGCGACCTCGGACGGCGCTCCCTGAACCGAACGCGGGTCGTGGCGGACGGCCTTCGCGACCCGCGCGTTCGTGGTCCGGACGTCCACCGTCGAGTCCTCCGGTCGCGGGTTCCCCACGGGAGGCGGGGACGCGTGCGGTCAGTCGACCTTGGCCACCTGGCTCGCGGGAGGAACGCTGACGGAGACCCGGCTTCCCCAGCCGCTGTAGGAGGTGTCGATCTCGGTGGTGCCGTTGACCGGGTTCTTGGCGGTCTTCGCAAGAACCCACTTCGCGAACAGCCGCACCACCTGACCCTTTTCGTTGGTCCAGAGCCGCCAGGAGATATCGGCGTTGACCTTCTTGCCGTACTCCGACCTGCATGAGGGTGAGACCGCGCACAGCGCTTTCACGGTGATGGAACCGGAATAGCGTGTCGTGGTGGTTCCCCTGTCGGACCGGGCGGATTTCAGAAGTTCACGCAGGGTCGTGGGTTCGAAGATGTTGATGTCCTGCTCGGTGAACTCGTACGGCTGGTAATCGAGAATCGAGCTGCGGGCCCACGTCTTTCCCTGGGGCAGCATGTCCGACCAGGCTCCCCCCGAGGCGTAGGTCCTCCCTCCGGCGACGCGGAACCTGACCTTCCTGCCGCCTTTGAAGAGGCGGGTGGCGTCCGCTGCCACCACCCGGCCCTTTCCGAAGGCCAGGACCCCCGTGGTGTGGAGGACGACCGTCGATGTGGCCGGTCTGTCACGCAGCCAGAACTTCCATTTCGCCGAGATGGTCACCCCGTTTCCCGGGGTCATGAGCTTTTCCATGACCGTCACCGGATCCGGTGACGCCAGGGCCGTCTGGTGTGGGGCGAGCAGGGTCAGCGACGTCGTCGCGACCAGAAAAGAACACGACAGTGCCATCTCGACGCCTTTCGAGGAGAGGGGAACAGGGAAAATCCTGCGGTTCTCCCGGCGGCTTCGGCAACTCATATTCTGGATTCGTGAGGATGTCTGCCGGACGATGATTGCGCGGGGCGCGACTCGTGGGCTCCCCCCATGGTCACCCGAGCGGGCCCCGCTCAATTCTCCGGCGTCAGCGCATTCTTTCGACGCTCATGAACATCGATTTTTGTGTCAGCCGCGATCCGGTTCTGCGGCCGTTCCGGCGGTCACCCCTGGCGGTCGGGGTGGAGCAGGGCGCGGATGTCGCCTTCGCGGTAGCGGCGTTGGCCGCTGGGGGTGCGGACGGAGGGGATCTTTCCTGTCAGGGCCCATCGGTTGACGGTCTTGGGGTCGACGCCGAAGACGCGGGCGACCTCGGCGGGGGTGAGAAGCCGTTCTGTGGCGCCGGTTTCGGTGGTGAAGGTTCCGTCGGGGCTGACGATGCTGGTCATGAAGGGTTCCTGTACGGGTCAGTTGCGGATGAGGTGGATGATCTCGTCCTGGTGGCCGAGGGCCCGGGCGAGACGGTGGATGGTGGTGCGAGCGACGGAGTCACGCGCCCCCGCGGCGTGCTGGGTGGGGGTGACCGGCTGGTAGCGGTGCGCCCACCACCGGGGCAGGCCGGGCAGGTCGCGTGCCTCGTAGCGCCAGCCGCGATGAATGCTGCCGAGCAGGTCGATCAGCCGCCGCTCATGGTCGGTCATGGTCGTCTCCGTTCGCGGGGCATGGGGCAGGGGCGGGCAGGGGCCAGAAGACGGACGGTTGACACCCGGGTGAGGGTTGCCGGATATGGCGTGTGTAATGGGACACATATGGATTTATCCGATGGCCAAGTCATGCGAACACGGCAGACACCAGGCAAAAGTGTGAGAATCCGCTGAACCCTCCCGAACAGCCACTAAAGAAACGATGGGGCGGTTTCCTTCCCTGGACGCACCGAAAACCCCAGTTTCGGCGCACGGAAATCGCCGTGGCGGAGTGTGGTTCTCACGAGGTACGGCGTGCGTTCCCGGGGCGGGGCGCTCTCCGCCGTCTACGGGTGAGCGCACAGGCGTCCGGGGCCGATGAGAGAGATCGACGGCGCGGCGGCAGGGCCAGGCCGTGCCGTACCCGTCGAACGGTGGGAGGGTCTCCTCAGCCCCGCGCGGCAGGCTTGACGGGCTCGTCCGGCGCGGGGGTCTCCGGCTCAGCCGTTGGCTGCGCGATCGGTGAGGGCGGGTAGAAGGGCGGTCATGGTGAGGACGGCGGTCAGGGCGAAGGCGAGGGGATAGCCGGTCCGCTGGGCGACCATGCCGAAGGCGACGGCGCCGATCCCCATGCCCGCGTCGTAGGCGAAGTTCCACAGGGCGGTGACCGTGCCGTACCCGGAGGCCGTGACCCGGGCGTACATCAACGTCAGGGTGGCGTTCTGGGCGATCCCGAAGCCCGCGCTGAACAGCACGACCCCGGTGACGACGGCGACGGCGTCGTTGGTCAGCGCGGTCAGGAGCATCCCGGCGGCCGAGGCCAGCAGGGCGGGCACCACGAGCCCGGCGGAGCCGTACCGGTCGCCGTGACGGCCGGCGAGCCAGCGGGCGACGGTGGCGGCGGCAGGGTGTACGAACAGGGCCGTGGCCACCAGACCGTCAAGCTCGTCCGGTACGGCAAGCGGCAGGAACGTGACGGCGATCCCCGAGCCGAGGGCGGTGGTGGCCAGGACGGTCGCGGGCCTGACCAGGGCGCCGGTGCGGAAGCCCGCGGCCACCCCGATCGTCGGCCCCGGCAGGTCCCGGCCCTCGGGAAGGCCGGGCACCGCCAGGAGCGCGGCCAGCGCGACGAGGGCCGCCAGGACGAACACGGTCTCGTAGTTCACGCGGTTGGCCAGCCAGATCCCGAGCGGCAGTCCCACCAGGGACGGCACCCCGGACACGACGCCGACGAGCCCCAGCCCTTCGGCGCGGCGCTCCGGCGGGATCAGCGCGGCGGTCAGCGTGCCGCCCGCGACGATCGTGAGCGCGAACCCCAGGCCGCGCAGCAGGCAGATCACCACGGTCCACGTGAGGTCGTCGGAGACGGTCAGCAGCAGGGCGGGCACGCCGAGCAGGACGAGTCCCGCGGCCAGGGGGAGGCGGTGGCCGTACCGGGTGACGACGCGTGGGGCGGCCAGTTCGCCGACCACCGTGGCCAGCATCAGCGCTCCCGTGGTCAGCCCGGCGGCGTCCTGCCCACCGGAGGCCGTCGCGCGCAGCGGCACGACCGACATCAGGAGGAACAGACTTCCCAGAGCGCCGACCACGGTTACAAAGCGCAACAAAAGCGCTCTGGACAGTAATGGCGGCCGCCCATCAAGGAGCAGGGCGGTTTCTTCGCGTGGAGGCATGGGGTGCAAGTTAGAACCTGACCAAGTACTGGCGCGTTCTTTTCCGTGTCTTTGGAGAGACCGCTTTGTTGACGGCCTTAGTGAGGCCAGGGCAACTCGACCAGTTCGATGGGGTTGGCGGTGGTTTGCACCCCGGTTCGTCCCGCCGGGCCGGGGGGCGTTCGGGCGTCGATCGCCGGTCTCGTCGGACCCGTTCGAGCGACCGTGGCCCGGGTCGCGAACCCCTGCCCCGGCTTGGCCCAGGGCATCGGCCGGGCGCGACCGGTCCGCACCGCGGACGGGGTCGCATCCACGATGTCCCGGCGCCCGCGGCCGTCCGGCGCGCGCCGGGAGCGGTGCCTCGATCAGCGCCCACCGCTCATCCGTGAGATCAGGGGGATGGAAAAGGGCGTCGTGTCGTTTCCGTTTTCTGCCCGCTGTGGGGCGGCTTCACGACCGGCCCTCAGAAACGCTGTCGGTCATTGCCCGCTCTCTCAGAACAATGAGCGGCCGCCGTTCGTCTCAACAGGAAGGTCCCGACTCTTTTGAGGGGTGCGGCGTGAAGAAGGAACGGGTTTACATCGGCCTTTCGCTTTTCGGGCTGGCCGGAATATGTGCCCTGGCAGGCTGGCTCTGGTGGCTGGACCTGTTCGGAAAACTCGTGTTGTGGTTCGGTGCCGCGTCCTTCACCTGGAAGGGCTTCCAGGCCCTTCTGGGAAAGCCCGGCTCTCCGCAGGCGCAGGTCACCGCCCAGCCGGCCCCGCCCACTCTCCCTGACTCCGCGCTTCGGGCGCCGACGAATCCCCCGTCGCCGCCCGGGAACCCTTCACCGCTTTCCGCCTCCCCGGACGGTCTCTCCGAGCGAACGGATCACGGGGAGGTCTGGGCGGCGGTGAAATCCACGACCGGCGACACCGTGCGCGGCATGCGGCGGTTCTGGGTCGTGCTCGCTCTCCTTCTCCTGGTGCCGATGACGCTGGGCCTGGCCATCGGTGGGATCGTCACGCTTTTCAGCGGCGACGTGCCGACGGCCGGTCTCATGTGCGCGGCGGCCGGTTTCCTGGTGTGGTACTGCTGCGGCCCGCTGCGGCGCTTCTGGAAGACGGGGGAAATCGAGGTGACCGAATGACCGGCGACGGTCCGGGCGGGTGACGCCGGCCAGGCGACCCCTGGTCTTCGTGACGATGGGGAACCCCTTGACCACCATGCGCACGACGACGCCCGGCGGGGTGTCTCAGAGGCCGAGGTCGTCCAGTTCCTTCAGCAGGGCGGCTCGGGAGTCCTCAGGGGAGGAGGGCTTGGCGGCGCCCGCCCTGGAGGCGGGAGCGGAGGCGGCGGCGTGGGCACGGTTCCGGAACAGCCAGCCGCCGAGCAGACCGCCCAGGAAGCCGAACACGTGGCCCTGCCAGGCGACGCCCTCCTGGGGCAGCAGCCCCCCGGTGATCTGGTAGGCGAAGCACAGCGCCATGACGACGCCGACCACGATGTCGATCAGGTGCCGGTCGAAGGCGCCGCGCACCAGCACGTAACCGAAGTAGCCGAAGACGACGCCGCTCGCGCCCACGGCGACGCTCGTCGAGCCGGCGGTGAGCCATTCGCCCAGGCCGCTGACCAGGATGATGAGGCCGGTCACGCCGAGGAACCTGACGACTCCCCGGTAGGCGGACAGGAAACCGAAGACGAACAGCGGTCCCGAGTTGGCCTCGATGTGCTCCCAGCTCCAGTGCAGGAACGGCGACGTCGCGATGCCGGGCAGGGTGGAGGGGGTCCAGCCGCGCACGCCGTACTGGTAACTCAGGGCGTAACCGGAGATCCAGTTGACGACCTGGACCGCCCAGATGAGGGCCAGGAAGCCGACCATCGTCCAGAAGGCCTTGCGGGCCTCGGCGACCATGATTTCGGCTGACTGCCCCTTGGCTTGCATCTGACGTCTCCCCGAGGCGATCACCCGACAAGGATCAACACTGTAATAGCCAGGTATGTCAGTTTTCGCCTGGATGATCCGGGGCGAGGATCAGAGCGGCGGCTCCGGGTGGTGCCAGGGGAAGACGACGGGCTCGGCGGGCACGGCGCCGGCGAGCAGGTCTCCGAGCAGGGCGGCCAGACCGAGGGGGATGACCGATTCCCGGGTCGCGCGCAGGTCGGGCAGCGACCACCAGCGGGACCGGTCGATCATCGAGCGTTCGAGGTCCTCCATGCCGGAGTCGTCGATCTCGCCCCCGCCGGTCCGCAGGAAGAAGAAGGAGTCCTGGGAGAGGAACAGCCTGCCGTCCTTGTGGACCCAGTGCCCTGAGCTGGTGGCCACGACGGGGCCGAAGTCCTCGGGCGAGGCCCGCCGCCCGGTCTCCTCGAACAGCTCGCGGGCCGCGGCCTGTGGCGCGGTCTCACCGTCCGCGAGGCCCCCGCCGGGGGTGAACCAGGCGTGGCTGGAGTCCTTCCCCATGCCGGGTCCGTGGAAGAGCAGGACGCGGTCGCGGTCGTCGACCAGCAGGATCCGTGCGGACGGCCGGACGATCACCTCGGGCATGCCGGTGATCCTACGCCTGGGGCTCCCGGCCCGCGTGGCGGCGATAGTAGCGCGCGACCCGCACCCGGTTGCCGCACAGCTCGGGCGAACACCAGCGGCGCCGGGGGTGCGCGGGCAGGAACAGCATGCAGCAGCCCGGCCCGTCGCAGTCACGCACGGTCCCGATCGGCCCGGCGAGCAGGTCGATCGTGGCGCCCGCCAGCAGCGAAAGCAGCGTCGAGCGGTAGTCGCCCTCCCGCTCGGCCCCCACGACCACCCGCCCCTCCCGCCAGTCCAACGTCCGGTACGGCGAGGCCAGCCGGTCGGCGTCGCTCAGCGCCCGCAGCGCCCGCTCCGGCGGTTCGAGGCCCCGGCGCGCCAGATCCACCACGGTCGCGACGGCCTCGCGCAGTTCGACGACGGCCGCGCGGTCGGCCTCGGTCAGGGCGGCGGTGGGCTGGGGCAGGCGGTGCTCCTGCGAGGCCAGCCACCGGCGCAGGCCGTCGAGGGTCGCGAGGTGGTCGACGGGCCCTTCGGGGGAGCCGCCCTTGGTGTTGATCAGGTCGAGGGCGAGGGGCTCGCCGGTCAGCGGGAGGTCCATGGCTCTAATGGTACTTCGTCGCGTTGACGCATTAGATGATCGAGCGCTATAACTAATGCGTCTTCGAGCGAAAGAAGCATGTGATGAACATCGCCCACCGGTTCGTCGACGTGGACGGGGTGCGGGTCTTCTACCGTGAGGCCGGTCCCGCCGACGCTCAGACGCTGCTCCTGCTGCACGGTTTTCCGTCGGCGTCACACCAGTTCAGAAGGCTGATCGACGCCCTGGGAGACCGGTTCCACCTCGTGGCTCCCGACTACCCCGGCTTCGGGCACACCCAGGCCCCCGACGGGTTCGTCTACTCCTTCGACCGGCTCGCCGACGTGGTCGAGGGCTTCGTCGACCGGCTCGGGCTCGGGCGGTTCGCGGTCTACATGTTCGACTTCGGCGCGCCGGTCGGCTTCCGGCTGGCCGTACGGCGTCCCGAACTGGTCGCGGGCCTGGTGGTGCAGAACGGCAACGCCTACGAGGAGGGGCTGAGCGAGCAGGCGCGCGGGTTCATCGCGCTCGGCCCGGGTCAGGAGGACCAGGTCCGGGGGCTGCTGACCCTGGAGGCGACCAGGGGGCAGTACGAGGGCGGGACGTCGGACCCGGAGACGATCTCTCCTGACGGCTGGACCCTCGACCAGCACTTCCTCGATCTGCCCGGTCGCAAGGAGGCGCAGGTCGCGCTGGCCTTCGACTACCGGAGCAACGTGGCGCGCTACCCCGAGTGGCAGGAGTGGCTGCGCGCCAACCGGCCGCCGACGCTGGTCGTCTGGGGGAGCAACGACCCCTTCTTCGTCGCGGAGGGGGCCAGGGCGTACCTGCGGGACGTGCCCGAGGCCGAGCTGCACCTTTTCAATACCGGCCATTTCGCTCTCGAAGAGAAACTTCCGGAAATAACCCCTCTTATCGCCGACTTCCTTGAGCGTGTCGGAAAGGACAACGGATGAAGATCGCAGTCGTCGGAGCGACCGGCCACATCGGCTCGGCCGTACTGAAGGAGGCCGGTGACCGTGGCCACGAGGCCGTGGGTCTGGCCAGGAACGTCTCCGGGCTGGAGAACGGCGTCGCGATCGACGTGCTCGACCCCGCCTCGGTCGCCGAGAAACTGTCCGGCTACGACGCGGTGGTCCTCGCCGTGAAGGGGGACGTGCCGGGGGCCGTACGGAACCTGATCGACGTGCTGCCCGGAGCCGGTGTGACACGGGTGCTGGTCGTGGGCGGCGGCGGCAGCCTTGAGGCCGCCCCGGGACAGCGCTTCGTCGACGGCCCCGACTTCCCCAAGGAGTATCTGGAGGAGGCCACGTCCCAGGCGAAGGCGCTCGACCTGCTGCGGGCCGAGGGCGACGCGCTCGACTGGTCCTACGGCAGCCCGCCCCCGGCCTACCTGGTCGACGGCGAGCGGACCGGCGTCTACCAGGTGAGGGGCGGCGACACCCCGATCGACGGCATCGCCACCCGCATCACCGTTCCCGACTACGCCGCGGCCCTGATCGACGTCCTGGAGAACGGCTCCTTCGTCAGGGAGCGCTTCAGCACCGGTTACTAGGGCCTGTTCTCCGGCCTGCGGGGGCGCCGGGAGACGGTCCCCGAGGTCATCAGGGACGAGGGTCTCCGACCGCCGCCGGGTACGGGCGCCGTACCCGGCGGATTAATGATGTGCGAACCTCTCACATCGGCGGATACCCTGCGCGAGGACCTGAGGAGGGGTTTGCGTGGGGCACGTTGAGGTTGGCCATCTGACCTATGTTCTCCCGGACGGACGGCCGTTGCTCGACGACGTGTCGTTCCGTGTCGGCGAGGGGGTCAAGGCCGCGCTCGTCGGCCCCAACGGGGCGGGCAAGACGACGCTGATGCGCCTGATCTCCGGCGACCTCCAGCCCGTCGAGGGCAGCGTCGCCAGCTCGGGCGGCCTGGGGGTGATGCGCCAGTTCATCGGCAGCATCCGCGACGGACGCACCGTGCACGACCTGCTCCTCGGCGTCTCCCCCCTGGGCGTACGGCAGGCCGCGGAGAAGCTTGAGGCCGCCGAACTGGTGATGATGGAACGCGAGGACGAGAAGGCCCAGATGCGCTACGCGCAGGCCATCTCCGACTACGGGGACGCCGGCGGCTACGACATCGAGGTGCTCTGGGACACCTGCACCATGGCCGCGCTCGGCGTGCCGTACGACCGGTGCAAGTACCGCGAGGTCAACACGCTCTCGGGCGGTGAGCAGAAGCGGCTGGTCCTTGAGGCGCTGCTGCGCGGGCCCGACCAGACGCTGCTGCTGGACGAGCCGGACAACTACCTCGACGTGCCGGGCAAGATCTGGCTGGAGCAGGCGCTGCGCGAGACGCCCAAGACGGTCCTGCTGGTCAGCCACGACCGGCAGCTCCTGGCCAACGCCGCCGACCGCATCGTCACCGTCGAGTCCGGAAACATCTGGATCCACGGTGGCGGTTTCGCCACCTACGCCCAGGCCAGGAAGGACCGCAATGAGCGCCTCGGCGAGCTGCGGCGCCGATGGGACGAGGAGCACGCCAAGCTCAAGCGCCTGGTCGTCATGCTCGGCCAGAAGGCGAAGTACATGGACACCATGGCCGCCGCCTACCACTCCGCCCAGACGCGGCTGCGCAGGTTCGAGGAGGCCGGGCCGCCCGAGGTCGCGCCGAGGGACCAGAACATCAGCATGCGCCTGCGCGGCGGCCGTACCGCCAAACGCGCGGTGATCTGCGAGAGCCTCGAACTGACCGGCCTGATGAAGCCGTTCGACCTGGAGGTCTGGTACGGCGAGCGGGTCGCAGTGCTCGGTTCGAACGGCTCGGGCAAGTCGCACTTCCTGCGCCTGCTGGCCGGGGAGGAGATCCGGCACACCGGGCTGTCCAGGCTCGGTGCCCGGGTCGTGCCCGGTCACTTCGCGCAGACCCACGCCCGTCCCGAGCTGCTCGGCAAGACGCCCTGCGAGATCGTCATGACCGAGCACGCGAAGCTGCGCAACGAGGCCATGAAGGCGCTCTCGCGCTACGAGCTGGCCGGTGACGTGGGTGACCAGCGGTTCGAGACGCTGTCCGGCGGACAGCAGGCCAGGCTGCAGATCCTGCTGCTCGAACTGTCCGGGACCACCCTGCTGCTGCTCGACGAGCCGACCGACAACCTCGACCTGGCCAGTGCCGAGGCCCTGCAGGAGGGGCTCAACGCCTTCGACGGGACGGTGCTCTCCGTCACCCACGACCGTTGGTTCGCCGAGGACTTCGACCGCTATCTGGTCTTCGGCTCCGACGGCAGGGTCTACGAGTCGTCGGAGCCCGTCTGGGACGAGACCCGGGTGGTCAGGAAGCGCTGAAACATGCCTTTGGGGATTCTGTACAAATAATCCGGCATAGGGAATCTCAGTTAAAGAATTCCCCCGAGGCGTGCGTGTCCGGTGTGAGCCCGAATAACCACGGGTTATCACGGCTATGTGACGCACAGTACCCGAATCGTCGGCGCCATCGCCCTGCTGCTCCTGGCCGGATGCTCCACCGGTCCCGAACAGCGGGAGGCGGCTCCGCTCAAGCCGCTCACGGTCAAGGAGCAGGTCTCGTCCGTCGTCAAGAAGGACGGGGGGTACGTGGTGAACTGGGCCGGCGTGCTCGCCAACAGCAATCCCTGGCATTTCGGGGAGAACGTGGTGGCCACGGTGATCGCCAAGGACGCCGCGGGCAAGGAGATCATCCGGTTGCAGCAGCCCCTGGACGCCGTGCCGCCCGCCGGGCTGTTGCCGTTCAGCGGTGAGGTGGTCGCCACCGAGCAGCCGACCCGGGTCGACATCGACTACCGGCCCGCCGAGTGGCGGCTCGCCGGGCGGATCGTCTCGGCCTTCCAGCCGTTCCCGGTCACCGACGTGATGACCGTGCGCAGGGAGAACGGCTACGTGGTCGTCGGCTACGTCGGCACGCCGTACCGGCTGCCCGCGGGCAGCCTGGAGGTCACCGCGCTGCTGCGGGACAAGGACGGCAAGCTGCTCGGCGGCGGGAGCGCGTTCGTCGACGACGTCCGCTCGGACAGTACGCGGCGTTTCGTCATGCACATCGAGAGCGTCCCGAACACCAAGCAGATCGCGAAGGCCGAGGTCGAGGCGCACACCTGGGGGTCGAGCAGCCGTCCCTACGAGCAGCTCGCGCTGGGCGGCAGCGTGCCGATGCACACGGTCAAGCCGACGACGGCCGCCTTCGCCAGGGACCGGGGCAGGCAGGGAATGGCCGCAGGGGACGCCAGACCGTGACGTTGGGCCTTTCGGGCATTTAGTGTGTTTCACCTTTTTGGTGGGGCTCCGGGTCTTCCGCAGACCCGGAGCCCTTTTTTGTGCCCGCTTTTCGATGTGATTTTTCCAGACTTTCTGGCCTTTTTAAAAGGTGGGGGAAATTTCGGGGAATGTGGGAGTAATGAAGGCTGGGGGAGAACCAGGTGATCTGTGCGGGAAAGGTCCTTCTTCGGGCGTTGTTCCCGGCATTTTCCATGCCTGATGCGCCTGAGGGGAAATCCCACTGAACGACGCCGATCGCGTTATGTGTGTTACATGTGTGCGAAGAGTGACTATGGGGAATCTGGAGTCAAGCGAGCTGTCATGCAGTGACACATAGCGATATGCGCTGATTCGTTGGCGTTATGGGAGAGGTGAAATATGCACTCCGTACGCGGAAGGCGTTGTCACGTCGTCGCGGTGGTCTCCGGACTGGCATGCTGCCTGGTCGCGGGCGTGGAAGCCGGTTCAGGAGCCACGGCCTGGTCCCAGACCCGAACCGGCCCCACGGCCGAGGAGGTCGCCGAGGCGCGCTCCGCGGCCGTCGAGCGAAGTAAACAGTTGGACGACGCCACGGCCAGGCTGGACGAGGCCAGACGGCGTCTGGAGGAACTGGTCGCCCTGGAACGAGCGGGAGGGCCGACCCCTGCGCCCCCGGCCCTCCCCGACGCCCCTGGCGCCTCCGCCGCAACGGCCGTGAGGCCGGACCCCGAGGTGGACGAGGACGAGATCCTGGCCCAGGCGCGGAACGTCGGCCCGGACGGCGAGAGCGGGACGACCGTCTCCGGATTCGGCCCTGACGTGGTCGGGCAGGCGGCCGAGGTGCGCAGGTTCAGCCTGGAACGCGCCCGGCTCAGGACGGAGGCCGAGACGGCGCTGACCACCGCGCAGCGACTGGTCGCCGAGCGGGAGGCGGCCAGGAAGAGGCGAAGGGCGGCCAAGGGGCGCTCCAGGGCGCGCGCGGCGGCCCAGCAGGCGCAGAAGGCCCAGACGGCCCAGGTCGTTCAGCCGGTCCAGACGACCCAGGCCGTCGCGCTCACGGAGCAGACACGCGGGAACGTCGTCGCGGACTGGGCGCTGACCCAGATCGACAAGCCCTACGTGTGGGCGAGCGCTGGACCGTCCGGCTACGACTGCTCAGGGCTCACCATGCAGGCCTGGGCCAGGGTCGGGGTCAAGATGGACCACTGGACGGGCACCCAGTGGACCGCGGGCAGGCACGTGCCGTACGACCGGCTGCAGCGTGGGGACCTGCTCTTCTTCGGCCGCGGTACCCGTAGACCCGCCGACATCCGGCACGTGGGCATCTACATCGGAAACGGCATGATGGTGCACGCCCCGCAGACCGGGGACGTGGTCCGGGTCGCGCCGATGTGGCGCAAGGACCTCATCGGCGCGACCCGCCCCGCCTGAGGGCGCGGATCCGCAGTGTCAGACAGGCGGCGGATCAGTGCTGGTGGCTGGCCTCCTCGGCGCGCTTAATCGACCGCGCGATCTCCTCCTCGGCCTCGACGCGGCCGACCCAGTTGGCGCCTTCGACCGACTTGCCGGGCTCCAGGTCCTTGTAGACCTCGAAGAAGTGCTGGATCTCCAGGCGGTCGAACTCGGGGACGTGGTGGATGTCGCGGATGTGCTCCATCCTCGGGTCGGTCGCCGGGACGCACAGCACCTTGTCGTCACCGCCCTTCTCGTCCGTCATGCGGAACATCCCGACCGCGCGGCACTTGATCAGGCACCCCGGGAAGGTCGGCTCCTGAAGCAGCACCAGAGCGTCGAGGGGGTCTCCGTCCTCGCCGAGGGTGTCCTCGATGAAGCCGTAGTCGGCGGGGTACTGCGTGGAGGTGAACAGCATCCGGTCGAGCCTGATGCGGCCGGACTCGTGGTCCACCTCGTACTTGTTCCGTTGCCCCTTGGGAATCTCAACGAGAACGTCGAACTCCACCGCGTGTTCCTCCGCTCAAGCCCCCGGGCACCCCCGGATGGGCGTTAATGTCTCGTAGAAGTATCGAATGATGAGAGGTCGGCGACATAATGCGGCGCGAGCGGGGGGTGGCCTTGGTCACTCTCGTCTTGCTGCAACTGTTCGTCGTCGCGGCCGGTGCTCACCTGCTCACCAGCGACGAGCTGACTGAGAAGGCGCCCGAACCGGTCGCTTCGGCAGAGCCGCCTCCACCCGTCCCGGTCATCACCGCGGGTCCGGTGCTGGCCGCGCGGGGGAACGGACCTCTCCCTGCCAAGGGTACTTTGGCGGCGAAGCTCACCGAGGCGTTGGGGGACCCCGCACTGGGCGACAGCGTCGGCGCCGCGGTCGTCGACGTCGAGACCGGCGCCCTGCTCTTCGGCAGCGGAGCCGAGACGGGCGTGACCCCGGCCTCGACGACCAAGGTCGCGACCTCCGTCGCGGCGCTGGCCTCACTGGGCCCCGACGCCACGATCAGCACCCGCGTCGTGCGCGGCCCGACGTCGAAGTCGATCACCCTGGTCGGCGGGGGCGATCCCACGCTGAGCGCCAGGAAGGCCCCCGGCGTCTACCCCCAGCCCGCCTCGCTGGCCGCCCTGGCCATGCGTACGGCCAGGGCGCTCAAGGCGACCGGGATCACCACGGTGAACGTCACCTACGACGACAGCCTCTACACCGGCCCGAGAACCGCCCCGACCTGGAAGCCCGGCTACGTGCCCGAGGGCAGCGTCGCCCCCGTGACGGCGCTCGCGATCGACGAGGGCAAGGTCGCGCCGGGCAGCCACCAGCGGGTCTCCGACCCCTCCCGTACGGCATACGCCACGTTCGTCTCGCTGCTGACGAAGTACGGCGTGAAGGCCGCCAAGGTCACCAAGGCCAGGGTCAGGGCGCCCAAGGAGGCCCAGGAGATCGCCAGGGTCGACTCGGCTCCCGTCTACGCCCTGGTCGAACGGGCCCTGACGCTCAGCGACAACGACCTCACCGAGGCCCTCGCCAGGCAGGTGGCCCTCAAGGAGGGCAGGCCCGCCTCCTTCGAGGGGGCGGCGCAGGCCGTGCTCGGGGTGCTCGGCAGGCTGAAGCTGGCCCAGGGGGTGCGGGTCTTCGACGGCTGCGGCCTGTCCCCGAGGAACCGCATCGCCCCGGCCGCCCTGGCCAGGCTCGTCGCCGCGGCCACCTCCCCGGCCAACCCCCACCTGCACTCGGTGATCAGCGGCATGCCCGTCGCCGGGTTCACCGGTACGCTGGGGCACCGCTTCGTCAAGGACGACGCGGTCCACGGCCTCATCCGCGCCAAG
Organism: Streptosporangium sp. NPDC049376; assembly: GCF_044466505.1. Lineage (NCBI taxonomy): Bacteria > Bacillati > Actinomycetota > Actinomycetes > Streptosporangiales > Streptosporangiaceae > Streptosporangium > Streptosporangium sp. NPDC049376. The sequence continues at coordinate 40,463 of NZ_JBITMT010000029.1, read as the reverse complement.
ACCGGCACCCTGGACGGGGTCAACGCGCTGGCCGGGACGACCGTGACACGCGGCGGACGCCTGGTGACCTTCGCCTTCATGGCCGACAAGGTCCCGCCCGGCTGGGGCAAGGCGGAGGCGGCCCTCGACAGGCTCGCCGCCATCGTCGCCGCAGGCTGATTGACGACACTGACCGCGCGGGCGGTACGGATACCACGTACGGTGGACGGTATGCAGGTGATCGACTGGGACCTTGCCGTCGCGACCGGAACGCGCCTGGTGCGCCCCGGGCCGCAAGTGAGCCGAGAGGAGGCCCGCAGGGCGGTCGCCGAGCTGCGGCAACTCTCCAGAATCGCCGAGGGACACGTCCGCGAGTTCACCCGGATCGACACCGAGACCGCGCCCGTGGCCGCGACCGTCGTCGACCGGCCGGGCTGGATCAAGGCCAACGTCGAGGGCTTCCGGGTGGTGCTCGAACCGCTGACCCAGCGGATGGCCGCCCGCAAGGAGCAGACGCCCGCGATCGTGACCGCGGTCGGCTCCCGCATCACCGGGGTCGAGGTCGGCGCGGTGCTGGCCTTCCTGGCCTCCCGCGTCCTGGGGCAGTACGAGCTGTTCCTGCCCCCCGACCCCTCGGGCAGGCAGCCCGCGGGCCGTCTGACGCTGGTGGCGCCCAACATCGTCCACGCCGAGCAGGAGCTCGACGTCAACCCGCGTGACTTCCGGCTGTGGGTCTGCCTGCACGAGGAGACCCACCGGGTGCAGTTCACCGGTGTGCCCTGGCTCAGGGAGTACGTCCGCTCCCAGATGACGGACTTCCTGCTCGCCTCCGACATGGACCTGAGCACGCTCCTCGACCGGCTCCGCTCGGCGGCCGACGCGGTCGCCGACGCCGTCAGGGGCGGCGAGGGCAACCTGATCGACGCGATCCAGACCCCCGAGCAGAAGGAGATCCTCGACCGGCTCACCGCGGTGATGACCCTGGTCGAGGGGCACGGCGACTACGTGATGGACGCGGTCGGCCCCGCCGTCGTGCCGACCGTCGCCGACATCCGCGCCAAGTTCCAGCACCGCCGCGAGGGTGGCTCCCGGCTCGACCGCACGGTCCGCAAGCTGCTCGGCGTCGACCTCAAGATGAAGCAGTACGCCGAGGGCTCGACCTTCGTCCGCACGGTCGTCGAGCGGGTCGGGATGGACGACTTCAACAAGATCTGGACCTCCCCGCAGACGCTTCCGACCCAGGACGAGATCGGCGACCCCGGCCGCTGGATCGCCAGGGTCGTCGGCACCCGGGCCCTGCCCGGCGCCAACGGCACCGCCGTCGCCCCGGAGGAGGGCCCGGCGGCCTGACAGGCCCTTCCTGAGCCCTTCCCGGGCCCCGCCCGGAGTGCTCCCGAGCTTCGCCTGGAGTGTTCCCGGGCCCGGCCTGGCGTGGGAGAGGCGTCACAGGGCGGACAATGGCGGGCATGGGTCCGCCTCCCGCCGTCGCCGACGTCCGCCGGGCCGTACGGCTCGCGCTGGACGGCACGGCGCCGGGCTCTCTCGTGCTGGTCGCGTGCAGCGGCGGCGCCGACTCCCTGGCGCTGGCCGCGGCGACCGGTTTCGTCGCCCCCCGCGCGGGGCTGCGCGCCGGACTGCTCACCGTCGACCACGACCTGCAGCCCGGCTCCGACGACCGCGCCCGCGACCTCGTACGGCTCGCCCCCTCGCTGTGTCTCGACCCGGCTGAGGCGGTGCGCGTCCGCGTCGGGACGGAAGGGGGGCCGGAGGCGGCGGCCAGGCAGGCGAGATACGCCGCGCTGTCCGAGGCCGCAGAGCGCCTCGGGGCGGCGGCCGTGCTCCTCGGACACACCAGGGACGACCAGGCGGAGACCGTCCTGCTCGGCCTGGCCAGGGGGAGCGGCACCCGCTCACTGGCCGGGATGCCGGCGCGGGCGGGGCTGTACCTGAGGCCGCTGCTCGGGCTGGGCAGGCGGACGACCGCGGCCGCCTGCGCGGGGATGGGGCTGAGCCCCTGGGAGGACCCGCACAACCGCGATCCCCGCTACACCCGGGTCAGGGTCAGGACCCGGTTGCTGCCCGCCCTTGAGGACGAACTGGGGCCCGGCGTCGCCGAGGCGCTCGCCAGGACCGCCGACCTGTGCCGGGACGACGCCGACGCCCTTGACGGCTGGGCCGGACGGGCGTACGCGGAGGCGGTCGCCCGGGGCGCGGGCGATTCAGCTCTTAGCGATATCGCGGACGAACCCGGGGCGGTGGTGCTTGCCGTACGGGAGGTGGTGGATCTGCCCTCCGCGGTGCGGCGCCGGGTGCTGCGCAGGGCGGCGATCGAGGCCGGATCGCCGCCGGGGACGCTCGCCGCCGCCCACGTCCTCCAGGTGGACCGCCTGGTCACCGCGTGGCGGGGGCAGCGCCGCGTAGAGGTCCCCGGAGGGATTGGGGTGGTGCGCCGGTATGGCACCCTGGTGTTCGCCAGACACCCAGCAAGCCCCATCTCGTAAGGAAAAATCCCAGGTGGACGCAGCCGACATGGGCAAGGACCTCGAAAGGGTCCTCATCACCGAAGAAGAGCTCCAGGCAAAGATCAAGGAGCTGGCGGGCCGCATCGACGAGGACTACGCGGGAGAGGACCTGCTGATCGTGGGCGTGCTCAAGGGCGCGGTCATGGTCATGGCCGACCTGGCGAGAGCACTCCACCTGCCGGTCCAGATGGACTGGATGGCGGTCTCCTCCTACGGCGCGGGCACCAAGACCTCGGGCGTGGTCCGGGTTCTCAAGGACCTGGACACCGACATCGCCGGGCGGCACGTGCTGGTCGTCGAGGACATCATCGACTCCGGCCTGACCCTTTCGTGGCTGGTGCACAACCTGAAGTCCCGAAACCCCGCCTCGGTGGAGATCTGCGCGGCTCTGCGCAAGCCGGACGCGGTCAAGGTGCCGCTCGACGTGAAATACATCGGATTCGACATTCCGAACGAGTTCGTGATCGGTTACGGCCTCGACTACGCAGAGCGATACCGCAATCTTCCCTTCATTGGGACCCTCGCGCCCCATGTGTATGGGGCCAGCTGAAAAAGTACGCCCTGGGCGAAGTCTGCCCCTCCTGCGTACGACATTCGCCATAGGGGAGGGGAACACACGCCCACCTGACGTACGTTGGTAGGGCAAAGCCGGTGCTGTCCGGGCGGTTACTCCGTGCGGCACACCGGTGTACCTTCGGACGATCAAGAGGGCGGCTTCGCCCGCCAACTCTTGGTCGTCAGTTGGAGCGGTTAGGGAGACCGCGAGCCCCGGGCTCCGTCCGGGGTTGCCAGGCCATGGTCAGGAAGGGACGGGCCCGCCGGGGTTCCGCATCGGATGGATCTCAAGCGATTTACACGTGGGCCACTGCTGTGGATCCTGGGCATCGTCGTGCTGCTCCTGCTCGTCACCACGATGTGGAACAGCGACGGCAGCATCGACAAGGCCGACACCTCACAGATCGTCAGCTGGATCAACGAGGGCAAGATCTCCAATGCGAAGGTCATCGACAAGGACCAGCGCATCGAGGTCACTCTGACCGACGGTAAGCGCTACTACTCCTCGTGGGTGACCGGCCAGGGTGTCCAGCTCACCGGCCAGCTCCAGGCCGCCAAGGACGCCGGGAAGCTCGCCAAGGGCTACACCGTCGACGTGCCGAGGGACAACTTCCTTCTCGGCCTGCTGATGAGCTTCCTGCCGATCGTCTTCGTCGTGCTGTTCTTCCTGTTCATCATGAACCAGATGCAGGGCGGCGGCTCCCGGGTGATGAACTTCGGCAAGTCGAAGGCCAAGCTCATCACCAAGGACACCCCCAAGACCACCTTCGCCGACGTCGCGGGCGCGGACGAGGCCATCGAGGAGCTCCAGGAGATCAAGGAGTTCCTCCAGGCCCCCGCCAAGTTCCAGGCCATCGGCGCCAAGATCCCCAAGGGCGTCCTGCTTTACGGCCCGCCCGGAACCGGTAAGACCCTGCTCGCCAGGGCGGTCGCCGGTGAGGCCGGGGTCCCGTTCTACTCGATCTCCGGTTCCGACTTCGTCGAGATGTTCGTCGGTGTCGGCGCCTCCCGGGTGCGCGACCTGTTCGAGCAGGCCAAGGCGAACGCTCCGGCCATCATCTTCATCGACGAGATCGACGCGGTCGGTCGTCACCGTGGCGCCGGTCTCGGCGGCGGTCACGACGAGCGCGAGCAGACGCTGAACCAGCTCCTCGTCGAGATGGACGGCTTCGACGTCAAGGGCGGCGTCATCCTGATCGCCGCGACCAACCGGCCCGACATCCTCGACCCGGCGCTGCTGCGCCCGGGGCGTTTCGACCGCCAGGTCACCGTCGACCGCCCCGACCTTGAGGGCCGCAAGGGCATCCTCAAGGTGCACGGCAGGGGCAAGCCGTTCGCCGAGGGCGTCGACCTCGACGTCATCGCCCGCCGGACGCCCGGCTTCACCGGTGCCGACCTGGCCAACGTGATCAACGAGGCCGCGCTGCTCACCGCCCGCGCCGACCAGAAGCTCATCACGATGGAGACCCTTGAGGAGTCCATCGACCGCGTGATGGCCGGTCCCGAGCGCAAGTCGCGCGTCATGTCGGACCAGGAGAAGAAGATCATCGCGTACCACGAGGGTGGACACGCCCTGGTCGCGCACGCGCTGCCCAACTCCGACCCGGTCCACAAGATCACGATCCTGTCCCGTGGACGCGCCCTCGGTTACACGATGACGCTGCCCATGGAGGACAAGTTCCTGGCGACCCGCTCCGAGATGATGGACCAGCTCGCGATGCTGCTCGGCGGCCGCACGGCTGAGGAGCTCGTCTTCCACGAGCCCACCACCGGCGCCTCCAACGACATCGAGAAGGCCACCTCCATCGCCCGCCGCATGGTCACCGAGTACGGCATGAGCGAGCAGCTCGGCGCCCGTAAGTTCGGCGCGGGCAACGCCGAGGTCTTCCTCGGACGTGAGATGGGTCACGAGCGCGACTACTCCGAGAAGATCGCCTCCGCGATCGACGAGGAGGTCCGCCGCCTCATCGAGTCCGCGCACGACCAGGCGTGGGAGATCCTCGTCGAGTACCGTGACGTGCTCGACAACCTGGTGCTCGAACTCATGGAGAAGGAGACCCTCTCCCGCGAGCAGGTGCTGCAGATCTTCGCGCCCGTCGTGGTCAAGGAGAAGCGCCCCTCCTATTCGGGGTACGGCAAGCGGCTGCCCTCCAACCGGCCGCCTATCCTGACCCCGAAGGAGCAGTCGGGTAACGGAGCGCTCCCCGCGGGCGCCGGGCACACCGACTCTGTGGTCCCCAGGGACGGGAACTGAGTGTGAGCGTCAATCCCCTCAAGGTCGACTCCGAAAGGCTGGAGAAGGCCGTCCGCGAGATCCTCTACGCCATCGGAGAGGACCCCGACCGTGACGGCCTCCGGGACACCCCGGCACGGGTCGCGCGAGCCTACGCGGAGCAGTTCGCCGGGCTCGGGCAGACCCCCGAGGACGTCCTGACCACGGTCTTCGACGTCGACCACGACGAGATGGTGCTCGTCAGGGACATCGAGGTCTACTCGACCTGCGAGCACCACCTGGTCCCGTTCCACGGTGTCGCCCACATCGGCTACATCCCCAACGAGAAGGGGCAGGTCACCGGCCTGTCCAAGCTCGCCCGCCTCGTCGACGTCTACGCCCGGCGCCCCCAGGTGCAGGAGCGGATGACCTCCCAGATCGCCGACGCGCTCATGAACGTGCTGGAGCCCAGGGGCGTCATCGTCGTCATCGAGTGCGAACACCTGTGCATGACCATGCGCGGTGTCCGCAAGCCCGGGGCGAAGACGATCACCTCGGCGGTCCGCGGCGACTTCCGCAGCAGCGACAAGACCCGCGCGGAAGCGATGGCCCTCATCCTCCGCTGATCTTTCCGCACCGAAGCCCCTGTCTTCCTGGCGGGGGCTTCGGCGTTTCTCGGAGGCTTCAGCGTTTCTCGGAGGCTTCGGCTTTTCTCGGGGGCGGAGGTCGCCGATGTCAGGAGTCGTTGTCGGGACGCGGGCCGGCCGGTGTCTCGAAAGGCCTGGCCCGGGGTCCCGGCTTCCCGGGTGATCGCCCATGTCGTTCCTTTGGCCGAGGCGCCTGACCTCCCGGGCATGGTTTTTGAATAAGCGGCGTGAGTCCTTTTCGCGATGGCCGTGACCGGACGGGTTTCCGGTTTCACGAAGGCGGCAACGGAGCCTCGGCCGTTCTAGTTGCTCCGGCAACGTGAATATGTGTTTACCGTGATCACGTGAAGAACGAACCGCGTACCTACGTAGTCACAGGCGCCGCCTCCGGCATCGGCGCCGTCACAGCCGACCTCCTCGCCGCGGGAGGCGATCGGGTGATCCGCTGTGACCTGAACGACGCCGACGTGCTCGCCGACCTGAGCACGCGGGAAGGCCGGGAGCGACTGGCCGAAGGCGTCGCCGCCGCCTCCGGTGGCACCGTGCACGGCCTGGTGGCCGTGGCCGGGGTCGGCGACCTGAGCCCGGCCCCCGTACGGGTGAACTTCTTCGGCACCCTCGCCACACTCGACGCGGTCCGGCCGTTGCTGGCCCGCTCGGAACGGCCCCGCGCCGTCGTCGTCTCCTCGCTGGGCGCCATCGTCGCGGCGGACGAGGGCCTGGTCGAGGCCTGCCTGTCGCTGGACGAGGAGGCCGCGGCCGAGGAGGCGGCCAAGATCGTCGAGGCCGGGAACGGCCAGACCGTCTACACGTCGAGCAAGCTGGCGCTCAACCGGTGGTTGCGCCGCGCCGCGGTCGGCCCCGACTGGGCGGGCGCCGGTATCCCGCTCAACGCCGTCGCCCCGGGCGTCGTGGACACCGAGACCGCCAGGAGGTTCGTCATCGACGACCCGGCCGCCAGGGAGCTGATAGAGGCCCTGATGCCGCAGCCACTGGGCTTCCCCGGCCCCGTCGAGGCCGTCGCCTCGCTGCTCGCCTGGACGGTGAGTCCCGGCAACGCGTTCATGACCGGGCAGATCCTCTACGCCGACGGCGGCGCCGAGGCCGTGCTGCGCCCCTAGAGTTCGCGGATACGGTTCTGACCCGGTAGGAACCGTGTCCGCGCCGGGCGTATCTCGGCCGTGGCGGTGTGAACGACCTGGGCTGAGCCGGCAGCCCCATGCCTCGAATCCCGAAATATGGCCTTAAGTCTTTTTCTAAGGTGACTAGTGCATCAACAGGTGGCCCCGGCGGAATCGTTCGCCTTCGAGGGGTTCACGGAGCATTCGGCCTATTTCGAGGAATCCGGCGTCGGTGGCCAGTTTCGCGAGGTCGTCGATCGGCCATCGGTAGGCCGTCGTCACCTTGTGGTCGAACGGTGTGACCGGATCGCCCTCTGACTCGAAGAAGCCGAGCAGCAGGTGCCCGCCGGGCGCGAGCACCCGCCGGAACTCGGCGAAGTACGCGGGCACCTCCCTGGGCGGGACGTGGATGATCGAGTACCACGACAGGACGCCCCGCAGCTCGTCGTCGGCCAGGGCCAGGGCGTCCATGGAACCGACCTCGAACCGCATGTCCGGATACGCCTCACGGGCGATGTCGATCATCACCGGTGACAGGTCGACGCCGAAGACGTCCACCCCCAGGTCTCTGAGGTGCGCGGACGTCCGCCCCGGACCACATCCCAGCTCGGCGACGGGGCCGGAGTCCCGTACGAGCTCGGCGAACACGGCGAGCACCGCGCGGTCGAGCGGAAGGGGGTCGAGGTAGTTCCTGGTGAGTTCGGTGTAGAGGACGGCGACGGCGTCGTAGGCGTTCGCCGTCGTGTCGAGGTATGAGGAGGATTCGGCCACGGGCACCAGAGCCTATGAGGCTTCGCCGTCGCCTGGTAGGGCTTCGGCGTAGCGGCGGGCGAGGGTGCGGGTGTGGGTGACGAGTTCGGGTGGCCCGTCGACGCGGAAGTCCATCATCAGCATGCTGAGGTAGACGGCGATGGTCTCCAGGGCGTCGGCACCGGTGACGAGGACGCTGGTGTGGGCGTCGACGGCCTCGACGATGCCGACGGCCGGGTTGATGCGGGCGATCACGGTCTCGGCGGGGGCCAGGACGGTGACACGGGCGTGGACCTTCCAGCCGGTCCGCGCGACCTCGCGCAGGACGAAGGCGACGAGGTCGTCGTCGGGCAGGGAACGGGCGGCGAAGTGGCGGGACGCGGACCGGACACGGGCCAGGCCGGCGACGGGCAACGCCTGCCAGGCGTGCGCGCCGAGGTCGTAGGCGACCAGGAACCAGCGGCGGCGCCAGCTGATCAGGCGGTAGGGCTCCACCTCGGTCTCGGTGCCGTCGCGGGTCACCAGCAGGGTCACGCCGTCACGGATCGCGGCCGCGACGACGGTGAGGATGGCGGCGGGCACCGGGGCGTCCGGCTCGCGGGAGCCGACCGTGGCGGGCCCGACCGCGGTGGCGGAACGCAGGGCGGTCACCTTGCGCTGCAGGTGTCTCGGCAGGATCTGCTGGAGCTTGGCGAGCGCCCGGGTGAGGCTGGCGTCGATGTCCTCGATCCCGGTCGATCCGTCCTCGGCCAGGCCGACGGCCAGCGCGACGGCCACCGCCTCGTCGTCGTCGAGCAGCAACGGAGGCATCTTCGCGCCCTGTCCGAGCCGGTATCCGCCGACCGCCCCGCGTGTGGCGTGCACCGGGTAGCCGAGTTCGCGAAGGCGCTGGACGTCCTGCCGCAGCGTGCGTTCGGCGACACCGAGGCGCTCGGCGAGTTCACGGCCCGTGTGGGACCGGTCCTGCAGCAGGGACAGCAGGCGCAGAACCCGGGCCGTCGTCGAAGCCATTGATCCCTCACCCCCGGCATTAATTAGGCATAAAACTAGCCTAATGGGCTCATAGGCTGATGTCACAGGCAAGGAAGAGACCGAAGGGCAAGATCATGAACGTCACCGTCACCTCCCTGCGGCCCGTCTGGCGTGAGGTGCTGGCCGCCTCGTACCGGGCGCTGGAGAACAGCGTCGCGGGTGTGCGGGACGGCGAATGGGACAACGCGACCCCGTGTGCGGAGTGGACGGTCACCCAGGTGATCCAGCACGCCGCGGGCGACCAGCTCGCCTACGCGAAGATGCTCGGCGTCGGAGACGGTCCGGCCTACGACCCCTTCACGCCCTCAGGAGCCGTCGACGGCACCGCGGCGGAGCTGGTGAGGGACGCCGTCGAGAGGACCGGCGCGGCGTGGGCGGCGGTGCCCGACGACAGCGAGAGCGTCCCGACGCCGCTGCCGCACGGTGAGCTGCCCACCCCGGTCGCCGCGGTGATGTGCGCGCTCGACGCCGCCGTGCACGCGTGGGACATCGCGATCGCCACGGGCAGGCCGTCCCCGCTCGACGACGAGCTCGCGGGCCACCTTCTCGCCGCCGCGCGGGAGATCGTCGAACCGCTGCGCCAGTGGGGGGCCTACGGCCCCGTGGTCGAGGCCGTCGGCGGACCCTCCGCCACCCCGGTCGTCGACGACCTGCTCCGCTACCTCGGCCGTGTCCCGCGCTGACGGTGTGGTGGCGGGATTGTCGGTGGCGAAGGCTACGGTGATCGGGTGGAACTCACCCCTCGGCAGGCGCTCGGCCTGCGGCTGTCCAGCCTGTTGCTCCGCGGGTCGTCCGGCGGCGCGGCGCGGGCGACGACCGTGGCCGAGGTGGTGACCTGGCTCGGAGCGATGCAGGCTCAAGACCTGGCCAGCGGGTTGTGGTCGTTCGGCGCGCGGCTGCCCGAGCACACCGTCACCGACGTCACCGCCGCGCTGGAGCGGCGTGAGGCACTGCGCACGTGGCCGATGCGCGGCACCATCCACTTCGTCCCGCCCCGCGACGCCCGCTGGATGGTCGAGCTGATGGGCGTCCGGGTGCTGAACGGCGCGGCGAGGCGGCGCGAGCAACTCGGCCTCTCGGAGGAGACCGCCGTCCAGGCCATGGAGGTGCTGGGTTCGGCCCTGGCCGGGGGCGGACGGCTGAGCCGGTCGGAGTGCCTGGCCGTGCTGGAGGACAAGGGCATCGACACCGGTGGCCAGCGTGGCTACCACCTGCTGTGGTACGCCAGCCAGCGGGGCGTGCTGTGCATCGCTCCCAACATCGGCAACGAGCAGAGCTTCGTGCTGCTCGACGAGTGGGTTCCCGACCCGCACCGGCCGGAGCGTGACGAGGCGCTGGGCACCGTCGCCCTGCGTTACTTCCGTGGCCGGGGGCCGACCACCAGGCAGGACTTCGCGGGCTGGACCGGCCTGACCGCGGCCGACGCCAAACGCGGCATCGCCGTGGCCGGTGACGCGCTGGCCAGGGTGACCGTCGACGGGGTGGAGACATATGCCGACGCCGCGCTCCTCGACACGGCCCCCACCCCGGCCGGTGACGACGAGGTGCTCGTGCTGCCGGGCTTCGACGAATACCTCCTGGGCTACAAGGACCGTTCGCTCATGGTCGCCGACGAGCACAAGGCGGCCATCATCCCCGGTAACAACGGGGTCTTCCAGGCCACCGTGGTCCGCGCAGGCCGGGTCGTGGCCACCTGGAAACGCACCCTCGTGAAGAACCAGGTGCGGGTCGCCGTCCTGCCGCTCACCCCACTCCACCGAAGCGACCGGGCGGAGGTCGAGCGGGCGTTCGAGCGGTACGCGCGGTTCGTGGAACGCACCCCCGAAGTGCGTTGGCCGTGAGCCGCCGTCACCAGCTGCACCACACATTTCCGCGATATGAGGAGATCTTGTCGTTGGCGGCGGCCCCGACGTTGTCCACCCATTCTCCCGGCCCGACGCCTATCAGGGTCCTACCGCCCCAGTTCGTGTGCTCGTAGAAACACACAGCGTCATTGGTGCGGTTCCAGATGGAACTCGTCAGGTCGTTGATGAATGCGCCGACATTGGCTTTGTCGGTTCCCGGCGTGTTGCTGTAACGGCCTCTGCCGTAGGTGTCGCCGTAAAGGCATACATAACCCTCCGGGCAGTTGTCCCAGTCCATCGCCTTGGCCTGCGCCGGCGTCGCGGTGACCACGGTGGTCATCGTGGACACCGCCATCACCGTGGCGGCCAGAACCCTTCGCTTTCTCACCCGTGTCACTCCCTTTTTTCACCCATGTCGCATGCCGTACGGAGAATCATTTTGCCGATATACGACCGGGGTGTCGTTGACGCCTCCGGTAGTCGTTGTTGACGATTCCTGCACGGCCCGGCCCTCACGGTGAGTTCGGGCGGGGAGAAAGCCGGTCGATCTCGGCGAGCACTTCTTCCGCGTACGGCCCCGCCTGGGTTCTCAGGCCCTCCGGCCAGGTCTCCTCGGAGTAGCGGTGGCCGAGATAGAGGTTCCTGGCGTGCTCCAGGACGCGACGGTGAGACGGCGGGAGGCGGGGCAGAGCCCAGTCCGCGGCGGTGTCCTTCGGCCTGATCTCACCGGTGGCGAGCGTGCTCCAGACCCGGGCGAGGGTCAGCACGACGTTGCGGGTGTCGGTTTCCAGCTCCGCCAGCAGACCGGGCAGGCCCGCCAGGCTCGCCCTGACCAGGTCCGCGTGGGGGACGGGGTCGAGGACCCGCGCCGGTGGCGGGCCGGTCAGCGGGCGGTCACCGGCCAGGACCATGGTGACCAACAGGGCCAGGTCCGGCATCGGCTCCGGCCGGGGAACCGTACCGGCCGTGAACTCCGCACGCAGCCACTCGCCGTACAGGAAGTCACCGGTCGGCGGGAAACGCCACGGGCGGACCTCTGACTGGACGACGACGGTGAGTTCGACCGGCCGGAGCCCGGCGGTGAAACCCGAGAGGCCGAGCAGCCCCCGCAGGAGCGCGCCGCGCTCCCGGTCGTCCATGCTCCGCCGGGAGACGACGAGAACGTCGAGGTCACTGGCCGGTCTGAGGCCGCCGAGCACCGCGGAGCCGTGGAGGTAACCGCCGACGACCCCGGAGCCCAGCACGTCGCCGACCAGACCCACGATCTCCCGAAGTTGGTTCATCCCATCAGTTTCGCGAATCCTTTTCGGACGTCGGAGCCTCTTATGGGGGACGGCCTTTTCCGAAAGGGGGTTCCAGGTGGACGGTGGTTGGGCGAGCGAGCAGCTCATCGAGGCCGCCCAGGGCGGTGACGTGGAGTCGATCGCCGCGGTGGTCTACGGCGCCCACCCGCATGTACGGCGGTTCGCCGAGCACCTGTGCGCGTCCCCGCAGGACGCCGAGGACGCGGCGCAGGAGGCGTTGATCGTCCTGTTCCGCAAGATCGGCTCGTTGCGGGCCTCGGCGGCGCTGGCGTCCTGGATGTTCAGGATCGTCAGGAACGAGTGCGTCCGCCGCGCCCGGCGGCTGCTCGACCACCACGGCGAGGAGGTCGGGGCGGGTCTGGCCGCGTCCGCCGAGGAGGAGGTCCTCCGGCGGCTGGAGGCCGGCCTGCTCGCGCAGGCGATCCAGGAGCTGCCCGACGTCCAGCGCCGTGTCCTGATCATGCGGGACGTGCTGGGCTACCCGGGGCGTACGGTCGCCACCTCGCTCGGCCTGAGCACCCCGGCGATGAAGTCCCACCTGCACCGAGCCCGTACCGCCCTCCGGACCAGCCTGAGGCCGTGACTCCTGAAGACCCCGAACGTTCGAAGGGAAGTTCCACCATGCTCGAAACCGGATCGCCCGCCCCGGAGATGGTGCTCGAAGACACCGTGGGCGACACCGTCCGCCTGTCCGACTACCGGGGCGAGCACGCCGTGCTGCTCTACTTCGTGCGCTCCACCTCGTGCCCTGTCTGCAACAGGAACGTCCAGGACCTCGTCAGGAGCGGCGACGACCTGGAGGCCGAGAACGTCCGCGTCCTCATCGCGGTCCCCGAGAGCAGGCAGCGGGCGGCCACCTGGAAGGCCAGGCAGCGTGTTCCGTTCCCCGTGCTCACCGCCCGCGGCGGCACCCCCCACGAGATGGTCGGTCTCGACAGGAGGGTCTTCGGCGCGATGCAGCGGTCGGGCAGCCTGCTCGTCGACGTCCACGGCGTCATCCGGCACGTCCACAGCGCCACCCTCCCCACCGGCGGCTACGACAGAAAGGGTGTCATGCGGGCCGTACGGTCCCTCGGGGTGTGAGGGTCGGTCGCCCGCGAGGGCGCGGTCGTTGAATCGTTGCCCGGTGACGGTCATCGCCATTGTCCGGTTGGGCATGTTCGTCAAGGGAACGGGACTATCCCAGGCCCCATATCAGGAGCATGACGGAGATCGCCAGCGCGCCGAGGCCGCCGATGATCCCCGCGATCACGGCGTTCCGGCGTTCGGCGACTCCGCGCAGGTGGGCCCGTGCGGCGAGGAGGAAGGCGACCCCTCCGGCCACGAACCACGGTCCCCACAGGTAGGTGTACCAGCGGCTGATCGACCGCAGCTCGGGATCGATGCCGACGACGTTCGTCTCGACGAGAATTCCGTTCACGACGAATCCCGCGCCATGGCAGATGAGCAGGACCCCCGCGCCCCACGCCGTCAGTTGCAGGAGAAGGTTCATGCCGTGCCCCCAGGGACGACGGCGGATGAGCGCCAGGCCCAGCACCGCGCCGACGACCTTGAGCGCACCCGTCACCCACAACGCCGTGATGAAGCCGGAGTCCTGCCTCGCGGCCAATTCGACCAGCTGGGGTGAGAGCGTGGTCGAGGCCCCCGCCAGGCCGATACCGAGCGCCCAGCAGAAACTCGGGACGGCGAAGGCGAATCCCCAGAAGGCGGTGGCATATCCCGGCCATCGTGCCGGATGGCCTGTTGCGTCAAGGCTCAGACTCATGACGGCGATTCTGCTTGATCCTTTGACGCCGTCGGCGGCCGGGGGCCGTACCGGGTCGCCTCGCTGAGGCGGGCGGCGAGGGCGTGGATGTGCCGGACGAGTTCGGGAGGGTCGTGCACCTCGAAGGGGACACCGAGCCCCGCGACCCACATGGCCAGCTCGTCCAGGGAGTTCGACCCGGTGCTGAGGACACACGTGTCGTCACCGGTCGGCTCGACCACCGCGATCGTCGGCGGCATCCGGGCGGCGATGACGTCGGCCGGGGCGTGCACCGTGAACCGGCCGCGGTAGCGGTACGGATTGACGGAGATCCGTTCCGCGACGTACTGGACGAGGTCGGTGCCGGGCGGCTCGCGGGGCGTGAAACGCGGCCCGTTCGGGGTGCGCAGCCGCAGCCGGTCGATGCGGAACGTGCGCCAGTCGCCCCGGCCGGTGTCCCACGCCACCAGATACCACCGGCGCCCCGAGTTGACCAGCCGGTACGGCTCGGCCGCACGACGGTCCTCGGTGCCGTCGTGGGAGCGGTAGTCGAATCGCAGGCTCTCCCGGGCACGGACGGCGGCGGCGATCGCGGTGAGCGTGGCCGGGTCCACGGCGGAGGCCCGGTCCGTCAGCGGGACCGTGACCGACCGCAGGTCGCCGACGCGGTTCCTCAGCCGGGCGGGAAGAACCTGTTCCAGCTTGGCCAGGGCGCGGACGGAGGTCTCCTCGATGCCCGTCACCCCGGAGACGGCGGCGGTGCCGAGCCCGATGGCGACCGCGACCGCCTCCTCGTCGTCGAGCAGCAGCGGAGGAAGCCCGGCCCCCGCCCCGAGCCGGTAGCCGGGGGCGCCCGCGGTGGCGTGCACGACGTATCCGAGGTCGCGGAGGCGTTCGACATCGCGGCGGACCGTGCGGGATGAGACGCCGAGCCGTACGGCCAGTTCGGTGCCCGACCAGTCCCTGGGGGTCTGCAACAACGAAAGCAACCGCAACAGCCGCGCCGATGTCTCCAACATGACGTCCAGCCTAGGACCGAAGCTGTCCTAGGCGCTGCCTACGGTGAGAGGCATGAACAACGACCTGCGAATCCACCCGTTCCAGATCGACATCCCGCAGACCCGGCTGGACGACCTGCGCGGTCGGCTCGCGGCGACCCGCTGGCCGGACGAACTGCCCGGTGTGGGCTGGTCGTACGGGGTTCCCGTCGCCTATGCGCGCAAGCTGGCCGACTACTGGCGCACCGGTTTCGACTGGCGTGCCGCCGAGGCGCGGCTGAACGCGTTCCCGCAGTTCACGACGGAGGTCGACGGGCAGAACATCCACTTCCTGCACGCCCGCTCACCCGAACCCGACGCTCTTCCGCTGATCATCACGCACGGCTGGCCGGGCTCGGTCGCCGAGTTCATGAAGATCATCGGCCCGCTGACCGACCCGGTGTCGTACGGCGGCGCCCGGTCCGACGCCTTCCACGTCGTGGCCCCGTCCATCCCCGGCTTCGGCTTCTCCGGCCCGACCACCGAGACCGGCTGGGACCTGCGGCGCGTCGCGCGGGCCTGGGCGGAGCTGATGGACCGGCTCGGCTACCGGCGCTACGGCGCGCAGGGCGGCGACAGCGGCGCGGTCATCTCGCCGATGCTGGGCCGTACCGCTCCGGAGAACGTCGTCGGCGTGCACGTCAACGGCGCGCTCGGCTTCCCGACCGGCGACCCGGCCGAGTTCGTGGGCCTCACCCCTGAGGAACTCGCCCGTCTCGGCCAGTACCAGAACCAGGACCAGGCCGGTTACGCGATCATCCAGGCGACCCGGCCGCAGACCCTCGCCTTCGGGCTGCACGACTCACCCGCGGCGCAGCTGACGTGGATCGTGGAGAAGTTCAAGGAGTGGACCGACCCGGCCCACGAACTCCCCGAGGACGCGGTGGACATCGACCAGTTGCTCACCGACGTGAGCGTCTACTGGTTCACCGGGACCGCGGCCTCGGCCGCCCGCCTCTACAAGGAGGAGCAGAAGAGCTGGGGCGCGGCGGCCGAGCACTCGGCGCTGCCCCACGGGGTGGCGGTCTTCCCAGGCGACGCGGGGGTCAGGCGGATCGCGGAACGCGAGCACAACGTCGTGCACTGGTCGGAGTTCTCCAGAGGCGGCCACTTCGCCGCGATGGAGGCCCCCGACCTTCTGACGGAGGACATCAGGACCTTCTTCCGCCCCCTGCGCTGACTTGGCCCTTCCCTTCGGAACCACGGCTCAGGCGGGGAAGGAGCCTTCCAAGGTCTCCGGTGGCGTGGATCATGGACGGCCGATCCAGTAGGCTCCACGCGATGTCCGAGAGGCCCGAATCATCCCTGATCGCTGACCGTGTGCGTGCCGAGGCGCGTTCGGAGGCCGGAAGGTCGGTCGTCGCGATCGACGCGTCCTTCGACCCGGACGGCGTGGTCGGCTCCCGGCGGAACAGCGCGGAGGGCCCGTCGGGCGTCCGCGGCCCGAACGACCGCTGAGCGTCGATGTCCCTCCAGTTACCGCAGGCGCTGGCGGCCCCGCTCGCCTGGACCGGTGTGGCGGCGTGGCCGGAGGGGTTCGACGAGGACCTCCTGCACGCGGAGGGCACGCGGTACACGGCGATGGCCGCCCGGTTGCGGGGCTCGGTCCGCGACACCGACGCGTACGCGAGCCAGGTGTGGCGGGACAACACCGGCGACGGGGTGGACGCCTACCGCTCGTGGATGGCGGAGAACGCGCCCGCCGACCGGGCGAACCGGCTGGCCGACGCCGCCGAGCTGGTGGGCCTGGCCCTCCTGACGGCGGCCGTGGCCACGCTGCTGTGGAAGCTGGGGGTGATCGCCCAGCTCGTCGCGCTGGTGGTCGTCGCAGCCCGAGCCGTGGCCTCGCCGGCGACGCTGCCCGCGGCCGTCGCCAGGACCCGCCGAGCCCTGCGCACGCTGCTGGACGACATCGTCCGCTTCCTCTCGCGCGGCGTGGTCGAACCGATGAGGCGCGCCATGGCGCTGCTGCGCACCGGCGCGGGCCGGCTGCGTGGGCGGCCCGCGGACTGGGACCCGCTCAGGGCGGCGGCCAACCGCGAGGTGAACATCTCGGCGATCCGGCCGCGTCCCGGCTTCCGAGGCTCGCCCTTCCGTAACAGCACCCGGCCGGTGTGGCGGCGGGACAGCGAACCCGTCTACCGGTCGGACACCCGGCATCCCGACGAGATCTTCTCCGCGGGCTTCCGGCCGAAGAACCCGCACAACACCGACCTGAACGGATACGTCGAGCACCTGGACCCGAGTTCACGCCAGACCGCCTACGTCAGCACCAGCTACTCCGACAGGATCCATCTCCAGTGGCACGAGTACGGTCGCCAGGGCTGGGTGTACGACATCCGAACCCCCGGCGGCACCGGTCTCCGCCTGCCGAACTCCAGCTACGACGAGGTCGTCTTCCCCGGTGGGGTCTCCCCGGAGTACGTCATGCGGGCCAGGCCGTACCAGGTGTCCCGTAAGGGCGATGTGACGGTGGGGGACTGGCTGGAGAACCCCCACGCGAAGCCTGGCTGACGGCCTCCTCGCTGAGGCTCTCCGCCCGCCGGTAGCCGGCGTCCATCCGGCCGAGCGCCTGCCCGGCGTCGCCCAGGTCGGCCACGACCGACTCCAGCGACTCGGTGATCGCGCCGAGCGTCCGGCCCAGGAGGTCGCCCAGCAGCCCGCCGACGGGCCCGGAACCGAACGCGGCCGTCGAGGACCCGAGGTCGCGCCCCTGGGCGGCCAGATCTCCGCCCACGCCGCCGAGTCCGCCGGACGCCGTACGGAGGCTGGGTGAGCGGACCTCAAGGGGCTTCATCCGCGTCCTTCGATCCGGCGGGCCAGCTCGCCGATCTCCTCCACGAAGAGGTTCATCCTCCGCATCGACTCCTCCTGGACGGTGCCCAGCGTCTCCGTCAGCCCCGTCACGTCCACCGCCCCGTGACGGGCGTCGAGGTTCGAGCGCAGGTCGTTGAGCGCGGCGTTGACGGCGTGCACGACCTGGTCGCACAGCTCCTGCAGGCCCATCCGCATGACCCGGGGGTCGGCCCTCAGCGAGCTGAGCAGGCCGTCCGGCGAGACCTCGGCGACGATCCGCCCGTCCGCGGCCGTTCCCCTCCCACCCGGGGGCTCGTCCTCGGACGGCGGCCGGTCGGCCGCGTCGAGCGCCCGGCGGGCCTCCTCCAGGAACCGGTCGAAGTCCTCGAAACCCGCTGTCATGAACCATCACCATAAGGACGGCGCCCTACGACAGGCCGTCGCCCGGATGAACGACCTCCAACGTGCCGCTTACCGGCCCGCTGCCGCCCGAGGGCTCCTTGGACGACGCTCTCCCGTTGGCGCACCGGCCACCGCGCGTCCTGGTCCGCGCCGTACGGCGTCAGCGGAAGGAACGGCGGTAGGCGGCAGGGGTGGTTCGCAGGGCGCTGTGGAAACGGCGGCGGAGGTTGACCGCCGAGGAGAGGCCGACGCGGGTGGCGATGGTCTCGACGGGCAGGTCGGTCTCCTCAAGCAGGGCGCGGGTTGCGGCCAGGCGGCGTTCCAGCAGCCAGCGGGCCGGGGGGACGCCGAGCTGGTCGGCGAACTGCCGGGTGAGGGTCCGGGGGGAGACGCCCGAGTAGGCGGCCATGTCCTCGACGGTGATCGGGTCGTGCAGGCGCGAGAGCAGCCATTCGAGCAGGGGCGCCAGGGGAGCCGGCATGGGGCCGGTGGTCGGCAGGGGAGGGTACTGCCGCTGGCAGCCCTCGCGGTGCGGACCGGCGGCGAGCTGACGGCCGATGCGCATGGCGTGGGCGGCGCCGTACTCCTGGAGGACCTGGTGGAGACAGAGGTCGAGGGTGGCGGCCGAGGCTCCGGCGGTGGCGACGTCGCCGTGGTCGACGTAGATGATGGTGTCGTCGAGGATGATGCGGGGGTGGCGGGCGGCGAGTTCGCGGGAGAGTTCCCAGTGGACGGAGGCCCGGCGGCCGTCCAGGAGCCCCAGGGTGGCGGGGACGAAGATCCCGGAGCCGACGGCGACGATGCGGGCGCCTCGTGCGTGGGCCTGGGACACCGCGCGGAGTACGGCGGGCGAGGGGGTGAGAGCCCAGCTCCAGCCCGCGATGATCACGGTCTTGGCGTCCTCGACGGCCTCCAGTCCGCTGTCGACCTGGATGGGGACGCCGAGGGTGGTGGGCAGGGAGCCGGGGTGCTCGGCGCACAGGCTGAAGCTGTAGTGCTGGGGGATCGCCGAGCCGTGGTAGCCGAAGACGGCCGAGGCGGAGGTGACCGGGTAGAGCTCCTGCTTCGGAGCGACCAGGGCGACCACACGATGCAGGCTGAGAGAGGCCGGGGGTGGTTCCGGGCAGTCCAGGGACATGGCTCAAATGTACCCAATGATGTCATTCGGGACACCGGCGCCCTGGATTGGAGAAACTCAGAATGAGGATTTATGTGGACGAGGAACTTCAGCCTCTACTTCGGAGCCCGTACGATCTCACTGCTCGGCGACGCGATGATGCCCGTCGCCTCGGCGCTGGCGGTCGGAGAAGTCTACGGGATCGCGGGTGTCGGCTACACGCTCGCGATCTGGACCACGTCAGCCGTGCTGGTCATGCTGTTCGGCGGGGTCTTCGCCGACCGGATCGGCGCCCGGCGCCTGATGATCGGCGCGGACGCGCTCAGGGTCGTCACCCAGGGATGCGTGGCCGTCGCCTTCCTGGACGGCGCCCCGCCGCTCGCCCTGCTGCTGACGATGGCGTTCTTCTCCGGCATCGGCGCCGGGACGTTCGAACCGTGCATCAACGGCATGGTCCCCCTGGTCGCGAAGGACCCGCAACGGGCCAACGCGACACTGAAGATCGCCGAGGCGATCACCCAGCTGGCGGGTCCCGCGCTGGCCGGAGTCCTCATCGTCGCCACCGGCCCGGTCTTCGTCTACACGGTCGACGCCGCGACCTTCCTCGTCAGCGGGGTGGCCCTGCTGCTGATCCGGGTCGCCGTACCCAAGCCGGGCCCCTCCAACGTGCTGGGCGACCTGCGCAGGGGCTGGGAGGAGTTCAGGGCCATGAACTGGATGTGGTCGACCATCCTGGTCTGGGTCTTCTGGGGCGTTCTGGTGATCGGGCCGTACGTGCCGCTGTCGTCGCAGGTCATCGGGGCCGACTACGGCTGGGTGATGGCGGCGCTCGGCCTCGGCACCGTACTGGGCGGGCTGGTGGCGATCAGGCTCAGACCGGCCAAGCCGCTGGCCGCCGGGGCGACGGCACTGAGCGGCTACATGGCCGCGCCCCTGTCGGTCGCGCTCGGGCTGCCGCTGCCGATGCTGATGGCCGGGCACCTGGTCGGCGGGGTCGCGATGGCGTTCTGGTCGGTGATGTGGTCGACCAGCGTCCAGACGAAGGTCGCACCGGACGTGATGAACCGGGTCAACGCCTACCAGGTGGCCGGGTCGGTCTCGGGCATGGCGGTCGGGCAGGCGATCGCCGGTCCGGTCACCACGCTGATCGAACCGCGCACCTTCATCATGGGGTCCGCCCTGGTGACGCTGGGCGTGGCGGCGGCGCTCCTGCTGATCAGGCCGATCAGGCAGCTCGGCCGGGCCCCCGAGGAGACCGGCGGCCCGTCGATCGTGGCCCCGGCCGAGTCGCTGACGTAGCAGGTGCCCCGGGAGGACCGGGCCATCGTGGTACGCGGGGGCGCCCACGGTGGCCCGCGGTGGTCCGCGGTGGCCCGGGGTACGGCCCGCTGTTCGGCCGGAACCCGGCGAAGACGTTGTCGCCGATCAGAAATCGAACGTTCCAATTTTCACGTGGCCTATGAAGGCGTCCCATCCGGAGACACCGAAGGCCAGGGCCGGGCCGGAGGGATCTTTGCTGTCGCGGACGGCCACCAGGCCGGGGAGGTTCACGGCGACCTCGACACAGTCGTCGTGGGTGCCGCTGAGACTGCTCTTGTGGAACTCGGCGCCGGTCAGATCGGGAATCATGGGGGCTCCTTGCCTTAGGGCGGGCGGTCTGGTCCTCACTCTGCGAGGTGGTCCCGACACGCGCAAGACCTCCATGTCGTATGGGCATACCGGGGCTCATGGAAGGGCGGGGCCGGACATACAAGTCGATCATGCGCTTCCGGGAGTAACAAGGGTCACCCACTGAGCCGCGTCGATAAGGTTGGGGCACCGACCGCTCGACCCCGAAAGGCCAAGATCAACCGTGGCTGATTCGTTCGTGCACCTGCATGTTCACACTGAGTACTCCATGCTGGACGGCGCGGCGAAGATCGGGAAGATGGCCGATCGGGTCAGTCAGCTCGGCATGCCCGCCATCGCGATGAGCGACCACGGCAACCTGTTCGGCAGCTACGAGTTCAACAAGAAGGTCACCGGCGCCGGGATCAAGCCGATCATCGGGATCGAGGGCTACGTGAGCCCCGAGTCCCGCTTCCACAAGAAGCCCGTCTTCTGGGGAGAGCCGCACCAGCGCAAGTTCGACGAGCAGCGCGGGGTCGGCGGTGACGTGTCGGCGTCAGGCACCTACCTGCACAAGACGATGTGGGCCTACAACGCCCAGGGCCTGAAGAACCTCTTCAAGATCTCTTCGCTGGCCTCGCTCGAAGGCCACATGAAGAAGTACCCCCGCATGGACGACGAGCTGTTCGACCAGTACCACGAGGGGATCATCGCGACGACCGGCTGCCCGTCCGGCGCGGTCCAGACACGGCTGCGGCTGGGCCAGTTCGACAAGGCGCTGGAGCACGCGGCGAAGTACCAGGAGATCTTCGGCAAGGAGAACTACTTCCTGGAGCTGATGGACCACGGGAAGATCCTCATCGAGACCTGCGTCCGCGACCAGCTTCTGGAGATCGGCAGGATACTCAACATCCCGCCGCTGGTCACCAACGACTCCCACTACGTCACCGAGGACCAGGCGACCGCCCACGACGCGCTGCTGTGCGTCGGCACCAACTCCCAGATCGACGCGCCCGACCGTTTCCGCTTCTCCGGAGCCGGTTACTACATCCGCTCCGCCGAGGAGATGCGCGGACTCGACCACGACGAGCTGTGGAGGCAGGGCTGCGACAACACCCTGCTGATCGCCGAACGGGTCGAGTCCTACGAAGAGGTGTTCGCCCACCGGGACCTCGCCGCCAAGTTCCCCGTCCCCGAAGGGGAGACGGAGATGAGCTGGCTGCGCAAGGAGTGCGCCCGCGGCGCCGTGCGCCGGTTCGGGGACCCGGTCCCCGCCGAGGTCCTCGAACGCATCGAGTACGAGCTCGGCGTGATCGAGACGATGGGCTTCCCCGGCTACTTCCTCGTCGTCGCCGACATCTGCCAGTACGCCCGCGACAACGGCATCTGGGTCGGCCCCGGACGAGGTTCGGCCACCGGGTCGATGGTCGCCTACGTCACCGGCATCACCGAACTCGACCCCATCGAGCACCAGCTGCTGTTCGAGCGGTTCCTCAACCCCGAACGAATCTCGATGCCCGACGTCGACCTGGACTTCGACGAGCGTCGGCGCGGTGACATGATCCGCTATGTCACGGAGCGGTACGGCGAGGACAACGTCTCGCTGATCATCACCTACATGACGATCAAGTCGAAGGCGGCCGTGAAGGACGCGGGGCGCGTCCTGGGCTACCCCTTCGCCGTCGGCGAGAAGATCACCAAGGCGTTCCCGCCCGCCGTCATGGGCAAGGAGATCCCGCTCAGCGGCATCTTCGACAAGGACCACCCCCGATACGCCGAGGCCAGCGAACTCCGCAAGCTGTACGAGGAGGACGCCGACGTCAAGAAGGTCATCGAGACCGCGCTCGGCCTTGAGGGGCTGACCCGGGGCACCGGTGTCCACGCCGCCGGCGTCATCCTGTCGTCCCAGCCGCTGGTCGACGTCATGCCGATCTTCATGCGGCAGGACGACGGCGCCCGCATCACCGGCTTCGACGGGCCGTCCAGCGAGAGCATGGGCGCGCTCAAGATGGACTTCCTGGGCCTGCGCAACCTCACCGTGCTCGGGGACGCGGTCGAGAACATCAAGGCCAACCGCGGCATCGAACTCGACATGCTCAAGGTGCCGCTGGACGACAAGAAGGCCTACGAGCTGCTGGCCGCCGGGTGGACGCTGGGCGTGTTCCAGCTCGACTCGTCCATGATGCGCGACCTCACCAAGCTGATCGCCCCCACGGAGTTCGAGGACGTCTCGTCGATCCTCGCGCTGGGACGTCCCGGACCCATGGGCGCGAACGCGCACGTCAACTACGCGCTGCGCAAGGCGGGGACGCAGAAGGTCGAGCCGATCCACCCCGACCTCAAGGACGCCCTGGAGCCGATCCTCGGCAACACCTACCACCTGGTGGTCTACCAGGAGCAGGTCATGGCCATCGCCCAGCAGCTCGCCGGCTACACCCTCGGCGGCGCCGACATCCTCCGGCGCGCGATGGGCAAGAAGAAGAAGGAGGAGATGGACAAACAGTGGGCCACGTTCTCCTCCGGCATGATCAGTAAGGGTTTCACCGAGGAACACGCCAAGGCTGTCTGGGACGTCCTCGAACCCTTCAGCTCCTACGGCTTCAACAAGTCCCACACCGCCGGGTATGGACTCGTCTCCTACTGGACCGCCTATCTGAAGGCCAACTACCCCGCCGAGTACATGGCGGCGCTCCTGACCTCGGTCGGCACGAACAAGGACCGCATGGCCATCTACCTGGCCGAATGCCGCCGGATGAAGGTCAGGGTCCTGCCGCCGTCGGTCAACGAGTCCAACCTCCGGTTCTCCGCCGTCGGCGAGGACGTCCGGTTCGGCCTCGGCGCCATTCAGAACGTCGGCGACGGCCCCATCCAGGGGATCATCTCGGCCCGCAAGGAACACGGGAAGTACACCGATTTCAATGACTTCCTGACCAAGGTCCCCGTCCAGGTCTGCAACAAGCGCACGATCGAATCACTGATCAAGGCCGGAGCCTTCGACGACCTCGACCACCCGCGATTCGGGCTCGTCATGGTCCACGAACAGGCCATCGACTCCGTCATCGACGTCAAGAAGAAGGAGGCGATGGGGCAGGACTCCCTGTTCGGCGCCTTCGAGGACTCCGGTGACGGTGACGCGGCCTTCGCCGTCGTCGTCCCGCCGAACGAGTGGGACAAGAAGACCAAGCTCGCCTTCGAGCGCGAAATGCTCGGCCTCTACGTCTCCGACCACCCTCTCAACGGCGCGGAACGCGTTCTGGAGAAGAACCGCACCCACTCGATCGCGCAGGTCCTCAACGGCGACGCCGACCGGGAACGCGGTGAGATCAAGATCTCCGGCATCATCTCCGGCGTCGAGAAGAAGGTCACCAAACAGGGCAACGTCTGGGCCATCCTCAAGATCGAGGACCACGACGGCAGCCTTGAGGTCCCCTGTTTCCCGACCACCTACCAGCTCTACGGCGACAACCTCGCCCCCGACCTCGTCGTCGCGTGCACCGGCAAGATCCGTATCCGGGAGAACGGCGAGGACGCCAGCGTCAGCTTCAACGCCGTCGCCTTCGAGTTCCTCGACATCTCCAAGGTCCCCCAGCCCGGCGACAAGGACCCGATCGTCATCTCCCTCCAGGAGAGCAAGATCGACCGAAAGCTCGTCGACGAGCTGAAGCAGATGTTCCGGACCCACAAGGGCGACACCCCGGTCCAGTTCATGGTCGAACGGCTCAACCGGCGCAAGGTCCTCGTCGGTCTCGCCCCGGAGTACAAGGTCAACCTCGCCAACGGCGCCTTCGCCGGAGACCTCAAGGTCCTCCTGGGCCCCAACGCCCTGGCCGACTACTGACCCTTGACCGGCCTGGCCTCCTCGGTTCGCTGAGGAGGCCGTACGGCCTGCGTGCTTCGACGGCGTCCCATCCGGCAGGCCGGCCGTGACGGCATTCTCATCGCCGCACGTATGCCTCGATGCCGTCGAGAATCCTCGCGAGACCGAACTCGAAGCCGTCGAGCGGGGGTTCGTCGGAGAGGAACATCGGGTCCTCCATCGCGTCCGCGACGGCGTTCAGGTCGCGGGAGCGGAGCTGGCCGTCCAGGAAGACGCGGACCGCGCGCACCGCCCGTTGCTGGTCGGGGTTCGCCCGGCGCAACGCGGCCGGTGTCGGGGTGTTGCGCCGCAGGTTGGCACCGTACCGGGCGTGGCTGTCGAGGAGATACGCGCAGTTCAGCGTCTGCTGCGCCGCCATGCCGGTCGATCCGAGCACGGTGATCAGCGCGTTCAGCCAGGCCGCGTTGTGCGGGGTCAGGGAGACGGTCGTCGGCACGTCCAGCAGCCATGGGCGGGAGATGAAGCGTTCGAACAGCCGGCGTGACCACAGCGCCGCCGCCTCCCGCCAGTCGCCGTCCGGCAACGCGGGCGGGTCGCCCCAGGCGCGGTCGGCCAGGAGCACGATGAGCTCCTCCTTGGAGCTGACGTAGCGGTACAGGGCGTTGGTGGTCACGCCGATCCGGGCGGCCACCTTCGGCAGCGAGGCGGCGGCGATGCCCTCCTCGTCGGCCAGCTCCGTCGCCACCGCGATGATCTTCTCGACGCTGTGCGCCGGTTTGGGGCCGCGCCGTCCCCCGGTGTCGACCACGCCCCAGGCCGCGGCCAGGCCCGGCGGCAGCGCCTCAAGGTCGGCGGGTACGGGGTCGTGACTCTTGCGTGGGGTCATGGCCTGCGTCCTCTCGAAGATCCAAGAGAAATAGTAGACGGCTTACACAGTTGTTGCTACTGTGCATGCCATGAACACTTCATGGCATGCACAGATTCAGTTCCCGTCTGTGGCGCGCCGCTGGATCGGCCTGGCCGCGGTCCTCGGCGCCGTTTTCGCGATGGCCGAACTCCCCCTGTACTTCGTGGTCCCCACCTGTGACCCCCCGGCCTGCGGTGTCGAGACCGGCAGCCTCATGCCGGACTGGCTGATCCTCACCCGTACGCTCTTCAACTTCCTCGCCCTCACGCTGTTCCTGGTGTTCATGGCCGGCGTCCGGCCCCTGATCGCGCAGGCCGACGCCCGGTTCGAATGGTTCGGCGCGGTCGCCGGTACGGCGGGCGTGACGTGGACGATCGTCGACATGGTCGCCAAGGGGATCGAGGGCAGCAGCGCCATCAAGGCCGTCGAGGAGATCGACCCGACCCGCACCGTGCCCACCTACCTGCTCTACGGCTCCATCACCCATCTGATGCTGGTCGTCTTCGGCGTCGCCTTCGGATACGCGGTGCTGCGTTCCCGCGCCCTTCCCGGCTGGGTCGGCTGGTCGTCGTTCGCCATCGCCGCCCTGCACCTGGCCGGGGTGCCGTCGATGTTCTTCGGCTTCAACTCCGACGAGTTCTACGCCTCCAACGGCTGGGGCGCGGTCGCGATGTTCAACGGCATCGCCGCCACCTGGCTGGCGGCCGTGGGCGTCGCGACGCTGAGGAGGAGGACTCCGCGGAGACTGGCCGCCCACGCCTAGGCACCACACGAGTGGCGAGCCCACGGGGGCCTCGCCACTCGTTCTGTCATCTCAGGAACGATCAATCACGTTGTGTCGGTGGGCGCTGCGAGTCTGGTGGGATGATCACGACTCCTGGCGACCACTCCTGGTTCTCCCAGCGCTTCCCCGACCTGGCGGACGCCTACTGCTTCACCTACGTCCATGGCCTGACGCCCGAGGAACTGATGGCCCGGCTCGGCGCCCGGGTTGAGAACTGCTCTCGCATAACACTTGATGAGCTGATCCGGCGGCAGACCTTCGGCGCCGCCTCCGTTGGAGACTGGGTGCTCCTCGTCGAGGCCAACAGTGGGCTTGGCGTCACCGAAGAGGTCATCGTGCCGCTGTCGGCGGGCACCCGTCTTGTCTCCCACTTCTACCTCGAAATCGAGGGCATGGACTACTTCCACTGGATCGACGACGGAAAGATCCGGTTCGAGTTTCTGCACCAGGAGGGCTATTCCCACTGGATCAAAGACGGGAAGGTCCAGCTTGAGTTCCCGCCCCAGGAAGGCTACTCGGAGGAGATGCCGGACGAACTCGCAGAAGTCATGGAACGGGTCGACTCCCCCGTCTATCCGATCGCCGACCCCCACGCAGGACCGGCGTTCCTCCTGGCCGAACGCCTCACCGGGATCACGATGACGCCGCAACTGCTGGAGGAGTCCACCTATCTGTGGGGAGGCATTTCCAGATCGAGGTGAGCGGAACCCGCCTTCACGGTCCCGTGAATTGGCTGTGGTTGACGACGGCCAGGCTGGGGTGCTGGTTCAGAGGGGGTTTGGGCCGGTTTGGCCCCATTTGATGAGGGCTGGTTGGTGGCCGTGTTGGGTGCCGGTGTGGGGGTCGATTTTGAAGGCGCCGAACAGGGTGGTGGTCTCCAGGTCGGCGGCGGCCTGCCATAGAGCGGTGCGTGAGGGGCTTCCGGCGGTTGTGGCGCAGTGGGTGGCGATGGTCGCGGCGGCCACGGCCTGGACGGCGGGGTAGTCGGGGAGTACTCCGGTGCGGTCGTGGTAGGCGGTCAGGAAGGTGGGTTCGTCCATGCCGAGGCGGGGTGTGGGTGTGGTGCCGGGGAACCACTGCCCGATGCCGTAGGTCCCTTGGGGGTTGTCGAGGGCCTGGCCGAACTCGTGGACGCCCGCCGCGACCGCGCACACCACCTGGGGTGGTACGGGCAGTGCCCTGGCGCGTTCGATGGTTTCGATGTCTTCTTCGAAGGCTCCGGCGCACAGCAGCGCCCACGGTTGGGTCGTGGTCGCGTTGGCCAGGTCGTCTGAGGGGGCGAGCCGTACGGTGGGCAGGCCCAGGGTGTGGGCGGTGGTTTCGGCGCCGTCGCTGACCTGTCGGCCGAAGCTGCCCTTGCCGGTGGCGATCCACAGGGGCAGGGGTGTGGTGGTGGCCAGGTGGTGCAGGAAGGGGGTGGCGTATTGGCTGGTGGGGGTGAGGATCGAGACGAGGTGGCCGGGGTGGGAGGCTTCGACGTCGTCGCCGGATCCGCCGTGGTTCCACAGGAGGCGGTCGTGGTCGGCGGCCAGGTGGGCGGCGGTGCGGGTCAGGTGGGTGGAGTAGGGGCCGAGCAGGAGGTCGCACCGGTTGGTCAGGTCGCGGAACCCCGCCCGTAGGACCGCGGGGTCGCTGTGGTCGT
This sequence comes from Streptosporangium sp. NPDC049376, assembly GCF_044466505.1. NCBI lineage: Bacteria > Bacillati > Actinomycetota > Actinomycetes > Streptosporangiales > Streptosporangiaceae > Streptosporangium > Streptosporangium sp. NPDC049376. Next base: position 12,643 of record NZ_JBITMT010000029.1, on the reverse strand, counting down.
CCTGGATGAGGAGGTTCAGGGCGGGGTTGGCGGTGTGCCAGATCTCCAGGCCGAGTCGGGCTTGGCGTCCGAAGCGGGCGTGTTTGCCGGACAGCGATAGGAAAGCGCCGAGGGTGAGGGTTGTCACCGCATTTTCACCTCGTATCGGAACTCGTGACTGTCTGCGGCTGGACTTCCAGAGACCCATAGGCGTGACCGTTTGGCGGTGTTGAGAGGCCCCTCCGCATTGCGGCGAACACGGAGGAGCGGTTTTGGCTCCTGTTTATGGTGTTGTTCGGCCGCCGTAATGGTCTGGCGATGGATGGATGCTCAGAAGTGGTCGAATCCGGCTACTTGTCCGATGACGAACACGTGTCTGCTGGCCGCGCAGACAGTTTCCAATGCGTGGATGGGGATGTCGTCGGTGCTGATGCTGATCCGGAGTACCTGTACCACCCATTCGCCGGGTACTTCCAGCAGGTCGGCTTCGTACGGTGTCGGTGGCCGGGAGGTCAGTGTCTCGGTGGCGTGGCTGAAGCGGTGACCGAGGTCTTCGATCGCGGCCTGGAGGGTGGGCAGCACGAATTCCTGCTTGTCCAGCCTGGTGTCCTGGGCGACGTCGAGGCGGAAGTAGCTGGTGGAGATCCGTACGGGCACGTCGTTGGCCCAGAACATCTTGCGGCGGGCGATCACGGTGTCGCCGGGTGCGACGTGTAGGGCGACGGCCACGTGTTCGCTGGCCGGCTCGGGGCCGATGAAGAGCATCTTGCGCTCTGGTTTGAGCCCCTGGCTGGCGGCTTCGGTGAGGTAGAGGGATTTCGAGCCGCGTACCGCCGGTGGTGTGGGGATCGCCCGCTCCACGATGACGCGCGGGCGTGGCTCGATGAGTCCTGTCGGAGCCTGGTGGGATGGGGCTCCGGCTTTCTTCATCTGGCTCACCCTTCCCGGGGTCACTCCCAGGTGGCGGGCGATGTCGTCCTGTTTCATGCCGGACTCCTGGGCCTCGATGATCGCGGCGCGGCGGATTCGGGAGAGTTCTACGGATTGGCCTTGCAGCGTTGCCATAGCGGCGGATGCGGCGCGCGCACGGTCAAGTGGGTCGGAAATGGCTGCGATGTCATGCAGCGTCCTGGCATCCAAGGTATCGGTCCTTCACATCGCGTCCACTCGAAATTTAGCCCCCCTATTGCGTCCCTGTCGACGGCGGGCTATCGTCCGAGCACATGGACTTTAGCCCCCATAAACAAGAGGGCATTAAGACCATAACGGACAAATGCGAGTGGATTGGTGGCGGTCACGTCGTCCAGTCTGTCGCACTCGCGAGTGATACGCCGCGCGGCCGAGGACTTGGCGGTCACCGGCCGCGCGGTCACAGCTTCGACATGAGATCGGCCCCGGAATCGCGGTGAGGCAACACCGGCCGGGGCCTTGATCAGGAAGGCACTCCTGACGTGAGCAAGACTAGTGCTCCGGGTTTCGGCCCGGACACGTCGATCCGGGACGGCTGTGGCTGCTTCGCCGGTGCCGTACCCCTGCCCATGGGATGCGCTCGCTGCGGCCATTCCCCCTACGCCCACGGATGTCCGCACCAGGACGAGCACGAGTATGTGCAGCCGTCCGGGCTGCTGATGAACGCCCGTCTTCAGGCCCGTCGTGCGTACGGCCCGCAGGTTCTTCCCTCGCCTCGGCCTCCGGTGGAGGTGGCGCCCGCCGAGGTGATTCCGCTGGTACCTGCTCAGCGTCGTCCCGATCCTGAGCCGGTGGCGCCTGCGATGGCTCCGGCCGCGAACGCCGTGCCGAATGGTCCTGTGGGGGCGGTCGTGCCTGGTCAGGGTCGGTCTGCTCCTGGAGTGGAAGCGCCCGCGCCGGTCCCGGCCGCTGTACCGGATGGTGTCGTGGAGCCGGTTCCTGCGGATGACCCGGTTCCGGCTCTGGAGCCCACGCCTGTCGCGTCGGTGCGGCCTGTCCGGCCGCCGTTGCCCAGGTGGGTTCGGCGTCCGTTCCCCCGGGTTCCTCGATCCGGGATCACCTGGACGAGGGCGCGCCAGCCCAACCGCCATGGTGTACGGCCTGCGAGCGGCGGGCCATACCGGCGTGGAGACCGATGTCGCGTTCCCCATGCTCGTACGGCCTGTCGGCCTGGTGCTCGCGGTCCTCGGTCTTCGGCTGTGCCGTACGGCGCGCGGCTTCTTTCTTGTCCCGCAGGGCAGGCCCGTCTGGCGAACACCCGTGCCAGGCATGCCTCTGGTCGGATCACGGAGGTCCAGATCATGCACGACATCCCCACGGCTCCGGTGATCCCGGGCTGGCGGTTGATCATCAGTGACGCGGGCCGGTTCTGGGCCTTCCGCACCCACCTCTTTCCCCGCATCGCCGTACGGGCCGGGGCGCAGTCGGCTGTGGACGCCGACACCTTCGAGGAGGTCCGGGCGGCTGTGGCCGAGCAGGAGAGGACCGCCCGCGACGCCGTCGCGGGGGTGACCCCGTGACCGGACGGCACAGGGACGGCCTGCCGTACGCGCCGGTGTACAGGCGGGTGTGGGACGGCCCGGCGCGGGCGGAGGCCGAGCGGATCGACCAGGCCTGGGCGGACTGGACGGTGCTCTACAGCCTGGGACGACGCTGTTTCTACGCGGTGGCCGCCTGGGACGGTCCCCGGCCGGTGATCGTGGAGGATCCCACCTCCGAGGGGTTGGAGGAGCGGATGCGGGAGGCCGAGATGATCCGAGCCATCCGGCTCTCGCCGCAGTCCTCCCCGGCGCCGGTTCGGCGTAGGAGGGGCGGTACCGGCCGTCCGCCTTCCGGGGCGCGGAACGGGGAGGTCGGCGGGGAGCGGGGTTCGCCGGGTGAGGAGACGGTGTCCGTCGGGGTACGGCCTTCGCCGGGTGGGAGGGCGGCATGACGTCGGGTGTCGCGCGGCGGAGTTGCGACGCCGTGCAGCGGGTCCACTCCGGATGGCTGGTCTTCCACAACTCGGCGACCGGGCTGTGGAGCGCCTACCGTCGCGTTCTTCCCGGCAGGCCGGATCCCGGGGACACGCCGCTGGTGCGGGCCGGGTCGGCTGAGGAACTGGACCGCAAACTGGCCGCCCAGGCGTCTCCGACGGTGCCGCCGAGCATCCGGGCCGTCGCCGTCGCCCGCGCTCTGCAGACCGCCCGGGATAGGCAGTCGGCCCGGACCTCCCCGGCTATATGCCCTGGTCAGGCCGCCACGCCCGGCCGACCTACGGTGTTGCGCAGGTTGCTGCGCTCTTGAGCCGGTACGGCGGGCGGTGGAACGTCATCCCACCCGTCGCTCGCCGTACCTCATAAGCGTGCGGCTCAGGTGGGAGGGACCTGGGCCGCACATCTTCGCAAGGCGGCTTCCACGCACGTTCTGAGCGTGTTGGGGAAGGGGAGTCGTCCGGCGCACCGGCCCCGAGTGTGTGGGGCCGGTCCTCCTCCAGGGTGCCTGGCCGTCGTGCTCCCCGGCTCGGGGCCGGGCACCCGCCCCCTCGAAGGGCCTTATGACTTGAAGGGCCTTACGACCGCCCTCATGACCTGCACGAAGAAAGGTCCAGTGCCCCCGGCCTGCGGTCCGGGTTTCTTGTCCGCCCTCTGAACCAGGACGACCATGACCGAGTACGAACGCCGGTTGATCGACCTGCTCATCAGCGCCCACCCCGCCTGGCGCTACGAACATCTCCACCTGCCCGGCCTGCCCCGATGGTGGGCCATCCGCTACAAGCCGCTCCGGCCTGACCAACGCGTGGCCGGAGCCCGGGACATGCTCGGCCGAACCACCCTCCACCGCCTCGCCGACGCCCTGGCCCACCACGACGAAATCCTCCACCGCACCCGCCCCTGACCCCTTTTGGAGCCTCCCGTGTCCCCACTCAAGGCCGTCGCCCCGGACGGCACCTTCACCACCGGAGCCGGCACCACCGAACGCCTCCTCACCCCCGGCGAAGTGGCCCGCATCTTCGGCGTCGACCCCAAGACCGTGAACCGCTGGGCCCTCACCGGCCGCATCCCCTCGGTGAGAACCCCCAGCAACCAACGCCGCTACCGAGAAACCGACATCAACGCCCTCCTCAACACCACACCTTGATCGTCATTGGATGGTGGCGGATCAATCCCCGCGTGCGCGGGGATGGTCCCGCGGGTCGTGGTGACGGCCGCGGGGGGCGTCTGTGCTCCCCGCGCACGCGGGGATGGTCCCCCGCAAGGAACACGGTGAGTCGCCCTACCGGAGGGCTCCCTGCGCAAACGGGGCTACCCCACGGGAGATCTGGGGAAGTTCACAAGGTTTTCCAGCGGTTCGTCGGGATCAACAGCATCTGTTTCGGAGCCCAAGGAAGGGGTGCGGGAAAGGAGGACGAGGCGGGGGAGGGAAGGCTAGTCTCTGATCGTGCTCGGGCTGATATCGCCAGACTTGCCAAGGTCCAGCCTGCTCCAGCCCCTCCAGTCCGGACACTTCGCACCTTGTGCCACCCGTCGCACACCGGGCGGGATCCCTTGGTATGACACAAGCCGGACCCGCGATATGGGCGAAGGGCGGACAACGCCTAGGCTTGTCCGCATGACTACGTGGAGTGTGCCGGGGCTGCCCAGCGAGGGCCGCTGCCTGGTGATGGGCGTGGTCAACGTCACCCCTGATTCCTTCTCCGACGGAGGACAGTGGTTCGACGTGGCGACGGCCGTACGGCATGGGCTTGAGCTGGTCGAACAGGGTGCGGACATCGTCGATGTCGGCGGCGAGTCCACCAGGCCCGGTGCGGCCAGGGTCTCGCTCGCCGAGGAGCTGGCCAGGGTCGAACCGGTCATCAGGGCGTTGAGCCGAGAAGGCGTCACCGTCAGTGTCGACACCATGCGGGCCGAGGTCGCGCAGGCGGCGGTCAACGCGGGTGCGAAGCTCGTCAACGACGTCAGCGGCGGCCTGGCCGACCCGGAGATGCCGAGAGTGGTGGCCGCCGCCGGCGTGCCGTACGTGGTGATGCACTGGCGCGGCCACAGCCACTCGATGGACAGCCGGGCGATCTACGGTGATGTTGTGACCGAGGTTCGCGAGGAGCTGTCGAAGCGGGTCGCCTCCGTGCTCGCCGAAGGGGTCGCGGAGAGTCAGATCGTGCTCGACCCCGGGATCGGCTTCTCGAAGAACTCCGACCACAACTGGGCCGTGCTCGCGGGCATCGACCACCTCGCCGAGCTGGGATACCCCCTGCTCATCGGAGCATCACGCAAGCGTTTTCTCGGCCGTCTGCTGGCCGACCAGGACGGTACCCCCCGACCCTTCGGCCAGAGCGACGACGCCACGATCGCCGTGACCGCCCTCGCCGCGCAGGCGGGGGCCTGGTGCGTTCGAGTGCACGACGTACGCCCGAACGCGGACGCCGTCCGCGTGGCCGCAGCAGTTCAGAGAGCGAGATCATGAGCGTCGACACCACCGCCGTCGAGACGGTCAACCAGGCGTTCTACACCGCGATCGAGAACGCCGACCTCGACCGCATGACCGAGATCTGGGCCGAGGACCTCGAAGGTGACCAGGTGAGCTGCGTGCACCCGGGGTGGCCGATCATCAACGGCCGCCAGGAGGTGCTGCGCTCCTGGGCGCTCATCATGGCCAACACGCCCTACATCCAGTTCGTGCTGACCGACGTCCGCGTCATGGTGCTCGGGGACGTGGCGATCCTCACCTGTGAGGAGAACATCCTCACCGCGGGCGACGAGGGTGATTCCAGCTTCGCGGCGGGAAAGGTCGTGGCGAGCAACACCTTCGTCAGGACCTCCGGTGGATGGCGGCTCTGGCTGCACCACGGATCTCCCGTTCTGCAAACCGACGACGACGAGGAGGAGGAAGCCGCGTGACGGACCGGATCAGCGTCAGGGGCCTGAGGGCGCGGGGGCGCCACGGCGTGCTGGCCGCCGAGCGGGAGCTCGGCCAGGAGTTCGTGGTGGACGTCACGCTCCTCCTCGACACCGCCCCGGCCGCCGAGGGCGACGACCTCGACAAGACCGTCGACTACGGAGAGCTCGCCCAGGACCTGGTCAAGGTCGTCGAGGGTGAGCCGGTGAACCTGATCGAGACGCTGGCCCAGCGCCTGGCGGACGTCTGCCTGGCCCGTGAGGCGGTTCAGTCGGCCGAGGTGAGTGTGCACAAACCCGCCGCACCCATCCCGCTGCCGTTCGACGACGTGGTCGTGACGATCATCAGGAGCAGATCATGAAGATCGTGCTGGCCCTCGGCAGTAACCTGGGCGACCGGTTCGACACGCTGCAGGGCGCGCTCGACTCGCTGTTCGACTCCTCGGAGCTGGAGTTCGTCGCGGTCTCCCCGGTCTACGAGACGGACCCGGTCGGGGGGCCCGAGCAGGGGCCGTACCTCAACGTGGTGGTCATCGCCTCCAGCACCCTGGAACCCAGGGCACTCCTCGAACGTGCTCTGAACGTGGAGAACGTCTTCGGCAGGGTCCGCGCCGAACGCTGGGGCCCGCGCACCCTGGACGTCGATCTGATCGCGGTCGGCGACCTGACCTCCGACACCCCCGAGCTGACGCTGCCACACCCCAGGGCGCACGAGCGCGCCTTCGTGCTGGTCCCCTGGGCCCAGATCGACCCGGACGCCGTACTCGGCGGGCGTGGGATCACGGAGTTGCTCGCCGACCTGGATCAGACCTCTGTACGGCTTCGCCCAGACCTGACCCTCCAGAGGCCGGAGTGAGGCCGAGCCGTCCCGGGGTGCTCGTCGGTGTTCTCGTCGTGTGCGCCATCGTGTCGTGGGCGTTGCTGAGGCCGTTCTACTCGATCCTGCCGAGGGTGCCGTGGACGGCGATCCCCACGGTTTTGCTGCTGGCGATCGGTGAGGCCTACAGCGGGTGGATGACCCGGGCGAGGATCGAACGGAAGCCGGACACCAAGCCCGTCGAACCGCTCGCGGTCGCCCGCCTCGCGGCACTGGCCAAGGCGTCGGCGTACGCGGGGGCGGTCTTCGGGGGCATGTTCGCCGGGTTCACCCTCTACACCGCCGAACTCCTTGAGCAGGAGATCCCCCGCCAGGACTTCATGATCGCGGGCGGCTCGTTCATCTCGTGCGTCCTCCTGATCGGCGCCGCCCTCTACCTCGAACACTGCTGCAAGGTACCCAAGGACTCCGAAGAGGAGCGGTGACTCTTTGCGACGCCTGCGGCGTCGCGGGTTGTGTCCTTTTGCGACGCCTGGCGGCGTCGCGGGCTTGGGCGCTTCGGGTCGGTGCTTTCCCTCGTCTCTGCGTCGCTGCGCTCCTGCGTTCCTCAGTCCAAGCACCGACGCGCCCAAGTTGTGTTTCTTTGCGCCGCCTGGCGGCGTCGCGGGCTTGGGCACCTCGGGTCGGTGCTTTCCCTCGTCACTGCGTCGCTGCGCTCCTGCGTTCCTCAGTCCAAGCACCGACGCGCCCAAGCCGACACTCCTCACACTTGGGGCCGGGAAAGCACAAGGCATATCTCTTTGCTTCGCCTGGTAGCGCGCAAAGGGGCAGGCGCAGGGGGGGTAGTCCCTACCCGTGATCTTCATGCTGGCCGCAGGGACACGGCGGCGCCCGGATGATCCACTGTTGCCCTCCGGCGAGAAGGGAAACGGGAGATGGAGCAGTGTGATCGGCGGGCTGCGATCGGAGCGGCGGCCGCGCTGTTGGTGGGTGGCACGACCGTGATGGCGGGCAGCGGAACCGCCCAGGCGGAGACCTCCGGGGAGCAGGCCAGGAAGTCGTTCCGGGTGGTGGACCGCCGGGGCCGGCAGCGTTTCCTGGTGAGTTCGAGCAAACCCCCGATCATCAGCGGAGGTAGGACGTATCCCGCCGACCAGCGCCAGGGACCAGAAGGCACCTACCTGATCTTCAATGACGGCGACGGCAACGAGAAAGGAGGAATCGTCTCCTCCTCCGTCGGGGCCAGCATCTCGCTCGACTACACCAACGCGCAGGCGATCACGTTGGCCACCCGCTGGGAGGGCGTTCACGGCGCGGCGATGCTGGAGATGAAGCACATGCCCGATCCGGCGCTCCCGATCGACCGGGTGCCCGCCATGCCGCCTCGCGTCCAGCTCGGCTACAGCACCCCGGAAGGGGCTTTCCTGGTGCTCAGCGACTCGCGAGGACGCCCGAGGATCGTGCTGGAGATCGACGGCGACGACAACCCGATGATCAAGGTGCTGGACTCCGAGGGCAAGATGGTCGGCCGGCTTCCCGAAACGCCGGACGGGCAGGGCACGTAGCCGTCGTCCAAGATCGCTGATCCAAGCCGGACGTTCGGCTGGGCGTCTCGCCATGTGGCGGCCGTGTGTTGTCTCACCAGGGGCTCTTGCCGGTGGGAGGCGGGTTGACGGTGTCGCTGCCCCAGGACAGGCGTTGGTCGACGGGGATTTCCATGATCTCCAGTTCCTCGTCGGCCAGCAGGGCCGCGACGCACTCCGGACTGCCGCCGATGTAGGTGGTCATCAGGTCAACGTCGGTGGCGACGCACCAGGCCCGGTCCTGCGGCCACCACAGGCTGGCGTACCGACCCGACCATGGGATGTCGGAGAACGAGGTGGTCGCGGCCCGCAGCGGACCCTCCAGAAGCAGCATCGACCGCGCGGGCATCTCGACTCTGGGGATCTCCTCGTCCTCCACGGGGAGGTTGAGGTCGCCGAAGCCCTCCCAGACGGCGAACCAGCACCGCTCGGGGGTGGTGGTGCGCGGGGAGAGCAGGTGGACCAGCCGGGCGACCTGCCGCAGCGGCAGTGTTCCCTCCTCGGGCGGATAGCTCCAGATGCCCGGCTGCTCGTCGTTGAAGAAGCTCCATGCACCGGTGATGTACGGCCACTGCATCCCGGGATGCGGGACGCGCCCGTTGGCGAGGGCCACCTTCCTCCAGGAGGTCTCCTGCTCGACGTCACCCACGGTTATGCGCGGCGGATGGAACAGCCGGGCATAGGCCCCGAAGACCGGCGGCAGCATGCACGCCACGATGTTCCAGTCGAAGGGGAGCGTGGCGGAGACGGCCCAGTCGGCGGGCCGTACATCGGTGCACAGGGTCAGCTCACCGAGGGTGAAGGGCTCGTCCTGCCTGTTGGCGACGGCAGGAGGCCTCACGGGCTTGGGCGCGAGCCCAGGCCGGGACTTGATGTGCATCTCCGTCTCTTCGTGATGCCCGCTGGCGTCGATGGGTTTGAGCACCCTGGGCAGACGCCTTTGGTGCTCCGGGTCGGAGCTTTCCTTCGTCATTCCGTCGCCTCTCTCCAAGTTGTGTTTCTTTGCGCCGCCTGGCGGCGTCGCGGGCTTGGGCGCTTCGGGTCGGTGCTTTCCCTCGTCACTGCGTCGCTTCGCTCCTGCGTTCCTCAGTCCAAGCACCGACGCGCCCAAGTTGTGTTTCTTTGCTCCGCCTTCGGCGTCGCGGGCTTGGGCGCCCCGAGTCGGTGCTTTCCCTCGTCACTGCGTCGCTTCGCTCCTGCGTTCCTCAGTCCAAGCACCGACGCGCCCAAGCCGACACTTCTCACACATGGGGCCGGGGCGTTCGGTTGGAACTCTTCATGTTTGGCGTCGGGGTGTTCAAGTTCTTTTTGCCGGTGTCCTTAATCTGGACGTCCCCAATGGTCGTCATTAATGGAGGGGAAATCGGTGACGGACAAGGTCGTGAAAGACAAGGTCCTGTGCTACGTCGTTCGCGACGGGCGGTTGCTGGTCTTCCGGCACATCGGCTGCAGCTATGAGGAGATCGGAATTCAGGTTCCCGCAGGAAGCGTCAGACCGGGGGAGACTCCGGAGGAGGCCGCGCTTCGCGAGGCGCGGGAGGAGACGGGCTTCACCGGGTTCGGGATCGTCAGGAAGCTGGGCGAGGTCGTCTACGACATCAGCCCCTACCGATTCGAGATCCAACACCGCCACGTCTTCCAACTGGAGCTCACCGAGCCCACACCGGAGCGGTGGGCCAGCCAGGAGCTTCACGACGGCGAGCGGGAGCCCACCGATTTCGAGTGCTTCTGGATTCCGCTGGAAGACGCCCACGTCCTCCAGTCCGGCCAGGGCGCCCTGATCAGGGCGCTCTTCGACTGATTAGAGGCGTAGTCGGTCGAGTTCTTCGCTGATCGTTTCTCGCAGGGCAGCGTGTTGCGGGCCGAGGGCGAAGCGGTTGTCGTGCCAGTTGCCGCGGGGGTAGAGCCAGACGGGTTTGCTCACAAGGTCGGCCGGCTCCCAGTCGAACCTTGGCCATACATGAGCGTGCAGGAAGGCGTCGGTATTGCCAAGGATCTCCAGGTTGACCCGGCGAAAGGCTGGGTCGAGACGTCGGCAGGCCCGCTCGACGGCCTCCCCCAGGTCATCCATGTCGGACAGGAAAGCCTGCCGTCTGCCTTTCGGCAGGTCCGACAACCTCTCCACGGCCGGGTCGTCCGCCAGGAGCACCGAGTATCCCGGCAGGAACTGAACATCCCCGATCACTGCGAATCCGGCGTCCAGCCGCCGCAGCACGGTGGGGTTCTCATTCCGCAGAGCGCTTCCGATCCTGTCCGTCTGCCAGTTCTCAGCCATGCCCGGACCCTATGCGGTCACGATCATGCGTTTCCCGAACGCCCGGAATCGCGTTGGTCCGGGATATCTGGGGGCTTTCCCGAAGCCAACGAGTGCGTCGGCCATGGCATGGTGCGGCCTGCCATCCTGTACGGGCACCGGCGCCGAGAAGTCATGTCTCCTGGCGGCCCTCCTCCATGCTGACCAGTTCGTCGATCGCCGCGAAGAAGGCGGCGATTCCCGGAAGGTTCGCGCCCTTGGCACGTGAGGCCGCGAAGTCCTCGGGGGAGCGCCAGTCCACGATGTCCAGCCACTCGTCGTCGGACAGGCGGATCAACCTGGCGCCGAGGAATCCGGCGCGGTCGGCGGCGAAGTCGGTCAGCATCGCGGGCCGTGCGTCGAGCAGCGCCTGGGCGCGGTCGGCGGCGACACGGAAGCGGGTGAGTTCCACGGTGATCGTCATTGTCGTCTTCTCCCCTGGTGAAGCACGTCCGGTGATGACGATCACGCTATAGTAAGGATCATTGATAGTCAAAATCATTGACTAAATTTCTGTGGCGAGGTGACCACACGCCGGGTCCAGGTGCTCCCTCCGGCGGGTGGCCGGGCTTCAGCGAGTCGGCTGAAGAGAGGCCGAAGGGGTTCGCGGGATCAGGAAGGCGCAACAGGCCGTCGCCAGGGCCACCGCGGGAGGGACGAGGAAACCGGCGTGGAAGTTGTCGATCACCACGGCCGTGAGCGCGCCGCCGAGGGCGTAGCCGCCCAGGAGGAACGAGGTGGTCCAGGCGATTCCCTCGGAGAGTCGTGAGGCGGGCACGAGCCGTTCGACCAGGGTGAAACTCGCGATCGTGGCGGGCGCGGCGGCGAACGCCAGCAGCGTCACGGCCACGCCGACCAGGACGACCGCCCCTGAGGGGACGGCCGCCGCGAGGGGCAGGGCGGCGCTGAGGGCGGCCGTCGCCAGGGCGGCGAGCCGTACGAGGCGGCGGGGCGGGAGACCTACGGCGCCGACGAACAGCGCGGCCAGGACCGAGGCGCCCGCGACGGCCCCGAGCACCAGGCCGCTCAGCCCGCGCACGCCCTGTTCCGAGCAGAACGCGACGACCGTGAAGTTGACGCTCCCGGAGAGGAGACCGAGCCCGGCCGTGGTGAGGCAGACCGGGCCGAGCCGCGCCACACCCAGCGGCTCGCGAGTCCGCTGGCCTGGGGGTCTACACGGTGGTTCCGTACGGCGTTGCGCCGCGAACAGCACCGTCCCGGCGAAGCCGGAGCCGATCGCCAGGACGAGCCCGGCCAGCGGGGAGAAGGCGTCGGCCAGGAGGGCGGCCAGCGGCGGGCCGACGACCGCGCAGAGATCCTCGACCAGCGACTCCAGGGCGTAGGCGGCACGAAGCTCGGGCCGGTCCCTGAGTAACGCGCTCCACCTGGCCCGCGCGTAGGCGCCGACCAGCGGGGAGGTGGCGCCGCCCGCCGCCGCGCACAGTTGCGGGAACGGCGAGGGCAGATCCGAGGTGATCGAGAGCACCATCGCGCCCTTGGCGACCAGGTTGACCAGGGTGAGCGGCAGCAGTACGGCCCGCTGCCCGAGCCGGTCGACCAGCCGCGCCTGGAAGGGGCTGACGACGGCGGCGAGGAAGACGTAGGCGGCGGTGACCTGCCCGGCCAACGTGTACGACCCCCGCTCGGCGGACAGCAGCAGGAGCAGGCTCAGCCCCATCATCGAGGCCGGCATCCTGGCCAGCAGCCCCGCCCCGCAGAAGGCGAGCGCTCCGGGCAGGGCCAGGATCGAACGGTACGGCGCCGGCAAAGGCCCTCCCGTTTCATATGGATCTTCGATCCTACGTAGGAACGGGCCTTCCGGTCCGAAGCCGGATCACGGATTCGGGGCGGGGTGACGGTCTCGGGAGTGGGGGTCAGGTCCTGTTTCGACGTCCGGTGTCGTGGTCGCTGAGCGGGTGAGGTCTCCAGCAGCCGTTGACCAACCAAGGGCGATCAGCACCGAAGCCCGCGCCACCCGAGGAAAGCCGACCCGAACTCATCGTCGGTGAGGGGGTTGGGGTTACCGGCCCCAAGTGTGAGGAGTGTCGGCTTGGGCGCGTCGGTGCTTGGACTGAGGAACGCAGGAGCGAAGCGACGGAGTGACGAGGGAAAGCGCCGACTCGGGGCG
>NZ_JBITMT010000028.1:0-77600 GCF_044466505.1 Streptosporangium sp. NPDC049376 | reverse complement strand
GGGTCACAGCGCCTCCTTTGTCGCAAGCTTTGTATCAATATGGTGCGTCATAACTTGCGACAAAGTCAACGCCCGACCATTGCGAGATCCCTGCCGGCCGACGAGGGCGGGTCAGACGGCATGGCCCAGGACTCCCGAAGCTACGGCCAGGGGCAAAGCAGGAGGCCGACCGGACAGGACTACGACTCTGTGTCCGGTCACCGGAACCGCATTGTTCCAGGTCACGGCTCTGACTCCGATCGCTTCGCCGATCCGGTCCCCGATGCCGACCCGGGACGGGCCGCCGAGACTCGGCCCTGGCGAGCGGACGGAAACCCGTGCTGAGCTGGACCGGCCCGCCTGCTTTGCAGTTCGTCGCAGCTTCGGGAGCCCGCTGACCTGTGGTTAGACCGCTACTTCGCCCCTGGGCGTGGCTTTAGGAGTCCTGGGCCGACTCCGTCGCCCGCATCGCAGACCTCCCTGACCAGCCTGAGCCGTCACGGGCCCAGCGACTGTGCATCCACTGACGCGCCGCCAGGCCAATTGGGGCTACGTCCGCACAGTCCTCGGCCGGCGCCGACGGGTCTCCGGCTTCTGGACCGGGTGCCGTGGCCCGATCCCACCCTCGATGAGGTTTCCCACCTTCCGAGGCACGGCGCCCGACGCGGGGCCCTGCGTATCAGCGAGCGAAGGGCCCCGCATACCTTCGCAGCGGACTTGTGAATCGTGTGGGGAGCGGCCCAGGAACACCTGCCCCATCCCGACGCCTGCGAGCCGGGCATGGATGCGGCAGGGCCCGGTCTGCGCGGGATCGTCGTCACGGGAGGCGAATGAACCTCGTCGACATCACCACAACCGTAACGGGGATGATCAACAAGAAGAAGCCCGCAAGCGGGCATCGCGGCTATGCGTCGATGGCCTGGTAGACGGTGGTCCAGAAGTCATGGATGAGCCGCGCGGGAGCGGGCACGGACAGTCCGACCTGCGTCAGCAGGATGCCGGTGACCCCGTGGTAGGGGTCGGCGTAGACCGACGTCCCGGTGCCGCCATCCCACCCGAACTGCCCGATCGGCGAGTAATCGCCGCGGTGTGTCCGGACGGCCATGCCGAACCCCCAGCCACCGTGCTGCCCCTGCCCGTACGACAGGTGCACGTTGCTGACAGCCATCTGATGGCGCAGGGCCTGCACCTCGGCCCCCAGCCGGTTGGTGGTCATCAGCTCCACCGCGGGACGCGACAGGATCCGTCGGCCGTGATGGACTCCGCCGGCCAGCAGCATCCGGAAGTAGGTGTGGTAGTCGTCCACGGTGGACACCAGCCCTCCACCGCCACGATGGAACATCGGCGGCTTGCTGAAACTGCCGCCGGCGGCTTCGTCCCACACGTGGAACTCCCCGGTGCCCGGGTCGGGCATGTAGCAGGGCGGCAGCCGGTCGATCGCGGCTTCGCCGACCCAGAATCCGGTGTCGCGCATGCCCAGCGGCTCGAAGACCCGCTCGCCCAGGAAATCGCCCAGCGTCTGACCCGTCACCCGGGCGACGAGCATGCTCAGCACGTCGTGGCTGAGTTCGTACTGCCAGCGCTGTCCCGGCTGGTAGGACAGCGGGATCCCGCCGAGGAGCCGGAGCCATGCGTCGGGGTCGACCGCGGATCCGGCCGCTGGACTGTAGTAGGCGACCTCCATAACCTTCGCGCCGATCGGCGCGGCCATCAGCGGCAGGTCGATCCCAAGCCCGAAGGTCGAGCTCAGCACGTCCCGCACCGTGATCGGGCGATGGGCCGGGACGGTGTCGTCAAGGGGGCCGTCCGGGCGGACGAGCACCTGCCGATCGGCCAGTTCCGGCAGCCATTCCTGCACCGGATCGTCCAGCCGGATACGGCACTCGTCCAGCAGCACCATCGCTGCGGCCATCGTCACCGGCTTCGTGGTCGAGGCCATCCGGAAGATCGTGTCCCGGCGCATCGCCGGGCCGCCGTCGTGCCGCATCGTCCCGGCCGCCTCGACGTGGACCTCCTCACCCCGGCTCACCAAGGCCACCAAGCCGGGAATCTGCCCGGACTCGACATACCGGTTCAGCAGGCCGCGCAGTCTGGACATCCCCGCTGTGGTGAATCCGTTACCGACGTCGCTCATCGTCACGCCTTTCCTCTCGCGCGCCTTCTTTTCGCGAGAGCCAGCATCATCGGCCCGCTCAGCAGCGGCAACGCTCAACTCGGCAACCGGCGTTAAGCGATGCTTACCGCCATCGGGGAAGATACGTCCGTGGAACTGCGCGACATCGAGATCTTCCTGACCCTCGCCGAAGAGCTGCATTTCGGTCGTACGGCCCAGCGGCTGCGGCTGACGCCGGCCCGGGTCAGCCAGTCGGTCAAGAAGCAGGAGCGGCAGATCGGGGCGCTGCTGTTCGACCGCTCATCGCACCACGTGGCGCTGACCGCGCTCGGCCGCCGCCTGCGCGACGACCTGCAGCCGGCCTACCAGGCTCTGCGCAAGGGCCTGGACAACGCCCGCCTTACGGCCAGCACCGGGACGGCGGCGGCCGGCACCCCGCTCCGGCTCGGGATCGTCGGCGGAGGCCCGCTCGACGACCTGCGCCCGGTCTTCGACGAGTTCGCCTCCCGCCACCCCGAGCATCCGATCCAGCTCCGCTCGATCCCGTTCGGCAGGCCGTTCGCCGGTCTGCGCCGTGGCGACCTCGACCTCGCGGTGCTGTGGCTGCCGGTCCGCGAACCCGACCTGGCCGTCGGCCCGCTCATGTTCACCGAGCCGTTCGTGCTCGCCGTCGGGATCCGGCACCGGCTGGCGCAACGCGAGTCCGTCACGTACGAGGATCTGGCCGCCGAGACCACCCTGGCCGCCGACGTCCCCGACTACTGGCGCGCCGCGGTGGTCCCGTTCAGAACCCCGAGCGGGCATCCCATCCGCGTCGGACCGACGGTCGCCGACTGGATGGAGCTGGTCGCCATCGTCGCCAACGGCGAGATCGTCGCTCCGGTCCACGCGCACGCCGTGCGCTACCACACCCGCCCCGACATCGCCTACATCCCCATCACGGGCGTGCCCGACTCGCGCTGGGCACCGGTGTGGCGCGCCGACGCCGAATCCGACGTCATCCGCGCGTTCCTCGACCTCATCACCGACCTCGGCCCTCTCCACCTGTAACGGCCGAACGCGAACGCGGCGCCTACCACGCCGTCACCGGGACGATCCGGGTGGCTGGCCCGGCGTGCGTGGTCGGTGTCAGCGGCTGGGACCTGGGCGCCGCCCACCCAGACTGCGGGCCGGTCACCTGTCGCCGGTGCCTGAAACTCACCAGTGCCGAGCCGCTTGCCGAGCAGCTGACGCTGTTCGGCGCCGACGAGCAGGACGCACCTGCAGACGGCGGGAACACCCCTGCCTGATCCACCAGCCGCAGTCAGGCGTTGCTCGATCGTGCCTTCTCCTCTGAGGCGTCGTCGACCGGTCCCGGCTCATCAGCCGCGCTGTCTTCGACCAGACGGCCCTCGCCGCCGGACCTCACCTCCAAACGCCATCCATCCGGCCACCTATGACCCTCTAGAGGAACAGCTGTCGCGCCGAACAATCGGGCACCGCCGGTGAAGGTCGCCTCGTCGAACCATGCGTTCCCGCTGAAGGTCGCCCTATAGAACCTGGCGTCCCCGGTGAAAGTCGCCCTGGCGAACTCGGTGCTCCCGGTGAAGGCCGCCCCGTCGAACGCGGCGTTCCCGATGATCGCCCCATCGAATCTGGCGCCCCCGGTGAAGGTCGCCCCGACAGAGATCGCCCTGCGGAGTGGCAGCAGGTGAAGTTCAGGTTGGTGAGGATGGCTCCGGTCAGGTCGACGCACATGCCTTCCCAGAACCGGGGGCCGGCCGGTTCGGCGATGCGCTCACCCGGTGCGCGGTCATCGTGGAGGTGGTCTTCCAGGGTGCGCTGGGCAGTGAGGCGAACCTGAAGTTCCTCGTGTGGGTCGCGTCCGGTGGCGGGGGCGGAGGCTCCGGCGATGGCGGCGCGCGGGACGGCGGGCGCCAGGTCCTGCCGGACACCGCTGGGCGACGCCCACGGCATCCTCAGATACGCGCAGATGACGTTGACGATGGTCTGCCGGTGCCCGGGGTTGTCTTGGGCCAGACACTCCAGCGCGTACAGGCCGCCCAGCCGTACCGCGGCGGCCTCGTGACCGAGCTGCTCGACCGCCTTCGTGTACAGGTCGGTCACCCGGCGCTCGGTCGCGTCGCGGGTGGTGTGCGCGGCGGTGACCTCCTGGTGGTGCTGACGGCGGAAGGCCAGCACCAGCGTGACCGCCGCCCCGACCGCGGCCCCGGTGGCCAGCGCGGTGCGCAGCATCTCCCCCCCGCACGCTTCCCACCCCACCTCCGACGCCAGGGCTCGGGGCGGGAACGGAGGCGGCCGGGTCGGCCAGAAGCCACCACAACGTGACGGCCACCAGCACGGTCACGCAGACGATCCACCACAGAGCCGACCGGGGCGTATGCAACGGCGGAGGCGTCACCGTGACGGTTCGGCGAAGGGAAGGACGGGGGCGGCGACGTGGAAGTAACGGCATGGCTTTCATTCCAGCCGTCCGCAGCCTGGCCCCGGCCTGATGCCGTCTGATCGTTACGGGAAGCACCTACGCCCGCAGCCTGCGGTTTCAGAGAAATCGCCTGATCTCGGCGGCCGTTTCTGCCCTTGAGGGGTACGGGTCTGACTACTGGCGGGCTCTCTCACTCAAGATTCGCGAATCCACCCAGCCTCCTCCACGGTCGCCCCTACGAGTCCTTCCGGCCCGAACATGGGGCACCGGACGTGCCCGTTCAGCAGACCGACCAGCACGTCGGTGAAGGTTCCGGGATGGCCCACGAGGAGGAACTCGTCGAACTCCAGGGTGGAGTATCTCGAAGCCCAGTCCTTGTAGTCGTCCGGGAACACCAGGCCGGTGCCTTCTTCGATGAGTGTCCAGTTCACGGGTGGAGGCGGAACACGGGATGGCCCGATGATGGCTTCAAGATCGGTGATGCTGCGCATTCAACACATTCTTCTCTGAAGCTGTTGGCCAGGAAGTGATCTTCGTTCATGTGGTGACCCGCGCTTCGCTTCACTGATGCAGGCACCTGCCGGGCGGTTACCGTCACCTCATGGCGCCGCCCGTTCCGAAGGGCTACCTTCCCAGGGGCCGCAGAGGTGTCGGGCGTTCAGCAAGCTCCGCACGGGCGCCGACCCCACCCCGATCCAGGCTCTGATCAGATGCTTCCCGGTCGAGGCCGGCCGCTTGCCGAGTGGCCTGGAACTCGGCCAGTTCGGCAAGCGCGGCGACGAACGAGGCAGCGCGCAGTCGGCGGGCAGCGTGTCCAGCTCCTGCTGCGGACGCTCGTAGGCGGCTGGGGACACGTCCGGTAGCGCAGGCCCTCACCCAGTTCGGGTCACGGTTCCGTCGAGGGTGCGGACGAAGACCGAGCCGGTGGCTGGGCTGGACTGGTAGTGGTAGGTGGCGGTGGTGACCTTGGTGCTGCCGGCGGCGCACTGGGGATTGAGCAGGCTGGCGGTGCCCCCCGGGCGGCGGGGATAGTCGCTGCGGGGGGTGATCGTCCAGGTGTAGCCGCGCCCGGCGACGGCGGCGGTGCCGTTGAAGGCGTCCGGCTGCCCGGCGAAAGTGTCCTCGATGCTGCCGCTGATGACCGCCAGGCCGCCGTTGGGCAGGCTCGGGATCACGCCGCCGGGCACCAGGGCGATCCGGCGCTGGCCATAAGGGCCGCTGCGGCCGTTCCAGAAGGTGGCCCGCACCGAGCCGGAGAAGCCCGCGGCAAGGGTGGCCGAGCGCCAGTCGGCCTGGTGGCCGCCGCAACCCGGGCCCTCGCCGACCGCCCGGGCCGCGGAGTCGGCAGCGGGTGCCGCCTCGGCGAAGGAGGAAGCGGCCTGGGCAGGTGTCGGAAAGCCGGGCACGCCGGTCAGGGTGGTCAAGGCGGTGGCCAGGGCCAGGACGGGCAGGGGCCGCAAGCGGCGCATGGAGGCTCCTTTTCTGGGCGAAGGATGTTTCCGCAGCTGATGAGCGGGCGCTCTGCCCGGGGTGTCGTGGGGATCGACGGCAACCAGTCGCTACCTATCGTAGTTAATTGACTACGATGTGGAAATACTTGGGGCCGGCCATACCACCCAGGAGCCACCCCCCCCCGCAGTTCTTCACCCCGGACACCTCTGACCGGCCACCGGGGGATCGGTACAGATTTTGGCGGTAGAGCTGAGGGCGGGGACGTTTCTCCAGTTCACGGCCATCAGTTCTGAGCTGGCCACATCGGACAGAACCTGGATCCTGTCGGGGTTGCGTCCACGGAGGTGGTGTACGAGTTTGACCTGGTCGCAAGAGTGGCGCCGGGAAATGGTGACGGCCATCGCGTGATCCTTCGAGTAGCGAAGATCAAGTTCGAAAACATGCGCGTCCTGGTCGCCACGGCCGTGAACGCAGGCGGCAACCCCTCGGGCTGGAGGTGTCTTCGGCCGAGAACGGCGCCGGCTGGCTGAGGTTCCTGCGGGGCTTGGTGGCCCGCGGCCTGGGCGGGGTGCAGCTGGTCGTCTCCGACGCCCGTCCTGGCCTGGTCGAGGCGATCGGCGCGACCTTGGCGGGCGCGTCCTGGCAGAGATGCCGCACCCACTACCTGCGCAGTCTGCTGCCACCGTCCCGAAGTCGGCGCAGCCGTGGGTGGCCACCCTGGTGCGCACCGTCTTCGACCAGCCTGCCGCCGAGCAGGTACGCGCTCAGCATGCCTGGGTGATCGACGCGCTGGAGGCGAAGTTTCCGGCCGCGTGCGAGCACCTGGAAGCCGCTCGCGAAGACCTACCGGCCTTCGTCGCCTTCCCGAAGGAGACCTGGCGGCAGGTCTGGTCCAACAATCCGCAGGAGCGGTTGAACAAGGAGATCCGCCGCCGTACCGACGTGGTCGGCATCTTCCCGGACCGGGCCGCGATTGTCCGTCTTGTCGGTGCGGTTTTGGCCGAGCAGACCGATGAGTGGACCGAGGCCCGCCGCTACATGGGACTCGACGCCCTGGCCAAGTGCCGGATGCGCGTTCTTACCGGCGACACACCGGCCCATAATCCTCTACCGCAGACACTTACCGCTTAACCTGCAGAAATAGGATCACGCGAAGGTCAGCTCATACACCACTTCGCTGGACGTGACCCGGTCTGCTTCGCGGCGTAGTCGACCACCTCGTCAGGAAACTCCGCCCGCGCGGGAAGCGCCCGTGCTGCGTGAGGTACTTCGGCTTCGGCATCACAGAAGGTCAGGCTAGGGATCTTCGAGGTTTGGCGGCCTATGACACGTTGGTTAACAGCACCCCAGGCCCGCACGGCCCGCGACCATCCATGGACGTTTTCAACGCCATGGCCGAGATCCGTATGGCCGCCCAACGGGTGCTGTCACTACCGCACAAGCAGCAGGTTCGTCTCGGCCGGCCTTCGCGGTTCGACGGCGGCGACGGTTTCTTCCGTGGTGACGACGTTTTCGGGAGTCGTGTGCGGCCCTCCGCGAGGGCCGGTCAGCCGAACCGTAGGACGAACCGCCCGCGAACGCCACGCCGTTCGAGCGAGCGATGCGCGTCGCCGGCTCGGGAGGCCGGCAGTTCGCCGGCCACGCGGACGGTGAGTCGTCCCTCACCGGCGAGTTCGGCGAGCCGGTCGAGCTTGGCCGCGGCCTCGACGTAGTGGCGGACGAAGATCGGGACGACGCGGACCCGGCCGGTCCCGTCGCCCTGGTAACCGCGGAGGGTGGCGACGGTGCCGCCGTCCTTGACGGCAGGGAGAGCGGCGGCCTCCAGCACGGCGGCGTCGACGAGCCCGTCGACGCCGCCCGGGTGGCGGCGGCGGACCATCGCGGCGAAGTCGTCCCCCCGCGGCACAGTCTCGTCGGCTCCGCACTCGCGGACGAAGGTCTCGTCCTGCCGGGCGGCGTCTGCGACGACGACCAGTCCGGCCCGCTTGGCGAGCTGGACGAAGTACCCGCCGACGGTACCGGCCGCACCGGTGACGGCGACCGTCGCGCCGGCCGGGAGCGCCAGCGTGTCAAGTGCGAGCCGGGCGGTGAGCCCGTTCATCGGGATGGTGGCGGCCTGGACGTCCGAGAGCCCGGCCGGGATCCTCGCGACCGAGCGTGCCGGCACGACGAGGTCTGCCCGGTAGCCGCCGTGCGCACCTGAGGGCACCACGATGGCCATGACGGCGTCCCCGATCGCGAACGGACGGTCGACAGCGGGGCCGATCTCGGTGATCACACCGGCGACCTCCATGCCCGGCACCCGCACCGCGTCCGCCTCATCCTGCCGCGGACGAGAACGGATCACCGTGTCGACCGGGTTCACCGTGGCGCTGCTCACCCGGATCCTGACCTGACCGGGACCGATCGGTTCGGCCACCAGGTCGAACTCGCCAAGAGCGTCCGGTCCGCCTGGCTGGGTCACTCCGATTGCTTGAACCATGGTCGTTCGTACTCCTTGTTCGTTGCCGCCGGGGTGGCGGTGGGCAGGGCCGGCCACGCCGTTGACGAGTCGCGGCGGATGATCGACCCGGTTCGGCTACGGCGATGCGGGGGCGTGAAGACCCTCAAGCAGCAGGCTGCACACCTCGTCGAGCTCGGCGCCGACGCCGGGGTTCTGCCATTCGGCCGCGTGGGCGAGATGGTGGAACTTGGCAGTGGCGTTGAAGACCACGCGGGCGGTGGCCGCCGCGTCGTCGGTGCGAAGGCTGCCGTCGGCGGCGCCGTCAGCGATGATGGCCGTCAGCTGGCCCAGGAGATCGGCGACGTGGTCGGTGGCGACGCTGCTGTGCGCGGCGGCGAGGATTCCATAGGCGGCGAACAGCTCCGGGTCCTGGCGAATCTTGGCCTGCTTCACGGCCAGGACGGCGTGCAGCCAGGTACGCAGCCGCCGCGCCGGCGCAACCGCGCTGTCAGCGGCGATGACGGCGAGGGCGTCGCGGTTGCGGTCGAGCCAGCGCCGGGTCACGGCCTCGCGCAGCGCCTGCTTGGAGGGGAAGTGCTTGTAGACGGCGGCGTGGCTGACCCCGAGTGCCCGGGCGACGTCGACGACCGTTGCCTTGTCCGGTCCGTGGCGCCGCAGGATCTCCTCGGTGGCTGCCAGGATGGCGTTCGCGTCCAGCGGGGTTCGGGCGGGCATCAGCGTCCGCCGCCCGTTCGCTCGCTGTCCAGTAGCGCGAGCAGGGCGGGGGCGTAGCGTTCTCCCGCGACCGCCCCTCGGGGGACGGCCTGCTCAATCGCGTCCAGGTCGTCCTCGGTCAGCCGCAGACCGGTGGCGTCCACCGCCTCGGTGACGCTGTGCGGCCGGCTGGCCCCGACCAGCGCGACGATGTCCCGGTGCACGCGACCCTGTGCGAGCACCCACGCGATCGCGAGCTGTGCGACCGTGACACCGCGGGAGGTGGCGATCTCCCGCAGCCGTCCGACCAGCGCGAGGTTGGTCTCGATGTTTCCGGCGGCGAAGCGGGGCAGGTGCCCGCGATGCCGTGCGTCGCCGGCCGACGGCCGCCACGTCCCGGTCAGCATTCCTTGGGCGAGTACCCCGTAGGCGGTGACGCCGATGCCCAGTTCGCGGCAGGTGGGCAGGATCTCGTCTTCGACACCGCGGCTGAACAGTGAGTACTCGATCTGGACATCGGTGATCGGGTGCACGGCGTGGGCACGGCGGATCGTCTCGGCGCCGACCTCGGACAGCCCGATGCCGCGCACGTAGCCCTTCTGCACCATCTCGGCGACGGCGCCGACGGTCTCCTCGATCGGGACAACGGGATCCAGCCTGGCCGGGCGATAGATGTCCACATAGTCGATGCCCAGCCGCTGCAGCGAGTAGCCCAGGAAGTTCGGGATCGCGTCCGGTCGGCCGTTGACGCCGCGCACGCTGCCGTCCACGCCGAACAGCGCGCCGAACTTCACGCTCACCACGGCGCGGTCGCGATCGGCGGATCGCAGCGCCTGCCCGATGAGCGTCTCGTTGTGCCCCATCCCGTAGTGGTCGGCCGTGTCGATGAACGTGATCCCGGTGTCGAGCGCGTTGCGAAACGTCGCGATGCTCTGTTCGTCGGCGCTGCGCCCGTACGCGCCGGACATACCTGCGCAACCGAGCCCGACCGCCCCCACATGGACGTCGGCGCCGAGTGTCCTCTGCTCCATACGAGAAACACTAAGCAGGCTGGTAACAGATGTCAAAACTTGTAACCTGACACCTTGATCGTTAAGGAACCGGAGCGTGGCGGTCTCTTCGAGGTCAAGGCTTCGGACCTGTCCGGTTCGCGGCGCCGCTGGATGCCCCGGAACCGAACCCGGCCGAAGGAGTGCGGCCGGTTCTCAAACGGGGCCCGGCCAACCTCGCTCCCGATAACGCCGAACGGTCCACCACACTGGTCAAGACCAGGCTCGAACGGATGCGGTACCGTCCTGCGCTGCTCGACGGCTTCGTCGCCCAGGCTGGCCTGCCCCTCGAACCGCCGCGGCTTCAGCCTTTCAACCTCAGACGCTCTCCCGGCTGACGTTCGGTGACGTTTCCTGCGAGGGCCTGAGTTCGCTTTAGCCGGTGGTGGGGAAACGGCGGAGTGCCGGGGTGAGCGTGGTCGCCAGCGCGATGACGCTGAGGGCGGCGGCGCAGCTCAGTATGCCGCCGGGCCCCGTTCCACCGGCGGTCATGAGGGCGCCGCCGAGCAGCGGCCCGAGCGCCGCCGCGCCGCCGGAGCACAACCCGACGATGCCGGTCAGCCGGCCGCGCAGCCTGTCCGGAGTGACCGTGATCTGGTACGTCAGGATCGTCGTGTTCGCCAGCGGCGCGAAGAACGCGGTACAGCCCAGCAGCAGCCCCAGCGGCAGGCCGCCGGGCACGAGCGCCATCAGCCCGGTCAGCAGGGCCGTCATCCACGAGAAACCGATGATGATGACCGGAGCGGGCAGCAGGGCGTGCAGCCGGTCGGCCAGCGCCGCGCCGAGCAGCCCGCCCGCGCCCATGCAGGCCATGGTCAGGCCGATCACGCCCGCACCCACCTTGTCCTCGTGCGACATCGCCAGCACGATGATCATCAGCGCGGTGAACACGAGGTTGGACACCGCCATCCACACCAGCGTCGTCCTGATCAACCGCTGCCCCAGCACCCACCGGAGCCCGGCCACGAGATCCCCTCCCGCACCCCGGGCGGGCTCCGCGGGCGCGGGGCGCGCGGGCAGCCGGAGGAACATCAGCGCCGCGAACGAGAGCGCCAGCATCAGGCCGTCCAGCGCGAACGGCATCGCCTGCTCAACCGCGAACAGGAACCCGGCGAGCGCCGGGCCCAGCAGCGTCGCGATGAACGGTCTCGCCGTGTTGGCCGCGACCGCCCGCGACAACTGGGACTCCGGTACGACCTGCGGAAGCGCGGCCTGCTCCGCAGGTTCGAAAGCCGCCCCGAGCAGCCCGTCGATCAGTGCCACGAGCAGGACGTGCGGGAACGAGAACGCGTCCAGCCAGACGGCGACCGCCACCGACGCCACGGCCAGCGCCCGGCCGCCCTGGCACAGCAGCAGCGTCCTGCGCCTGTCCCACCGGTCGGCGACCACACCGGCGGGCAGGTTGGCCAGCATGTGACCGGCCGCGACCAGCGACGAGGCCAGCCCGGCCTGCAACGCGGAGCCCGACATGGCCAGGATCAGCAGCGGGAACGCGACGAAGTTGATCTCGTTGCCGAACTCCGACAGGAACTGTCCGCTCCACAGGATCGCGTAACGCCTGTTACGCGCGAGCGGGGGAGCGACGGTCTCCACGGCGGCTTCCTTCATGCTCCGGGGCTCCCCGCCCGGCGGGCCAAACGGCCTGACACCTGGATCAGGTCGATGTCGCCGCCCAGGGTGATGAACCGCCCCGCGTGGCCCTCGCCGATCTCGAACACCCCGCCCCGGTAGCAGGTGATCGGCCCTGCCGACCGCAGACGCAGCCCGCCGCCGCCGCTGGTGACCTCGAAGGCCGATCCGCCGTTCACGTATGTGCCCGTGCACCCGGGCGGCGGCGCCACGGGTGGTCCCGAGCCCGCGAGCGGGCGGTGGTCGCCGGGGGCGATCCCGTGGAGGGCCAGCCGTTCGGTGAGGTCGCGCCACAGGGCGAGCCCGGTGTCCGCGTTCGTGGTGAGCGCGACGACGGTTCGTTGTGAGGGCTCGAACCTCAGATGGCAGGAGGTGCCCTCGCCGGTGCCGTCGTGGCCGTACCAGTCGAGGCCGTCGCGGTGGTGCGCCGACCAGCCCAGGCACCAGCCGTCCGCCAGCCCGTACGGCCCGATCTCGATCCCGGCCAGCTGGTCCTCGCGCAGCTCGTGAAGGGTACGCCGGTCGAGCAGGACGGGCAGGTCAGGGTCGGCCAGGTGGAGCCGAGCCAGGGTGACGAGGTCGGTCGCGCTCAGCGCGAGCGCGCCGGAAGGGGCCTGACCGGGGGTCTCCTGCTCCTGCGCCACCGGCACGACGCGACCTGTCGCCGGATGCACGCTGTGGCCGGTCGCGGTACGGCGACCGGTACGCCGTCCCGTCGCGTACGACGCTTCGATGCCCAGCGGGGTCAGCAGTAGTTCCTCGACCGCCTCCCACCAGGTCATCCCGGTGACCTGGCCGACCAGGCGGCCCACCAGCTCGTAGCCGAGGTTGGAGTAGGAGAACGCCCGGCCCACCCGCAGAACGGCGGGGTGCCGTACGTCGCCGTCGGCGGCCAGGCCCGAGGTATGACTGAGCAGGCCACGCAGAGTCACCCCTTCGACCCCGCCGGGCAGCGGGCCGTCGAAGGTCAGGTCACCGTCGTCGGCCAGCATGGCGGCCAGCGTGGCCGTGAACGGCTTGGTCAGCGAGCCCAGCGGGAACGCCGTCGCCTCCGTCACGGCCGCCTCTCCGCCGTGGGTCTCGACGCCGTACCCGGCGCTCACCGTACGGCCGTCGTGGCGGACGGCGAGCTGCGCGCCCGGGACGTGGTGCTCGCGCGCCAGTTCGGCCAGCAGGCCGGCCAGTGCGGTGGCGGGGAGGGCGAGAACGTCCATGTCAGACCTCCTCGCGGGGCGCCGAACGCCGCTCGGCGTGGCGGGCCAGGGAACGCAGCGCGCCGGCGAAGTCCTCCGCGAGCTTCGACACCGTGGACGGGTCGTACAGGTTCTGCGAGTAGTACCAGTCGAAGGTCAGGTGGCGGTCGCGGATCGCGCCGACGATCTCCAACGGGTGACCGACGTGTTCCAGCGGGCTCTGCTCCTGCCCGATCGGGTCGTGGAAGGCGTGGTAGAGGCCTTCTCCCGGCGCGGTGCCGGACTGGCCGTGGTAGTTGAAGGCGACCTGCGGGCGCGGCCGGCCGGCGAGTGCGGTGCCGGGGGAGCCGGGCGGGCTGAGGTGGCGCAGCAGGCCGTACCCGAGGCCGTTGCCGGGGATCGCGCGAAGCTGCGCGCGCACGGTCCTGACCAGCGCCGCCCAGTCGTTGCCGCCGGGCACGGTCAGGGCGGCCGGGTATTCGCTGGTGAACCAGCCGACGGTCCTGGTCAGGTCGAGGTCGTCGAAGACGTCCTCACGGCCGTGTCCCTCCAGGCCGATCACGACCTGCTCCTGGCCCGTCCACCGGCACAGCGTCCAGGCCAGCGCGCCGATCAGCACCTCGCTCAGCCGGGCACGGAACACGGCAGGCGCGCCGCGCACGAGCGCCCGGGTCTCGTGCTCGGACAACGAGCACGGCGCGGTCGAGACCGAGCCGACGAGGCTCTCGCCGTCGTGGTCCGTGGGCAGCGGCGCGGGATCGGGCAGGCCGGTCCAGTACGCCGCCTCACCGTCGAGCCCGCCCGCCGCCGTGTGCTCGGCCAGCCGGGCCGCCCACTGGCGGAACGGCGAGGTCGCGGGCCCGAGATCGACGGGTGCGCCGCCTGCCGCCTGCCGGTAGGCGGTCTCCAGATCCTCGGTCAGGATTCGCCAGGACACGGCGTCCACGATGAGGTGGTGCGCGGTCAGGTACAGCCAGGGCCGCCGTTCCGCGCCGAGGTCGAGGAGCAGGGCGGACCACAGGGGGCCATGCTGCAGGTCGAACCCCAGATCGGCGTCGGTGGCCAGTTCGTTCGCCGCGGCTCGCAGCTCGGCCTCGTCCGTCAGATGGGACAGGTCGTGGCAGGTCAGCGGGACGGCCGGCGCGGGCACGGCGAGCTGCGACCAGTCCCCGGTGCGGGGCCGGGAGCGGTCACGTTCGAAGCGGAGCCTGAGGGCGTCGTGCCGTTCGGCCAGGGCGGCGAGCGCGGCCCGCAGCGCGGGCTCGCCGACCGGGCCGGACAGCTCCACCAGCATCGACTGGTTGTAGTGGTGCGGCGCGACCCGCCGCGGCAGCAGGAACTCGCGCTGCACGGGCGTCAGCGGCACCGGCCCGTCCACGACCGCACCGGAGGAGGCGGTCTCGGCGACCGGCTGGGCGACGGGTGCCAGTTCGGCGATCGTCTGGTGCAGGAAAAGGTCCTTGGACGTGATCCACACCCCCGCCTGCCTGGCCCTGGCCACCATCTGCATGCTGAGGATGGAGTCGCCGCCGAGGTCGAAGAAGTTGTCCTCGACCCCGAACGAGTCCGCGTCCACGCCGAGCACTTCGGCCCACGCCTCGGCCAGAGCCCGTTCGACGTCGTCGCGCGGGGGGAGCCGGTCCGTGCCCGCCGCCGCCGTCGCGCCGGGAGCGGGCAGGGCGCGGCGGTCGACCTTCCCGCTGGTGTTCAGCGGCAGATCCGCCAGCGTCACGAAGAGGTGCGGCACCATGTACCCGGGCAGTGAGCGTTTGGCGAAGTCGCGCAGCGCGCCGGGCTCGGGCGCGGCCCCGGGAACGGGGACCACGTACGCGGCGATGCGCGGCGACCCCGGGTCGTCGAACACGGCCGCGGCGGCCTGCGCCACGTCCGGGTGCTCGCAGAGCACGGCCTCGATCTCGCCCGGCTCGATACGGAAGCCGCGCACCTTGACCTGGTCGTCGGTGCGGCCCAAGTACTCGATCAGCCCGTCGGGCCGCCACCTGGCCAGGTCGCCCGTCCGGTACATGCGGCCGCCCGGCTCCTCGAAAGGCCCGGCCACGAACCGTTCCGCGGTCAGGCCCGGCCGGTTGAGGTAGCCGCGCGCGAGCTGGTCACCGGCCAGGTACAGCTCTCCCGCGACCCCGACGGGCACCGGGCGGAGCCGGTCGTCCAGCACGTACGCCCTGGTGTTCCAGGTGGGCCTGCCCACGACGGGCCGCTCGCTGTCCGACAGTCTGCAGTACAGGGTGTCGACCGTGCACTCGGTCGGCCCGTAGTAGTTGTAGCCGGTGGTGCCGGGCGCGTCGCGCAGCTCGCGCCAGAGCTGCTCGCCGACCGCCTCACCGCCCAGCATGAGTACGGCGGGTCGGTGACGGGCGGAGGTGAGCAGGCCGCGTGCGGTGAGCTGTTCGGCGTAGGAGGGCGTGAGGTCCAGCAGGTCGATCCGGTGCCGGGCGACGTAGTCGATCAGCGCTTCCGGGTCGCGTCTGGTGAGGTCGTCGATCACGTGCAGCTCGTGGCCGTCGGTCATCCACAGCACGCCCTCCAAAGAGGTGTCGAACGTGAACGCCGCGGTCACCCCCGCCTTGATCGGCTGGGTGGTCTCGGCGCGCATGAGGTCGGCCCTGTGGTCGAGGAACAGGTTGGCGAGTCCCCGGTGCTCGACGACCACGCCCTTTGGCCGTCCCGTCGAGCCCGACGTGTAGATCACGTATGCCGGGTGCGCCGGATGCGGCCGCACGCCGGGCCGCGTGTCAGGCAGGCCGTCCAGCAGCGCGGGATCGTCCAGCAGGACGACGTCCACAGGCTCGGGCGGTTCGAACGTGGAGTCGCGGTCGGCGAGGACGATCAGCGGCCGGGCGTCGTCCAGCATGTACGCCATCCGCTCCCGAGGCAGTCCGGGATCCAGCGGCAGGTAGGCGGCCCCGGCCTTGAGCACGGCCAGCAGCGCGACCACGGTCCATTCGCTGCGTGAGCCCGCGAGCCCCACCAGCGTCTCGGGTCCGGCCCCCCGGGCGCGCAGCAGGTGCGCCAGGCGGTTGGCGCGGGCGTCGAGCTCGGCGAAGGTGAGCGCGCGGTCACCGAAGACGAGCGCGGTACGGTCGGCGTTCGCCGCCGCGCACTCCTCGAACAGTTCGGCGAACAGGGCGGGCGGGGTGTCCCGGCGGGTGTCCTGCCAGCCGGTCACGGCCTGCTTGAGCTCCGTGTCCGTCATGATCGACAGCTCCGCCACGGAACCCTGATGACCTGCGGCGATGGCGTTGAGCAGGGTCGTCAGGTGCCCGGCCAGACGGTCGGCGGTCGAGTGGTCGAACAGCGCGGTGCCGTAGCCGACGGCGGCGGTCAGCCGGCCGCCGTGCTCCAGGAAGTCCACGGTCAGGTCGTGGCTGACCTGGTCGGAGACCGCGGGCAGTGGCGTGGTGCGCAGCCCCGGCAGATCGGGGTCGGCCGAGGGCGTGTTGTCCAGGACGACCATGACGTCGACGAGCGGGTTCCTGCTCGGGTCTCGTTCGGGCCGCAACACCTCGACGAGTTGCTCGAACGGTACGTCGTCGTGTTCGAACGCCTCCAGCACCGTATTCCTGACCTGCGCCAGGAACGCCGCGAACGACGACGACTCGGTCACCGTGGACCGCAGCACGACCGTGTTGACGAAGAACCCGACCAGCCCTTCCAGCTCGGCGCGCCCGCGTCCCGAGGCGGCGGTGCCGACGGCGACGTCCCGTTGGCCGCAGATCCTGGACAGCAGGATCGTGGTGGCCGCGACCAGCACCATGAACAGGGTCGCGTCATGCTGTCTGGCCACCGCCTTCAGCCCGTCCAGCGTGTGCGCCGGGAGGTCGAGCAGGCGGATCGCGCCGTCGGCCCGCCGTACCGGGGGGCGTGGGTGGTCGGTGGGCAGGGCCAGGGGGGTGAGCCCGGCCAGCCGCTCCCGCCAGTAGGACGGGTCGGACGGGTGGCGGCGCTGCCAGGCCGCGTAGTCGGCGTACCTGATCGGCAGCGGCGCCAGCTCGGGGGTGTCGCCGCGCAGCGCGGCCGCGTAACAGGCGCCGAGCTCGGCGGCGAGCACGCCCATCGACCAGCCGTCGGTCACGATGTGGTGCATGACCAGCGCGAACGCGTGCTCGTCCCGTCCCATCCTGATCAGGGTGGCCCGCAGCAGCGGGCCGCGGCGCAGGTCGAAGGGCAGGGACGCCTCCCGCCCGAGAAGGCCGTGCGTCGCGGACTCGGGGTCGTCGTGGCCGGACACGTCGATCACGCGCAGCGGCAACGGTCCGGGCGGCAGGATGGACTGCACGCCGCGGCCTTCGACGTCGCCGAAGACCGTACGCAGCGACTCGTGTCTGGTCACCAGCCGGTCGAGCGCGGTACGCAGCGCGGCCACGTCCACCTCACCGGACAGACGCAGGCCGAACACGGTGTTGTACTCGGAGCTGTCCGGCTCGAACTCGCTCAGGAACCACAGCCGCTGCTGCGCGAACGACAGCGGCAGGCCGTCGTCGCCGTCCGCCCGCCCGATGGCCTCCTGCGGCGCGGCGGCCCCGAGCGTCCTGGCGAAGGAGGCGATGGTGGGCGTGTCGAAGAGCTGGCGGGGCGAGGGCGCGGCGCCGAGCGCCGCACGTACCCGCGAGATCACCTGGATGCTGAGGATCGAGTCGCCGCCCAGGTCGAAGAAGTCGTCCTCGACGCCGATCCCCGCCGGATCGCGGCGCAGCACCTCGGCCCAGATCCCGGCGAGCAGCCTCTCCGTGGTGTCGCGCGGCGGGACATGGGGCACGGCGGCGTCGAGCAGGCCGGCGGGGGCGGGCAGGGCGCGCCGGTTCAGCGTGCCGCTCGGGGTCATCGGCAGCGCGTCGATC
The DNA here is from genome assembly GCF_044466505.1 of Streptosporangium sp. NPDC049376. Classification (NCBI taxonomy): domain Bacteria; kingdom Bacillati; phylum Actinomycetota; class Actinomycetes; order Streptosporangiales; family Streptosporangiaceae; genus Streptosporangium; species Streptosporangium sp. NPDC049376. The sequence continues at coordinate 59,744 of NZ_JBITMT010000028.1, read as the reverse complement.
CTGACGTACGCCGACGGCACCGCCTGAGCCGACACCCGCCCGGCCAGGAACGCCCGCAGTACGGCCGGGTCGGGTGCCTGCTCGCCGGTGGGAACGACGTACGCGACGAGCCGCGTCCGCCCCGCCTCGTCCTGCCGTCCGGCCACCGCGGCGGCGGCGACCTGGGGATGCGCGACCAGCGCCGATTCGACCTCGCCTGGCTCGACACGGAACCCGCGTACCTTGACCTGGTCGTCGACCCGCCCGACGATCTCCAGTACGCCGTCGGCCCTGCGGCGGCCGAGATCGCCGGTCCGGTACATGCGTCCCGGGGCGAACGGGTCGGGTGAGAAGCGTTCCTCGGTCAGGTCGGGCCGGTTCCAGTAGCCGCGCGCCACCCCGTCACCGGCGATGTGGATCTCGCCGACCACGCCGATGGGCACCGGCCGCCTTTCGGCGTCCAGCACGTACACGCGGGTGTTGGCGAAGGGCCGCCCGATCGGCACGTACGTCCTGTGCCCCATCGGGCCGGTGCCGAGCTGGAACACCGTCGAGTCAACGGTCGTCTCGGTGGCGCCGTAGGCGTTCACGATGACGGTGCCGGAGCCGAGCCGGTCGAGTATGCGCCGGGCCTCGCCGACCGGCCAGCCCTCGGAGCCGACCATCAGCACCCGCAGCGAGCCGGGACCGTCCAGCTCCTCGGCGATGGCGCGGGCCAGCGCGGGCACGGTCACCAGGAGTTCCGCGCGCGTGTTCTCGATCAGGCGGGCGATGGCGAGCGGGTCGCCGAGCCGTCCGCTCGGACAGATGATCATCTCGCCGCCGAGCACCGCCGACAGCAGGAAGTCGCCGAAGAACAGGTCCACCGACTGGCTGGAGACCGACAGGCATCGGGGCGAGGTCCCCGCCAGGCCGTAACGGGCGTCCCAGGCACGCAGCATGTGGCAGACGTGGCGATGCTCGACCATCACGCCCTTCGGTCTCCCGGTCGAGCCCGACGTGTAGATCACGTACGCCAGGTCGCCGGGGGTCACGTCCGTGTGGGGCGCGGTGGCGGGGTGCCCGGCCAGGTCGGCGTCGTCGAGGCAGACGAACGCCGCCCGGCCGCGTTCCAGCCGGTCGAGCAGCCTCGTCTGGGTGACCACGATCGGGGCGGCGGCGTCCTCCAGCATGGATTCGAGGACCCGAGGCGGATGGTCGGGGTCGAGTGGCACGAACGCCGCGCCCGACTTGAGCACGCCGAGCAGCGCGACGACGGCGTCCAAGCCGCGTTCGACGCACACGCCGACCAGCGTTCCGGGCCGCGCGCCCAGCCCGATCAGGTGGTGAGCCAGCCGGTTGGCCCGCTCGTCCAGGGCGGCGAAGCTCAGCGCGGTTTCGCCACAGCTCACGGCGGTGGCGTCGGGGGTGCGGGCGGCCTGCTCCGCGAACAGCTCGTGCACGGGACCGGCGGCGGGGAAGGGGACGACGGTGTCGTTCCACTCCACGAGCAGCCGATGCCGCTCGGACTCCGGCATGACAGGCAGCTCCGACACCCGGCAGGTCTCGTCGCCGGCGAACGCGCCGAGCATCGTCTCCAGGTGGCCGAGCAGCCGCTCCGCGGTACCCGCGTCGAACAGGCCCGGGTCGTAGTCGAGCGCCAGGGTCAGCTCGCCCGCCGCGTACGCGGTGATCATGAGCGGGTAGTTGCCGTGCTCGTCACCGGTGTGCTCCAGCACGCGGACGCCATGGTCACCGGCGGCCTCCGGGTAGTTCTCAAACACCATGACGCTGTCGAACAGCGGCACACCGCCCGCCAGGCCGGCGCATCTCTGCACGTCCGCGGGGGACAGGTAGTCGTACTGGCGGCCTTCGACCTGAGAATCCTGCAGCCCGCGCAGCCAGCCGATCAGGTCGGCGTCGCCGTCCACGTCCACGCGCACGGGCAGCATGTTGATGAACAGGCCGACGATCGACTCCGACCCCGGCAGTCCGGAGGGGCGGCCGGAGACCGTGGCGCCGAAGCACACGTCGCGCTCGCCCGAGTACCGTGAGAGCAGGATCGCCCAGGCGCCCTGGAGCAGCGTGTTCACCGTCAGCCGGGCGCGGCGGGCCCGCTCGTACAACGCGTGCGAACGTTCGGGCGACAGGCTCAGCCGTACGGCGGCGGCCGAGCGCGACCCGTGCGCCCTGACCGGCGGCCGGTCGAACGGGAGCGGCGTCGCCGCGGTGAACCCGTCCAGCTCCCGCCGCCAGTGCGCCTCCGCCGCCGCCCGATCCTGCCGCCCCAGCCACTCCACATAGTCCCGGTACGGCCTGCGCGCCGGATGCGTGCGACCCGCGTACCGCTCGAACACCTGGGTCAGCACCTGTGCCGCGCTCCAGCCGTCGAGCAGCAGGTGATGCGCCGTCCAGAACACCCGCACCCGCGTGTCGGACAGCCGCGCCACGGCCAGCCGCATCAGTGGCGCCCGGCCCAGGTCGAGCCGCCACCGGGCACGGCCCTCCCACATGCGCGCGGCCTCGGCGCTCCTGGCCTCCTCGGTCAGCGCGCGCCAGTCGTGACGCTCGACGGGGATCGTGGCGTCGCGCCGCACGACCTGCAGCGGCTCGGGCACCCCCTCCCACACGACCGCGGTACGCAGCGCCGGGATGTCCGCGGCCACCTCCTGCCAGGCGCGCACCAGCCGATCCGGATCGTCCACGCCATCGAGCAGCAGGTTGAAGTGCGAGGCGTAGGTGTCGCCCGCGGGGTCGGACAGCGAGTGGAACAGCAGGCCGCTCTGCACGGGCGTGAGCGGGTAGACGTCCTCGACGGCCCGGCCGTCGCCCGCGATCCCGTCCAGCGCCGCCTGGTCCAGCCGCGCCAGCGGGAAGTCGGACGGCGTGCACCCGCCCGCCCCGGGACGCGCGCAGTGCTCGGCGATCTCCCCGAGCGCCGCCACGAGCTGCCCGGCCAGCCGGTTCACGGTCTCCTCGCGGTGCAGCCGGGCCGAGTACGACCAGCCGATCTCCAGCCGGTCGTCGCGTACGACGGCGTTGACCTCCAGCAGGTGAGCCCGAACCTGCCCCGGGACGCGCTCGGTGCCCTCGGGGACGGGCAGCAAGCGCGGGAACGGGCCGCCGGGCGAGCCGTGGGCGTCCATGCGCCCCAGATAGTTGAAGGCGACCTGCGGCTTCGGGTCGTCACGCAGCTCCTCCCCTGAAGGGGACAGGTAACGCAGCGCGCCGTACCCGAGACCGCGCGAAGGAACGGCTCTGACCTGCTCCTTCACGGACTTGAGCAGGTCACCCCAGTCACCGCCCGGCACGTGCAGCACCAGGGGCGAGACCGTGGTGAACCACCCGACCGTCCTCGACAGGTCCACCTCCGGGAACAGTTCCTCGCGGCCGTGGCCCTCCACCTCGACCAGCACCCGGTCACCGCCCGCCCACCCGGTCAGCACCCGGCCGAGCGCGCCGAGCAGCACGTCGTCCATCCGCGCCCGGTACGCCTCCGGCACCTCGCGCATCAGCCGCCGGGTGACCTCGGGGCCGACAGTGCTGGTCACCGTACGCAGGTCACCGGCCAGGTTCTCGCCGCCGCCGTCCAGTGGCAGCACCGCCGCGCTCCTCGCCAGCTCACGGGTGCGTCGCCAATGGTCCAGCTCGTCGTCGAAACCGCCCGAGAGGGCATGCTCGCGCAACCGCAGCGACCAGGAGCGGAACGAGGTGGTACGCGGCCCGAGCCTGATCGGCTCACCCGCCGCGGCCTGCCGCAGGGCGGTCTCCAGGTCGGGCAGCAGGATCCGCCACGAAACGCCGTCCACGGCCAGGTGATGGACGGCCAGGTACAGCCGCCTGGACTCGCCGGACGTGACCAGCAGGGCCTTGACCAGCGGCCCGCTGTCCGGCGCGAACGTGATCTCGGCTTCCTCGCCGGGCCGTTCCGCCCTGCGCAGGATCGTGCCGTGCTCGGTCTCGGCGTTGTGCTGGCGCCACCCACCGTCGCCGTCCCGCTCCAGCCGCAGGCGCAACGCGTCGTGCCACTCGACCAGGGCGCGCAGGGCGGCTTCGAGCGCGTCCTCGTCCACGTCGGGGGCCAGCTCCAGGCAGACCGCCTGGTTGAAGCGGGACAGGCTGTCGGCCATGTTCTCCAGGAACCAGTGCTGGATCGGCGTCAGCGGCACGTCGCCGCTCACCCGCTCGTCCCCGCCCGCGTGGTCCTCACGCCCCGCGGGGACGAGGGCCGCCGCCACGGCCAGGTCGGCGACGTTCTGGCGCAGGAACATCTGCCGCGGCGCGACCTCCAGTCCCTGCGCCCTGGCCCCGGCCACGACCTGGAGCGCGAGGATGGAGTCGCCGCCCAGGTCGAAGAAGTTGTCCCGGACACCGACCCGGTCCACGCCGAGCACCCGCGACCACACCCCCGCCAGGACACGTTCGGTGGGGGTGCGCGGCTCGACGTACTCCTCGCCGCTGTCACGCTCGCCGGGTGGCGGCGGCAGCGTACGGCGGTCGACCTTTCCGCTGCGGGTCAGCGGCAGCTCGGGCAACGGCACGAACGCCGCGGGCACCATGTGCTCGGGCAGCCGCCGGCGCAGGAAGTCGCGCAGCTCGCCCGGCGTGACCCCGCCGTCGGCCGGCACCGGGTAGGCCACCAGCCGTTTTGCCCCGCCCGCGTCCTCCTTGACCGCCACCGCGGCGGTGACCACGGCGGGATGCGCGGCCAGCGCCGCCTCGACCTCGCCCAGCTCGATACGGAACCCACGCAGCTTGACCTGGTCGTCGGCGCGGCCCGCGTGCTCCAGCCTGCCGTCGGCCAGCCAGCGTGCCCTGTCGCCCGTGCGGTACATGCGCGTGCCCGGCGGCCCGTACGGGTCGGCCACGAACCGCTCGGCGGTCAGCCCGGGCCGGTTCGAATACCCCCTCGCCAGCCGCGTACCACCGAGATACAGCTCGCCCGGCACGCCGATCGGCGCCGGCCGCAGCCGCGCGTCCAGCACGTACGCCCTGATGCTCGGGAAGGGCCGTCCGATCGGCACCGGTCCGGGATCGGCGTCGGCCGCCGTCAGAGGCCCGCCCAAAGTCGCGCCCACCATGGTCTCGGTTGGCCCGTACCCGTTGAACAGGCGCCGGCCCCGCGACCACGTCCGCACGAGTTCCGGCGGGCAGGTCTCGCCCGCCACGATCAGCACCGCGCCGTACGGCACTCCGCCGGGCGGCAGCGTCGAAACCGCGGTGGGCGGCAGCACGGCGTGGGTGACGCGCTCGCGTGCCATCAGCCCGGCCAACGGCGCGCCGGGCGGACGCTCCTCGTCGGTGGCGATCACCAGCGTGCCGCCCGACAGCAGCGCCCACACCAACTCCCAGAACGCGCCGTCGAAGCTCAGCGACGCGAACTGCAACACCCGCGCGTCCGGCCCGGCGCCCAGGCGTTCCCGCTGGATGAGCACCATGTCGTGCACACCCGCGTGCGTCACCACGACGGCTTTGGGCCGTCCTGTGGAACCCGAGGTGTAGATCACGTAGGCGGGGTGATCGGGGTTGACGGCGGGGAGAGGGGTGGGGTGCGGGCCGGTCAGGGCGTTCTCGACGGCCGGGTCGTCCAGCGCCACGGCGGGCACACCCGGGGGCAGCCTGTCCACTCCCTCGCGGGTGGTGAGCGTGAGCACCGGCGCGGTGTCGTCGATCATGGTACGGATCCGGTCGGCCGGATAGTCCAGGTCGATCGGCAGGTAGGCGGCGCCGGAGCGGAGCACGCCCAGCACGGCCGCGACCATGTCGATCGAGCGCGGCAGGGCCACCGCAACATACCGCTCAGGCCCCGCGCCCTCGGCGGCCAGCAGCCCGGCGATGCGCTCGGCCCGCTCGGCCAGCTCCCCGTAACGTACCGAGCGCGGGCCGCACACCACCGCCTCGGCGTCCGGCCGGGCCTCGGCCTGCTCGGCGAACAGCTCGCTCACCGTGCGCGCGGGCGGCCCGGTCCCGTCGCCGCACCACAGCGACGTCAGCAGCGTCCGCTCGGCCTGGCCGAGCGACGAGATCTCGGCCAGCGGCCGGTCGGGGCCGTCCGCGACCTCCTTGAGCAGGCACGTCAGATGCGCCGCGATTCGCTCGGCCGTCCCCGCGTCGAACAGCGTCGCGTTGTAGGCCACGCTCCCCGCCAGCGCCCCGTCGCGCTCGGCGAAGTCGAACGACAGATCCATGCTCGCCGCCAGCACGGGCGGCTCCAACTCCTCGGCCAGCAGGCCGGCGAACGCCGCCGACGCCGCCGGCAGGTTACGCAGATTGACCGCGACCTCGGTGAGCGGCGGCCTGCTCGGGTCACGTTCCGGCCGCAGCGCCTCCACCAGCCGCTGGAACGGCACCCCGTCGTGGGCGAACGCGTCCAGCACGCCCGCCCGCGTACGCCGCAGCAGCTCGTCGAACGACACGCCCTCGTCCACGTCACCACGCAGGACCAGCGTGTTGACGAAGAACCCGACCAGGTTCTCCAGCTCCACCCGGTCCCTGCCCGACACGACGGTCGCGACCGCGACGTCAGGCCGTCCCGTGTACCGGGCCAGCAGCAGGTGCACGGCCGCGACCAGCGTCATGAACAACGTCGCCCGGTTGCGCTCGCCGGCCTCGCGCAGCCGCCCCACCACCTCGGCCGGGATCTCGAACGTGTGCCGCGCCCCGGCCGAGCTCCTGACCGGCGGGCGGGGGCGGTCCGTCGGCAGGTCCATCGGCGTGAACCCGTCCAGCCGGTCGCGCCAGTACGCGAGCTGCTTCCCGGCCTGCGGTCCCGCCGTCAGATTCCGTTGCCAGGCGGCGTAGTCCGCGTAACGCAGGGGCAGCGGCGCCAGGCCCGCCGGTTCGCCGCCGAGCGTGGCGGAGTACAGGGCGGCCAGGTCGTCCAGGACCAGCCGCGAGGACCAGCCGTCGGTGACGATGTGGTGCGCGTAGGCCGTCAGCACGTGCTCACGCTCGCCCAGCCTGATCAGCCGGGCCCGGAACACCGGACCTTCCCGCAGGTCGAAGGGCTGCCGCGCCTCCTGTTCGAGTACGCGGTCCAGCTCGCCCGGCCGCCCCGTCAGGTCGGTGACCTGTAACGGGACCTCCATGTGCGGCGCGACCTCGCGCACGCCACGGCCGTCACGCGACCCGAACGTCGACCGCAGCGTCTCATGCCGTTCCACCAGCGCGTTCAGCCCGGCACGCAGCGTGGGCACGTCCAGCGGCCCGGTGAGCCGCACGATCAGCGGCACGAGATAGTCGATGGCTTCCGGATCCAGCTCGTACATGAACCAGAGGCGTTCCTGCGCAGGCGAGAGCGGCAGCGGTCCTGAGCCGTCGATCGCGGGTATCGGCTCCTCGGCGGGCGACGACTGCCCTGACAGGCGCCGCAGAAGCTGCTCGCGCAGGTGCTCGGGCAACGCCTGGATGCGCTCGTCGCGTGGGGAAGAGATATGCACGGGGAGTTTCTCCAATGTCCTGCGGTGTTCGCCGCGCCTGGATAACCCGTCTGATCACTCATCGCCGAAACAGCGGTGAGCAGGCTGTGAACCCCTGGAGGCGGACTTCCGGTACAACCGATCTTTTCAACGCCGGCCCGGCGGTTCCAGGGCCTTGAATCGACGGCTAAAGAGCCAGTTCAACGGCCACCTCCGACGAAAAGCAGGAAAACGCGCCATCGCCGAGCACAAAAAAGCGGTTGCTCCGCCAGCGAAATGGGCGCCCTGTGCAGGGCTGTCGTAAAGCGCGGCAACGGGGGCGGTTTTCCGAAGACCGCTGGGAAAGGCATGACCTCCCCGGCGAAGACGGTCGAATTCTTGAGGCGGCGACGCGAGGACATCGTCGGGCGATCGGAGCCGCCGCGCCCCTACGACGCCAAGAGGCGCCGCGGGAACGCCCACAGGCAGGTACGGCGGCGCAGGGGTGAGTCGTTCACGACTCGCGCGCCGCCGCTTCGAGCTGGTCCAGGATCCTGTCCTGGACCAGCTCGGACAGCTCGGCCACGGTCGGCGCCACGAACACGTCGGCCGGGGACAAACTCACCCCGAAGGCCGGGCGCATCCGTGACGTCACCCGCAGACTTGAGATGGAGTCACCGCCGAGCATGAAGAAGTCGTCGTGCGCGCCGATCTCGTCCAGGCCGAGCACCTGCTCCCAGATGCGGCACAGCGCCTCCTCCGTGGGGTTGCGCGGCGCGACGTGCTCGCCCGCGCGCTCGGGCTCGCGCGGCGGCTCGGGCAGCGCGCCGCGGTCGACCTTGCCGTTGCGGTTGAGCGGCAGCCGCTCCAGGAACACGAACGCCGACGGCACCATGTACGCCGGCAGCCGCGCGCCCAGCTCCTTCGCCAGCTCCTCACCCCGCGGCTTCTGCCCGGCCGCGGGCACCACGTACGCGACCAGCGTCTTGCGCCCGCCCGAGCCCTCCCTGGCCACGACCACGGCCTCGGCCACACCAGGACGGTCGAGCAGCGCGGACTCGATCTCGCCCGGCTCGATGCGGAACCCCCGGATCTTCACCTGGTCGTCCACCCGGCCGAGGAAGTGCAGGTCGCCGTCCGCCGTCCACCTGACCCGGTCGCCCGTGCGGTACATGCGCTCGCCGGGCGGCCCGTACGGGTCGGCCACGAAGCGCTCGGCCGTCAGCCCGGCCCTGCCGAAGTACCCTCTGGCCAGGCCGCTGCCCGCGAGGTAGAGCTCGCCCGGCGCGCCGACGGGCACGGGCGACAGGTTGTGGTCGAGCACGTAGGCACGGGTGTTGTCCACCGGCCGCCCGATGGGAGCCAGCCCCGCCCGCGCCAGCTCAGGCGTCAGCTCTCCGGTGAGGGCGAACGTCGTCGTCTCCGTCGGCCCGTACCCGTTGTGCACCCGCGTGCCCGGGCAGCGGGCCGTGACCCGCGACACCGCCGAGGGCGCGACCGCGTCGCCGCCCGCCAGCACCTCACGCATCCCGGCGAAGCACTCCGGCGACTCCTCGGCGAACAGCTTGAACAGCGCGGCCGTGACGAACGTCGCCGTCACGCCGTGCTCGGCCACCAGCGACCGCAGCCCTTGCGCGTCCAGCTCACCCGTGGCCACCACGACCTGGCCGCCGGTCAGCAGCGGCGCCCACATCTCGTACGTGGCCGCGTCGAAGGCGTGCGGAGAATGGAACAGCACACGCTCGTGCCCGGACCGCCACCGACTGTCCCAGGCCAGGCTGACGACGCCCCTGTGGGTGATCGCGACGCCCTTGGGCTCGCCGGTCGAGCCTGAGGTGTACATCACGTACGCGAGCTGGTCGGGCGGTGTGCTCGCCGGGATCGGGCCGTCGGCGGCGGGCTCCTCGCCGATCCGGACGACGGGCACGCCGAGCTCACCCGCCCTGTCCGCCATCGCGGAATCGGTGAGCACGGCCGCCGAGCGGGTGTCGTTCAGGATCCAGCGCAGGCGGTCCGGCGGGAAGCCGGGGTGCAGCGGCACGTACGCGGCGCCCGCCTTGAGCACCGCCAGCGTCGAGACGATCGCGTCAGCCGTACGCGCCTGCAGTATCGCCACCCGCGACCCCGGCCGCACCCCCACCCCGGACAGGACACGGGCCAGCTCGTCCGATCGGCGATCGAGCCCGGCGTAGGTGATGGGGTCGCCGTCCCCCCGCAGCGCCACCGCGTCCGGCATGGCACGCGCCCGCTCGGAGAACAGCTCGTGCACCGCGCGCTCGGGGTAGTCGCGTGCCGTGTCGTTCCACTCGGCCAGCGTCCTCCGTCGTTCGCCGGGATCGAGCGCGGTCAGCGCTCCCACCTGAGCCCCCACCTGAGCCCCCGCCTGGGCCACCATCTGGGTCAGCAGGGCCTTCAGACCTTCGCCCAGCCGCCGCACGGTCGCCTCGTCGAACAGCGCCTGGTCGTAGAGCAGCACGAACTCCAGTTCGTCGCCCGGGTAGACGACCAGGCTGAGCGGGTAGCCGTTCGCCTCGGCGGCGTCCACGCCGCTCAGCCGTGCCTCCCGCGCCTCGATCGGGTAGTTCTCGAACGCGATCGTGCTGTCGAACAGCGAGGTGCCCGGCGGCAGCCCGGTCCACGACCTGATCCGCGCCGGCGAGACCGCCTCGTGCCCGCGCGCCCGCGCCTGAGCCTGCTGCAACTCGCTCAGCCAGGACAGCAACGGCCGCGCGCCGTCCACGAGCACGCGCACCGGCAGGGTCTGGATGAAGATGCCGATCATGGACTCGGCTCCGGCCAGCTCTTCCGGCCGGCCCGACGTCGTGGCGCCGAAGCACACCTCCCGCTCGCCGCTGTGCTGCGACAGCAGGATGGACCACGCGCCCTGCACGAGCGTGTTGAGCGTCAGCCCGCCCTCACCCGCAAACGCGGCCAGCCGCCGGGTGACCTCGGACGGCAGGCCGGTACGCAGGCGCTCGGCCGCCTTCGGCCGATACCGCGGCGCGGGGACCCGGTCGTAGGGGAGCGGCGTCGGCGCGGTGAACCCGGCCAGGGCCGCGCGCCAATGCTCCTCGTCCGCCGCCGGATCCCTGGACAGAAGCCACTCGACGTAGTCGCCGAACGGGCGTCGCGGCTCGGGCCGCCAGGTGACGCCTTCGCGCAGCGCGGTATGGGCCGACAGCACGTCGGGCAGCAGCCGGTGCACGCTCCAGCCGTCCAGCAGCACGTGGTGCAGGGTCCACACGACGTGGACGCGGGTGTCCGACACGCGGATGAGCGCCAGCCTGCACAGCGGCGGCTCGGCGAAGTCGAGCGGCTCGGCCCTGTCGGCGGCCAGCAGTGCGGCCAGCCGGGCCCGCCGCTCCTCCGCAGGCAGAGCCCGCCAGTCATGGTGCGTGACCGGCAGCCCGGCCTGGTGGCGCACGATCTGTACGGGCGTGTCGAGACCTTCCCACGCCAGGCCCGTGCGCAGGATCGGCGTGTGGTCCACCACCGCCTGCCAGGCCATGGCCAGTGCCTCGGGGTCGTCCACGTCGTCGACGTCCATCTCGAACTGCGCCAGGTAGAGGTCGTCGCCGGAGGCCAGGCAGTCGTACAGCATGCCGTTCTGGGTGGGTGTGAGCGGGTAGACGGCGGCGATGGCGCGGCCCGTACCCGCCAGCCGGTCGACGGCCGCCTGGTCCAGGCGCGCCAGCGGGTAGTCCGACGGGGTACGGCCGCCCGCGTCGGGTTCGGCGCAGTGGCGTACGAGGCGGGTGACGTTCGCGGCGAAATCGGCCGCCAGCCGCTCGACGGTGGCATCGTCGTGCAGGTTTGACGAGTACTCCCACGTCAGTTCGAGCCGTCCGTCGCGGATCGCGCCGATCACGTCGATCGCGTGTGGCCGGTTGTCGCCCGGGTCCTGGAACAGGCCGATCGGCTCGACCTCACGGTAGAGCCCGCCGCCCGTCGGCGGGTCGAAGCGGCCCAGGTAGTTGAAGCAGATCCCGGGACGGCAGTCCGGCACGGTGCCGCGCAGGTAACGCAGCACGCCGTAGCCGAGCCCGCGCTTCGGCACGGCCCGTACCTGCTCCTTCACGGCCTTGATCAGCTCACTCCAGCCGGCGTCCCGGATCGTCAGCGCCAGCGGGAAGTACGTGGTGAACCAGCCGGTCGTACGCGAAAGGTCGACGTCGGGGATGATCTCCTCCCGGCCGTGGCCCTCCATGCCGAGCACGAGATCCCCGTGTCCTGTCCAGTCGGTGACCGTGCGGGCCAGCGCGGCGAGCAGCACCTCGATGATCTCCGTGTGGTAGACGTCGGGGACGTCGCGCAGCAGCGCCCGGGTGACGTCCTCGTCGAGTGCGGCCGTCACCCGCCGTCCCGAGGCCACCGTGTCGGCGCCCGCACGGTCCAGGGGGATCGCCGTCGTGCGCGCGGCGACGTCCGCCCAGTGGGGCCTCTCGTCGTCGAACGCGCCGGTCTCCGCGTGGGCGGCCAGCGCCCTGCTCCACCGCGCGAACGACGTGCCGCGCGGGCCGAGATCGATCGGCTCGCCCCGGACCGCCTGGCCGTAGGCGGTGTTCAGGTCATCGAGCAGCACGCGCCAGGACACGCCGTCCACGACGAGGTGGTGCGCGCTCAACAGCAACCGAGGTCGCCCGGCCCCGGTGAACAGCACGGCCACCATCGCGGGGCCGTTCTCGACGTCGACGCTCCGGTGCGCGGCCTCGATCTCGCAGGCGAGGGTGTCGCCGCCGACCGTTACCCGCCGAAGGCGTCCGGTGTCCTCCACGGTCCGCTGCGTTCCTGCCCGAAGCCTGGTACGCAGTGCCGCGTGGTGCTCGACCAGGGCGCGCACCGCGGATTCGAGCGCGTCGGCGTCCACGTTCTCGTCCAGTTCGGCGGTCACGTACTGCTGGAACACGCCGGGCACGGTGAACCGGTCGTACAGGAAGTGCTGGATCGGGGTGAGCGGCGCGGTCACGTCGCCCGGCTCCTCCTCCACACGCTCGGCGGCCCGCTGTACGTGTGGGGCGAGCGCCTCGACCGTCTGCCACCGGAACAGGTCACGCGAGGTGAACCGCAGTCCGGCGGCGCGTGCCTTCGACACCGTCTGGATGGCGAGGATGGAGTCGCCGCCCAGCGCGAAGAACGAGTCCCGCGCGCCCACTCTCTCGACGCCCAGCACCTCGCGCCAGATCCTGGCCAGTTCCCGCTGCGCCGGGCCCTCCGGCGGCACGTACGTGCCTGCCCGCTCCGGCGCGCCGGGGTCGGGCAACGCGGCCCGGTCCACCTTGCCGCGCACGGTCAGCGGGAACGCGGGCAACACCATGATCGTGGCGGGCACCATGCTGCCGGGCAGGAGAGTGGCGGCGAAGCGCCGTAGCCCTTCCGGGTCGGGCTCGCCCCGGCCCGACGGGATGACGTAGGCCGTCAGCCGGTCGCGCCCGCGGTTCGGCAGCACGACCGCGCCGCCCACCGACGGGGACCGTTGCAGCACGGCCTCGATCTCGCCCGGCTCCATGCGGATGCCACGGATCTTCACCTGGTCGTCGGTGCGGCCCAGGTATTCGAGCTCGCCGCCGGGCAGCCGCCGGACCAGGTCGCCGGTACGGTACATGCGCCCGCCCTCGGGCCCGAACGGGTCGGCCACGAACCGTTCCGCGGTCAGGTCGGCCCGGTTCAGGTACCCCCTGGCCAGGCCGGGACCGGCCACGTACAGCTCGCCCGGCACGCCTACGGGCACGGGGTTGGCGTAGGCGTCGAGCACGTACCCGGCGCTGCCCGTAACCGGCACGCCGATCGGGGGAAGCCCGTCGCCATCGGGGCCGACCTCGCCTGCCGTGGCCACCACCGTCGTCTCCGTCGGGCCGTAGTTGTTGACCAGGCGGAACGGCAGGCCGGGCCGTGGGCGGCGGCGCAGAACGTCCCCGCCGGTCAGCACCGTACGCAGGCTCGTACGCTCGATCTGCGGCACGTCGATCACGGTCTCCAGCCGAGGCGTCGGCAGGAAGCAGATCGTCGTGCCCGCGGCGGCGAACCACTCCACCAGTGCGTCGGGATCGTCGAGCGTGTCCCGGTCCGGGAAGGCCACTCGCGCGCCCGCGCACAGGTACGGCCAGACCTCCCACACCGCCGCGTCGAACCCCGGCGAGGCCACCTGTGAGGCCCGGTCCTGCGATCCCACCTCGAAGGCCGCCACATGCCACGTGCACAGGTCCGACAGCCCTCGGTGATCGATCATGACCCCCTTGGGACGTCCCGACGAGCCGGACGTGTAGATCACGTACGCCAGGTCGTCAGGTGTCACGCTCGGGATGACGCCGCCGGTGGACTCCCCGGCGTCGCCGGGGTGGACCACCCGGACGCCCGCACGGGCCACGTCGGACAGCACGAACGGCGCCCTCGTGTCGGCCATCACGTAGGCCAGCCGGTCGCGTGGCGTGCCAGGGTCGAGCGGTACGTACGCCGCTCCCGCCTTGAGCACGGCCAGCACCGACGTCACCATCGCCGCACCCGGTTCCATGCACACCACCACGGGCACGCCGCGTGTGACGCCCAGCGAGCCCAGGTGGCCCGCGAGCCTGCCGGCGCGCTCGTTCAGCTCGGCGTAGGTGAGCCGGCCGCCCCGCCACTCCACCGCCACCGCGTCCGGCGTGCGCCGTGCCCACTCCTCGAACCGAACGTGCACGGGACGCCGGTCGCCCGGCGCACCGGTCACCGGCCCGCCGGTCGCGCCACCGCTCAGCGGCAGACGGGTCATCGGCAGCCCGGGAGCGCCCGTCACGGACTCCAGCAGCGAGACCAGATGCCGGGCCAGGCGCTCGGCCGTCGCGGGCTCGAACAGGTCCGTGCTGTACTCGATCATCGCGTCCAGCCCGCCGTCGCCCTCGCCCTCCCGCTCGGCGAACTCCAGCGTGAGATCGAAGATCGACGATACGTGCGGCAGCTCGTGCCGTTCGGTACGCACGCCGCCGAAGTTCGGCACCTTGGGCGGGGCGTTCTGCAGCGCCACCATCGCCTGGACCAGCGGCGTCCTGCTCGGGTCCCGGTCCTCGCCCAACTCGCTCACCAGCCGCTCGAACGGCACGTCCCGGTTGTCGAACGCGTTCAGCACGTTCTCGCGTACCTCGCCGAGCAGCGCGGCGAACGTGGCGTGCTCGTCCACGGTCGAGCGCAGCACCAGCGTGTTGATGAAGCAACCGATCAGCGGATCGAACTCGGGCAGGTCGCGGCCCGACACCGGGGTGCCGACCGCCACGTCCTTCTGCCCCGCGTAGCGGGAGAGCAGGAGCTGACAGGCCGCCACCAGCGCCATGAACAACGTCGCGTCGTTGCGTGCCGCCACCCGTTCCAGCGCGGCCACCAGCTCGGCGGGCACGGTGAAGCGGTACGCCGACCCCGCCCACGAGCGGACGGCCGGTCTGGGGCGGTCCGCCGGCAGGTCGAGCGGGGTGATCCCGTCGAGCCGTTCGCGCCAGTAGGCGAGCCGGCTCTCCAACCGCTCGTCGGTCCAGCGGTCGCGCTGCCAGGCGGCGTAGTCCGCGTACCGGATCGGCAACGACGGCAGCTCGGCGCGCCGTCCGTGCCTGGCGGCGTCGTACAGCAGGCCGAGTTCGTCGGCCAGAATCCGCATCGACAGGGCGTCGATCACGCTGTGGTGCAGGCTCAGCATCAGCAGGTGGTCGTCGGCCGCCTTGCGTAGCAGCGTCATGCGCAGCACCGGCCCGGCGGCCAGGTCGAACGGCCTGGTCGTCTCCCGCAGGAGCAGCCGCTTGAGTTCTTCCTCCCCGAGCCCGGACACGTCGGTGACCGAGAGCGGCACCTCGACGTCGTCCGCGGGCCGTACGACCTGGACCGGTTCGCCCCGCACGGACCGGATGACCGTGCGCAGGGGCTCGTGCCTGGCGATGAGCTCGCCCAGCGCCGTACGCAGCGCCTCGACGTCGAACGGGCCGCGCAGCCGGTAACCGAACCGGACGTTGTACTCGACGCTCTCGGGATCGTGCTCGTGGAAGAACCAGAACCGCCGCTGCGCGAAGGAGAGCGGCGCCGGGTCTCCGGATGGAAGCGGCACGATGACGTCGGACCCGCCAGGGGAGAGCCGGTTCGGGGAGGGCGCTTCGTCCGGCTTGGACCCGTCAGGTCGCGCCGTGGGACGCTCCGTGTCCAGAGGTCCGCCTGAGCGGGACGGTTCGGTGGCGCTCGTGGAGAGGGAGGCGGCCAGGGCCTCGACGGTTCGTTTGCGGAAGACGGAGAGGGCGGGCTGGTCCGTGCCCAGCGCCTCGCGGATACGCCGGACGAGGCGGAAGGCCAGCAGCGAGTTGCCGCCGAGCGTGAAGAAGTCGTCGTTCACACCCACCCGGTCCAGCCCCAGCATCTCGGCCCACAGCTCGGCGATCACCCGCTCCTCGTGGGTGCGCGGCGCCGTGTAGCCGGTGTCCGCGCCGTCCTCCCGGCTGGGCGCGGGCAGCGTGGCCCGGTCCACCTTGCCGCTGGCGGCCAGCGGGAGCCGCTCCAGGGAGACGAACACGGAAGGGATCATGTACTCGGGAAGCGTGCGCGCGAGGAACCCGCGCAGGTGCTCGGGCGACGGGCCCGGCTCGTGGACCGGGACCACGTACGCCAGCAGGCGCTCGTCCGCCGCCGTCACCGCGGCGGCGGCCACTCCCGGATGGCCGCACAGCGCGGCCTCGACCTCGCCCGGCTCGATCCGATGCCCTCGGATTTTGATCTGGTCGTCGGCACGGCCGAGGTATTCGAGGTCGCCGGTCGGCAGGAGGCGGGCCAGGTCGCCGGTACGGTACATGCGCTCGCCCGGCGGCCCGTAGGGGTCGGCGACGAAGCGCTCGGCCGTGGCGTCGGGGCGGCCGTGGTAGCCGCGGGCCACGCCGGAGCCGGCGACGTACAGCTCGCCCTGTTCGCCCTCGCCCACGGGGCTCAGGTCGGGGCCGAGGAGATGAACGCGGACGCCGCGCATCGGGCGGCCGATCGGCACCGGGCCGGCGGGGGAGCGGTCGCCGGGGGCGAGGCGGAAGGCCACGCAGCCGACCGTGGTCTCCGTGGGGCCGTACTCGTTGATCACCGCTGTTGTGGGACACGCGGCCCGCAGGCGTTCGAGTGCCTCGCCGTACAGGGCCTCGCCGCCGATCACCAGGTCTTCCGTGGGCGACCGGTCGGCGGGCATCTCGTCGAGCAGGGGCAGATGGCTTGGCGTGATCTTCAGGAACGTCGGCTGGGCCGACGTGGTGTCGAGCGGGGCGACATGGACGCGTCCGCCCGCCGCGAGCGGCCCCCACAGCGTCGTCACCGACAGGTCGAACGACACCGACGAGTGCAGCGTGGCGGTTCCCGCCAGGCTCGGGTAGTCGCGCAGGCAGCAGGCCAGGTACGCCGCGAGCTGCCGCCGCTCGACCAGCACGCCCTTCGGCCGGCCCGTGGACCCGGAGGTGTAGATCGCGTACGCCAGATTCTCCCGCCGGGCGGGCCGTACGAGCGCGCGGTGTTCGTCCGGCTCCCGCCCCGGGGCGTCGTCGGCGCACAACACCTGGGCGGCGGTGACGGGCAGCCGTTCACGCAGGTGGCGCTGGGTGACGATGACGGGGGCACCGGAGTCGCCGACGACGAGGGAGAGACGGCCTGCCGGGAGGTCAGGGTCGAGCGGCAGGTACGCGGCCCCCGCCTTCAACACCCCGAGCAGGGAGACGACGAGGTCGGGGCCGCGTTCCGCGTACACGGCGACCAGCGTGTCGGCGCCCGCGCCGAGCGCGCGCAGGCGGCGGGCGAGTCGATCGGCCAGCGCGTCGAGCTCACCGTAACTGAGTGATCCGTCGCCGTACCGCCCGTTGCCGTCCGGTCCGCTACCGGGGGGCGGCGCGACGGATACGGCCGTCCGGCCGGGGTCGCGCCGCACCCATCCGGCGAACAGATCGAGCAGGTCGGCCGGGTTCGCCGGGTCGGGGCGGACGGCGGGGGAGTTCTCGCGGGCGGGCACCGTCGGGTTGTCCATGTCCGGGACTCCTAGCTCGATCCGGGTGGTCAGTAGATGACGCGGGAACGCGCGTCCAGCCGGAACTCACGAGACTTACGCAGGTCCCTGGCGACGTTCAGGCGGCGCAGCCATCGGTCGGTTCCGTCGAACCTGGCGCGGAACGGCTTGCGCCCGTGCACGGCCTTGAAATTGTCGATGATGCAGATGTCGCCAGGCTGGAGAACGACTCCTGTCATGGCTGCCTCGACGGCGGAGACGAGCGCGGCGAGTGCTTTCTCATCAGCCTCGTCCTGTGTTCCTGCCATATACGAGGGATCGGCGCGAAGATAGGGGTCGTCGGGCGCGCCGAAAAGCACGGGGCCGGGCTCGGGATCGTTCAGCGCGCTCTCGACGCGTCGGTAACCGCGTTCCCGCAGGGCAGCGGTCCTGGGATCGTCGTCGTGTGCTGTGACGCGATTGCCAGGGCGGTGCGAATCGTCGGGAAGAATGCGAAAGCGAGACTCACGGAGCAAGGTTTCCGTGGCTTCGTCGAAGCGCAGGTCACCGACGTCGGCATATGTCGTTTCCACACGATCGTGATTGCGCAGGCACATGAGCCCGAGATAGTCGGTGCGAAGTGGATGGAAAGCGTCCTCAGTGTGCCAGACGAGCGTTTCCTCGCTGCTCCACCCGATCTGCTCGTACTCGAATCCCTTGATCGGGAAAACGTCGTGCATAATGCGCCCGCCCTGTTGCGTGGCCCACGCGATCGGATCCCCGAGCAGGCTCGCCACCAGGAAGAACGCTATGTCCAGTACCAGCGTGGATGACGGTTCCGGCTGGTTGCGCCAGTCGGGTGGGGTCGGGCCGATTGCGTCGTCGTCGACGGGGAGACCGGACAGCACGAGGATTCCCGAAGGTTCGGAGAGCCGGAAATCGTACAGTGCCGCCCGCAGTCGGCGCGGTAACTCATCGACATGGGTACGGCTCACGTCCTGGAATTCCGCTGATTCCACGCTCGGGTGCCGCAGGGCCAGTTCGCTCGCCAGATCGAGGATCGCGGCCGCCTCGTCCGGGCGTAGCTCGAATGTTGACACAAGTCACTCCCTTCGCTGACAACGGTCGTGGTTGCTCAGCACATCTCGTGGTCAAGAATCAAGGATGTGGTCGCGCTGTTCAATGTGTTTGAGCCAGGGGTGAAACAGCGCAGTCACCGTGACGTGTGATAGCGTGACTCAAAGGAATTGCATGCGCGAGCCCATTGCACGAGCGCGTGCCGGTCGGCTGCGGGACCTTTGCGCGATACGGCTGATTTCCGGTCCGGCGGCTCAGGTGAAAAATTCGTCGTCGGCGCCGCCCGCGGCGTCCGCGTCATGGAAAAGGCCCAGGAAAAGGTACTGATGATCTCACCGCCATGAAGGAGGTCCATCGGTGCGCCGATCAGGATTGGCCCGTGTCACCAGTGCGGCGACCCATCTTCAGGTCTTCGCCATCGCGGGCATCAGCGCGGTGCTGCTCATCCGCACCTATCTGGCGAGCACCGGCTACCCGCGGCTCGGCGGCGGCGACCTGCACGTCGCGCACGTGCTGTGGGGCGGCCTGCTGATGGCGACCGGGCTGGTCGTCACCCTCACCTTCCTCGGCCAGGGGGCGCGCATGGGGGCGGCGCTGCTCGGCGGGGCGGGGTTCGGCACGTTTGCCGATGAGGTGGGCAAGTTCGTGACCACGAGCAACGACTACTTCTACCGGCCCGCCGCGGGGATCATCTATGTGACGTTCGCGGCGCTGGTGATGCTGGCCCAGTGGCTCAAGGCCCGCACCGCCTACACCGGCACCGAGCGTACGGCGAACGCCATGAACACCGCCCTCGCCGGCACGATCTCCGGGCTGACGGCGGAGCAGCGGCGCAACGCGATCCGCCTGGTGCAGGACTCCGGCGATCCGCTGGACGCCGCCACCGTCCGCCTGCTCGGCATGGTGCCGCCCAAGGAGGCGGTGGGCCGCGTGCGGTTGTGGGCGAGCGGCGCGGCGGCCTGGTTGGAACGGCTGATCCGCCACCCCGCGATGGTCGTGGTCGCGGTGGCCTACCTCGTCGTACGCGCACCGCTCCCACTCGTGGGCCTGGTACTGGAGAACTCCTACGACCGCCCCACCCTCATGGGCGAGCCCGAGCGGGGAGCGGTGATCGGGCTGGCCACCTCCGCCGCGGTCACAGTGGTGCTGTGCCTGGTCGGGGCCGCCATGCTGGGATTCTCGCGGCACGACCGCCTGACCGCCTTCCAGATCCTCAACCTGGCGATCCTGGCCGACATCCTGTTCGGCCAGGTGTTCGCATTCATCGTGAACCAGTTCTCCGCGGTGCCGGGCCTGCTCGCCGACCTGCTGGTCCTGCTGGTGATCTCCGCCAGGATCAGGCAGCTCAGGTACCAGGAGCCGGAGAACCGGCCAGGCTAGACGATGGCTCGGCCATGGCCACCGCGATCCTCCGCCTCCCCGCGTAGGGCTCGCGCCCGTGCGAGGTCAGCATGTTGTCGATGACCAGCAGGTCGTCCGGTTCGTAGTCGAAACGGCGGGACGCGGCCCGGTAGCACTTGCGCAGATGATCCATGATCTCGTCGGGGATGGGGCCGCCGTCACCGTAGTAGGTGTTGCTCGGCAACCTCTCCTCGCCGCACACCTCAAGCAGCCCCTCGCGTACGCTCTCCGGCAACGTCGTGACGTGGAAGAACGTCGCGTGGTTGAACCAGACGGACTCGCCCGTCACCGGATGCCGGTGCACGGCGTCGCGTACGGCGCTGGTGCGCAACGCGCCGCCGTCGAGCCACTCCGCCCGCACACCGTTGCGCCTGCAGTACGCGGTCACCTCGTCGCGGTCGCAGGTGTTGAACGCCTCCCGCCACGGCATGCCGAAGTCGTCGTCATAGTTGCGCACCACCATCCAGCCGCGCCGCTCGAACTCCTCGCGCACCGAGGGGTCGAGCGATGCGTACACCTCACGGGTGGAGGCCAGCGGTGTCGCGCCCAGCGAGGCGGGTGGCTGGAGGCAGTGGAAGAACAACACCATGGGCCACACGGCCTGGTAGGAGTTCTCGTTGTGAAGGAAGATCTCTTCGTCGGGCGGATAGTCGGTCGAGGTGTAGACGTTGCCCTTGATCACGCTGCGGGGTGACGATCTCTCCGTGTAGGCCAGAGGCGTGCCCGACATCGCGCGTACGGCCTCGTCGAAGCCCTCGACGCCACCGACGTCGAACCCGCGGAACAGAAGCGCTCCGTTCACCAGCAGGTTGTCGCGGATCTCCCGCACGTTCCGCGTGATCCACGCGGAGACCGGCTCGCCCGCGCCCTGGACGATCAGCGGTAGCATGATCTATTTCTGCGCCGGGTCGTTCATCGCGGCGACGAGGCTGTTCGGCCGCATGTCGATCCAGTTGGAATTGACGTAGTCGAGCGCGCTTTGCCGGTCGGTGTCGCTCAGCACGACGTTCCAGCCGCTGGGCACGTCGGCGAAGGACGGCCAGAGCGAGTGCTGGCCCTCGTCGTTGACGAGCACGTGGTAGGTGCCGTCCGGGTTCTCGAAGGGATTGTTGCTCACTGTTCCTCCTCGCGGGGGGTTTCAGCTGCGTTGGAAGCTCGCGGGGTTTTGCAGTTGCGCCGGGAGGCGAGGCCAGTCGCCGCGCAGCAGCGCCACACCCAGGGACGTGAGGGTGTGCAGGGCCGTGTTGCGGTTGCGCGCGGTGGTGATGAGTCCCGCCTTGCGCAGCACCGCGGCGTGTTTGCTCGCGCCGGCCAGCGAGATGCCGAGCCGTTCGGAGAGCACGCCGGTGGTGCAACTGTTGGTGAGTGCCTGCATGGCCGCCGCCCTGGTGTGCCCGACCAGCGCGCCGAGCGCTTCGTCGGCGGTCATGGGCTCGGCGACGAGTTCGGTCAGCACACCGGGAGTCCACGGGACCGACACGACCAGGGCCGGCAGGCCGGTCTCCTGTTCCCTGTCCAGGAACAGGCAGTGCTTGACCTGGAGGAAGAACGACGGGCTCAGCAGCAGGCCACGCCCGTCGAGATGCACGTCCCTGTCGGTGTCGTGCGGCACCTCCAGCACCGGGGGGTTCCACATGAGCTTGGGGTGCAGGGTGTCGAGCAGGCACTCCACACCGTTGGTGATGGTGATGCGCCCGAACGTCTCGCGTTCCAGTTCCAGGTAACCGCGTACCCGGCCCCAGTAGGGCAGGACCGCGGCCTGGCAGAACGCGAGCACCGCCGAGATCGCCTGGCTGTCGGACCGGGTGTGTGTCACCACGTCGAGCAGTTCCTCGACCGGGCGGCGTTCTCTGGCCAGCCGTTCCACGTGAGCGGCCTCGCCGTTCATGCGTTCGCGCACTCCCTTGCGCCATTCGCCGGGCACGGCACCGCCGCGCCCGAACAGGTCGAGAGCGAAGACGCTCTCGGTCACCGGGCCGAGCGTCGCCGCCATGCGCAGCCGCGCCAAGTCCTCGACCGTGAAATGAATCCGCAGCACGGCGGCTCCCATTTCTCAGCAGATTTTGGCCATGATGGTGGGGCGCTGCCGTACGCGATGCTGCAGGACGCGCGCGAGCTGCGGAAATAGCACGCACAACGACCGCGGGACGCGCGTTTGTTTGGACAGCTCCCGGCCGTTGCCGAGGTCGCCGGGTAGCGAAGCCCCCTGTCATGCCCAAGCTAACTCAGCGTCCGTTGAAGAGTCAATTGCGGTTGGGTTCAGAATCGAATCACCATCCAACTGAGCCGATACAGCCGCCATGAGCCGCGCGACATGGCCGGCGTACGGCGGCTCACCGTCCGCGCCGCAGGCGTGAAGACCCGTCTGACCGCCCTATTTAGCTACCGCGTCAATGAGCTGGAATCCCCGCGGCGCATCATGCACCCTTGAAAAGGGCGCCTCGCCAATCGCTGTTTCCTGTTTTTTCGGCGCTCACTTATCTTACGCACGGACAAGGGCAGCAGAATGGTCAGAAAAGTCGTCATCGCCGGGGGCGGTACGTCGGGCCGGATGACCGCGTCATATCTCGCGGTGGCCTCCGGCGACCGCGACGGCGTCACCCTCGTCGAAACGAGGCATGTCCCGGCCATCGGCCACGTCGTCCACCCGCCGTCGAGTCCTTCTTGATGATCACGGCCCTGACCGGCCCGTCCTGCGCGCCCGGCCGGCGGTCCGCCGGGATATCCCGTACGAACCCGGAGCTCGTCCCGCATGACGGAGGCCCGCGATGACCGATCTCCCCTTGGCGCAGGCGTTCTCGACGGCGCCGCTCGCGGCCGGCACCCACCGGTCCCGCGCGCTGATGCCCGGCTTCCCCGGTGGCGTGGCCATCCTCGCGGCGCCGCACGGCCCGCGTGCCTGCTCGTCCCGCTCGTCCTGTTCGTCCCGGCGAAGGGCCGAGCCGTCATGACCCGGTCAGAACGTCCCCGTCCACCGCAGCCCGTCCCACATCGAGGACCACGGCCTGCGGGGCCCGACGCACACCAGCAGTTCCTTGCCCTCCTCGAAGTGCGGGACGTCGAACGTCAGCCGCCCGCGCACCTCGCACCGCTCGAACAGCGCCGAGAACGCCGCCCGGTCCACGCCCACCGCGATGACGACGTCCTTGGCGTCCGCCGGACGGCCGAAGCCGGCGTAGGAGTTGTGGCCGCTGTAGACCGGCGGCAGCCCGTACGCCGGACCGTACCGGTCGAGCGCCCCGGCCTCGCCGTAGTTCTGCGCGTACACGACGGCACGCCGCCGCTCGGATTCGGGCAGCGCCCGGTGGACGGCGGCGACCTGCGCGGCCAGGCTCGGCCAGCCGGTCTGGCCGAACTGCTCCTCACCGAGCGCGGCGAGCACGGGGTTGGCCGTGTACATGGAGACGGGGAGGACCGGCAGCACCATCAGTGCGGCGAGCACCCCGTTGACCACCGCGGCGACGCCCAGCCACAGGCGGCGGGCGGGCGTCGCCGCGCGCACGCACCCGGCGGTCAGCAGCACCGACAGCAGGCCCTCGGTGTAGCGGGGTTCGGCCCCGAGCAGCATCAGCACCGGCACCATGACCAGGTAGGCCACCGCGACCAGCCGGTACGACCGCCACTCCGCCCGCCGCAGCAGCGCCACCAGCCCGGCGACCCAGACCGGCGCCAGGAACGGCCCGATCATCAGCACCTGCCCCACCAGGAAGTCGACCACGCCGCTGTCACCGGAGGTGAGCACGCCGGCCATGGTGAGCTGCGGCCAGCCGTTCACCGCCTGCCACACCAGCCCTGGAGCCCCGATGAGCAGCGCGAGCGCGGTACCGCCCGCCGCCCAGCGGCTCAGCAGGATCCGCCTCGGCCCGGCGATCAGCAGCCCGGCCGCCAGCCCGACGGCGAGCAGTACCACCAGGTACTTGGCCAGCAGCCCGACCCCGGCCACGGCACCCGCCGCGAGCCAGAGCCGCTGGTCGCCGGTACGGATGATCCTGATCACCAGCCAGCAGGCCGTGACCCACACCAGGTGGTCGACGGCGGTGGGATGCAGGACGTGCCCGGCCGCGAGTGTGGCCAGCGACGCGGCCGCCGCGCAGGCGGCCAGCACCTGCCCCCGGCGTCCCGCCCCGAGTTCCCTGGCGGTCAGCCCCGCGACGAACACCGCCACACCGCCCAGTACGGCGGGCACGACGCGGATCGCGGTCAGCGAGTCACCGAACAGCGCGATCTGCGCCCAGGAGAGCAGCGGGACGAGCAGCGGCTGGTCGGCGTAACCCCAGGCGAGATGCTCTCCCGCCACCCGGAAATAGAGTTCGTCGACGTAATAGCCGGGCCCTCCGGCGTACGCCAGCAAAAGCACGGCGACGGCGCCGGAAACGATCCCGGTCCAGACCTTCGCCGATCTCGGCGAAGCGGCCTCTTTTTTCGCCGCCACAGCGGCTGTCGCGGTGTCCATCGCCATCGTCCTTCCGTGCCGTCCGAAGGAGTATCCGCTGGCGGCAGACTCTCACCGCCCAAGAGAAACGGCAACGTAATTGACTCCTGAACGAAAAACGCAGACCGTCGGGCGCGGCATCGGAGCAAACAAAGTCGTCCGCATATTCCGCGTCTCGTGAAAGTTGTCGGCACACCCACTGTGAGGTGAAAGTCATGCAGGAAATCCAGGCGACGGCGTCCCTCCCCGACACCGCCACCAGAAATCTCACCGAATTCGAATTCATGGCGTTGAACAGTCGGCTGAACATGGCCGACGGCCATGCGAGGCAGGCGCTCACCCCCGGCCAGGCCCGTATCATCGACGACCTGCCGAACCTCTTCGCCAAGACCGCGGCCAGTCCTCCGGAGGTGGTGGAGCTGGACGCCTGCCGCGCATACCTGGGCCTGCTCGGCCAGCACAGTCACCCGGGCGGCGACGGCCGCGTGCTGGCCTGTTATTCCTCCTCCGTGGCCATGGAGATCTTCGCCAGGGCAATGGTCAGGGAGGGCGGCCCCGTCGCGCTGATCCACCCGACCTTCGACAACATCCCCGACATCCTTCGCGGCGTGGGACTGCGGCTCGTCCCGCTGGAGGAGGACCGCCTGCACGAGGGCGACCTGGATCACGACCTGCTGAACTCCGTACGTTGCGTCTTCGTCACCACCCCCAACAACCCGACAGGACGCGTGCTGACAGAGGAACGGTTACGCGCGCTCGCCGCGCAGTGCGCCCGGCATAACGTGGTGCTGGCGCTCGACACGTCCTTCCGCGGCTTCGACCCGCGCGGACACTACGACCACTACCGGGTGCTGGAGGACAGCGGGTGCCGCTGGGTCGTCATCGAGGACACCGGCAAACTGTGGCCCACACTCGAACTGAAGATCGGCTGGCTGGTGTTCTCCGCCGAGCTGGGCCTGCCCATCCCGAAGATCTACTCCGACATCCTGCTCGGCGCGTCGCCGCTGGTCCTGGCCCTGGTGCAGCGCTTCGCCGAGGACGCCGCCGACGGCGGCCTCGCCGACCTGCACCGCTTCATCGCGGGCAACCGCGCCCACGTACGGCAGGAGCTCTCCCACCTGCCCGGCGTCGGCTTCCCCGACCTCGACAGCCGGGCCAGCGTCGAACGCGTGCACGTCGGCGACCGCTCCGCTCTGGACGTGTGGTCCGCGCTGAGCGACCAGAACGTGTACGTCCTGCCCTGCCAGAAGTTCCACTGGGCCAACCCCGCCGAGGGCGACAGCATGCTGAGGATCGCCCTCGCCCGCTCCGCAGGCCCGCTCAGCGAGGCCACACGCGCGCTGCGTCACGTACTCGCCGCCACATGACGCCGTACGTACAGGTCGCCGGCCCGCTCTCCCACACACGGCAGTGGTGGGAAGGGGTCGTCCAGTCGGTCGCCCCGCCCCATGTGATCGACCTCGGTCCCGGTTATCTCGACCCCGGCCTGCTTCCGGCCGACCTGCTCGCCGCGTCGTACGCAGGCTCCCTGGCGGTCTACGGCTCCGCGGCGCTGGCCTACGGCGACGACCGCGGAGCTCTCCCGCTGCGCACCCGGCTCGCCGCCCGCGTACGTGAGCGGGACGGCGTGCCGTGCGATCCCGCGAACGTCCTGGTCACGGCCGGAACCTCGCACGCGCTCCACCTGATCGCCACCACCCTGGCCGCCCCCGGCGACGTCGTCCTGGTGGACGAGTCCTGCTACGACCTGGGGCGGCTCATCCTCGCCGACTGCGGGCTGCGCGCATACGAGGTCGCCGGGGACGAGTACGGGATGAGCCCGTACGCCCTGGCCGCCGCCCTCGCGGAGACCCGCGGGCGCGTCGCCTTCATCTACCTCAACCCCACCTTCCACAACCCGACCGGCCTGGTCGTCCCCCTGGAACGCCGCCACGCGCTCCTGGACGTGGCCCGGAACCACCAAACCCTGATCGTCGAGGACGACGCCTACGCCGACCTCCTCCTGAACCAGGCCCTGGACATGGAGCCGGGGCCCGATTCCGATGTCCAGGACACGCCGCCCCCGATGGCGAGCCTCGCCCGGCACCGGGGGGTGATCCGGCTGCTCACCTTCTCCAAGAGCCTCGCCCCCGGCCTCCGCCTCGGCTGGCTGGTCGCCGCTCCCGAGCTCGTGGACCGGCTCGCCGGGCACGGCGTGTTCAGGAGCGGCGGCTGCCCGAACCACACCGCCTCGCTCGCCGTCGCGACCCTCATGGAAGAAGGGCACTACGACCGCCATCTCACCTGGCTGCGTGACCGGCTCCGCGAGCGCCGCGACACCCTGGTGGACGCGCTCACCGCCCATCTGAACGACGCCTTCCTGCTGGACCGCCCGGCAGGAGGCTTCTTCGTGTGGCTGCGCTCGCACCACCCCGAACACGCCTTGATGACCGCCGCGGAACAGGCGGACGTGTACGTGGCCGCAGGCTCCCGCTTCGGCCCCGGGCGACGCCCAGCACGGCGCCCGGACGGCCACAACGGCGACCGGGGCCCCGGCGATCTCGGCCACGACGGCGGCAACCCCGTGTCCGCCGTACGACTCGCCTACAGCCTCAACGACCCCGGCCGGCTGGCCCGCGCCGTCGAGCGCCTGGCCGGTGTCTGGAACGTCATCCCCGGCAAGAGAGGACCAGGACGATGACCACCTCACCCCCCGCCCCGCCCGCCCTGCGGACAGGAGAGCCGCACGGATACACGCTCCCGCTGTCGCCCTCCGGCCGTTCCTCCATGATCACAAAGCCCCCATGGCACTTCTCCGGAGACGTGATCATGGTCGACTACCGTGTGGACCCGGACGCGGCGGCGGGCTTCCTCCCGCCGGAATTGACGCTGGGCCCGGATCCAGGCGCGGCGGCCGCGGTGTTCGCCGAGTGGCAGTGGTGCTCGGACGACGGCGCGGAGCTGGCCGACCCTGGCCGATGCGGCTTCACCGAGTTCCTGATCCTCATAGCCTGCGCCTACCGGGGCCGCAGGCTGGCACGCTGCCCGTACGCGTGGGTCGACAAGGCGGTGCCGCTCGTACGCGGGTGGATCCAGGGCATGCCGAAGCAGTTCGGCGAGGTCCACCAGATCCGGCCGGTACGAGTGGGGCGCGCAGGACCAAGGCTCGCGCCCGGTGGGCGGTTCGACGCCACGCTGTCCTCCGGCGGCAGGCGGGTCGCCGAGGCGAGCGTGACGGTGGAGTCGACGGCCGCGGAGCCGCCGCTCCTGCACACCGTCCCACTGGTGCACACCAGGTTCTTCCCCGCGTGGCTCCCGTCGGAGGAGCCGCTGTCACAGCTCGTCGTGTCGGAGGTGAGCGGTGTGGAGTTCTCCGAGCTGTGGACGGGCCGGGCCACACTGAGCTTCCCCGACGTCGCCTCCTCCGACCTCGCCGCCCTGGCGCCGGTCGAGGTGGGCAACGGCTACGTGTTCTCGTACGCCGAGACGCTTCACCATGGCAAGCCATTGGAAACCGCGTAGACCGCGACGCACGAAAGGCAGGACGCCCATCGATTGCAGACAATCAACCCGCTGAGTTGATCTCTTGTGGGAAGGCACCGCTGCTGAGGGCGTAAGCGGTGAGGCCTGACGCCGAGTAGAGGCGTTTCCGAGTGGGTGTGATGGTGTGACCGCGACCATTCAGCGGCGTCCGTTGCGCCGTCTACAGGGCATCGGTCCGGGCCTTGTCGCGAGCGTAGACAACCGCGGTCTTTCCACCGCCGGGCATGCGACGCTCCACCTGGAACGCGTCCGTGGCGGCGAACAGGTCGCTGAACTTGGGATAGCCGTAGTTGCGGGGGTCGAAGTCAGGGCGTTGCTTGGTGACGATGTGGCCGACGCTCGCAAGGTTCGCCCAGCCCTCGTCGTCGGAGGCGGCCTCCACGGCACGGCGTAGCAGGTTGATCAGGTCGGCGTCGTCGGACAGGCCCCTCGGCGGGGCCGACGAGACGGGCCTGGCCCGGGCACCGGGGCGCAGGTTCTCGATGTAGATGAACTTGTCGCAGGCCGCGACGAACGGCTTGGACGTCTTG
Source organism: Streptosporangium sp. NPDC049376 (assembly GCF_044466505.1). Classification (NCBI taxonomy): domain Bacteria; kingdom Bacillati; phylum Actinomycetota; class Actinomycetes; order Streptosporangiales; family Streptosporangiaceae; genus Streptosporangium; species Streptosporangium sp. NPDC049376. The sequence goes on along the minus strand of NZ_JBITMT010000028.1, from coordinate 31,478 downwards.
CGTTCCCCGAACCCGTACACGGTCAGCCCGGACTCGCGAATACGGGCGGCCAGACGGGTGAAGTCACTGTCGGAGGAAACGATGCAGAACCCGTCGAAGCGGCCCGTGTACAGCAGGTCCATCGCATCGATGACCATCGCGGCGTCGGTGGCGTTCTTGCCGGTGGTGTAGGCGAACTGCTGCATGGGCTGAATCGACTGGGCGAGCAGCCGATCCTTCCAGCCCTTGAGACGCGGATCCGTCCAATCGCCGTAGGCACGCTTGACGTGGGCGGTCCCATACCTGGCGACCTCAGCCAGCAGCTCCTCGATCACCGTGGGCGTGGCGTTGTCCGCATCGATCAGGACCGCCAGCTTCGCGGTGACCCCTCCGGGGTTTTCCATGGTCACAAGTACTTCTCCAGATCAGCGAACAGAGGACGGAAACAAAGCGACGCAGCGTCCTGGGCAGGCAACGCGCCTGCTTCCCCGCTCAGGCGCAGCGCGAACAATGCGATGGAGCGTCGAGCGGCTCACCGGTACTCCTTGGCGAGCTCTGCCTCGAACATCTCACCGTCAATGGAGCGATGGCGGGCGGAGCACCGCGCCGACAACGGGAGTTTAGGCTGCTTGCCCTGCCCTCGGCCACGCCTCGACTGGCCGGAGCTTGACCGCCCAGGTGACAGGTATGCCAGGTAGAGCGGGTCGATTCCGCCTGGCCGGCCAACCGCTCACGGGTCAGGCCCAGGTCCTCACGCCTTCTGCTCATCCGGCGACCCGGGTCGCCCGGGGTCGTCACGTGTTCGATCATCGAGATCCTCCCGGTGAGAGGGGGAGTGGTTTCCGCTCCTGCGGCCCGCTCGCCGTCTCCTCTATCCCACCGGCGGAAGGGGGAACGGCGGGAGCCGGAAGTCCCAGACGGTCAGGCCCTTCGGCCACTGCGCGAAACGTCACCGCACGATCAGATGGAAGCGAGAACCAAGGAGGAGGACATGTCAGCACATTTAGTGGCAGGTGCGGACGACTCATCTCCTCGCGGGCCGCGGTCGCGTGGGCTGCCGACGACGCGGCGCGGCGTGCGCACGTGGCTGCGTATCGGAGGAGGAGCCGTCCTGTTCGTCCACGGTGTCATCCACATCGCCGGGTTCCTGCTGCTGTGGAGGATCGCCGAGGTGGGCGAGCTTACCTACGGGCGGATGGTGCCGGATCCCGGAACGGCCGGAGGCCGGCTGGTGGGGGTGGTGTGGCTCGGCGCGGCCGCGCTGTTCTGCTGCGCCGCCGTACTGCTGGCGGTGGGGCGTCCTGCCTGGGCGCCTACCGTGCTCGCGGCCACGGCCCTGTCGCTGCCGATCCTGCTGGCCGATCTCTCCCAGGCCGGCGCGGGCGTCGTCGTGGACGTGGTCGTCCTTACGGGAACACTGTTGGCCTTCCTGCTTGTGAGGCGTGACGGGGAGACGGCATGAACAGAACGCAGCGGTCACACCTCGAAGCGGCACTCCTGACACGGCTGCCCGCCCCTGCGGCTTTCACCGCGGCCGAGGTCGCGGAACTACCCGCGCCGGTACGCAGGCACCTCGTGGGTGCCATCGCACCGGGCACGCCTCTGGCGATGGCCGTCCGCCTGCGCATGCGGGGCAGCATCAAGATCAGAAGGTGGCTGCCGTTCCGGGCCCGTCAGATACTCGCCCCGCACCGAGGTTTCGTGTGGACGGCACGCGTCGCCGCCCTCATCACCGGCTCGGACCACTACGCCGCAGGACACGGCGGCATGGACTGGAAGGTGGCCGGTCTGGTTCCCCTGGTCCACGCCGAGGGAGGCGATGTGTCCCGTTCGGCCGCGCAGCGGGCGGGGGCGGAGGCGTGCTGGGCGCCGACGGCGCTGCTGCCCCGTTTCGGGGCGACATGGTGGGCCGACGACGACACGCACATCGGCGTCAGCCACTCCGTCGACGGTGAGACGGTCCGGACCTGCTACGAACTCACCGCCGACGGCCGGATCCGGTCGTTCGTCTTCGACCGGTGGGGAGACCCGGACAACACCGGATCCTGGGGATGGCACCCCTTCGGAGGCGAGATCACGGCCTGGGCCGCCTTCGGCGGTGTCACCGTCCCCAGCGCGGGAAGAGTGGGGTGGTTCTTCGGCACCGGCCGCTGGGCCGAAGGGGAGTTCTTCCGGTACCGGATCACCGATCTCGCTCCGATCACGCCGGAGCGTCGTGGAACAACCGACCGGGTTGACGGGCCGCCTGAGCGGGCCGAGAAGGACCGGTTCTGAACCGGGAGTGTGGACCGCGCTCGTGCGGCGGCCCGCACAGGGTTCCGGCGACGCCTGGGAGAGCACCAGCAGGGAAACCGGGCCCGTCCGGCAACGCACGGTGCTCAGGGGCCGAAGGTCCCGATCGTCGGTGTCCTTCGCCTCACGCTCCGGACGAAGCCATGATGATCTGCTGGATGCATGCACACCGACGCAGGCGTCACGCCTGGACTCGATGAGGCCGAGGTCGCCCAGTCGCTGAACAAGCACGGACCCAACGAACTGCCCCAACCCGATCCCCCCACGCTCCTCGCCCGCGCGGGACGACAGCTGGCCGACCCGCCGTCGATCCTGCTGCTGATCGCCGGGTTGGTGACGCTGCTCGTCCTGGCCGAGATCCCCGAAGGGGTGGCGATCCTGGCGATTCTGCTGGTCAACGTGGTCATCGGGGTCAGCCAGGAGACCAAGGCCGACCGGGCGGTCCGCGCCCTGCGCTCGCTTACCACGCCGCTGGCCAAGGTACGGCGCGGCGGCGTCACCCGGCGCGTCCCCGCCACCGAGATCGTGCCCGGCGATGTGATCGAGGTCGCGGCCGGTGACCGGGTGGCCGCCGACGCCTGCCTGATCGAGGCCACCTCCCTGGCCGTCGACGAGGCCGTACTGACGGGGGAGTCGCAGTCGGCGGCCAAACGGGTCGGCGGCGCGACCGGTTCCGGTGTCCCGCTCGGTGACCGCGACGGTGAGTTGTTCTCCGGCACCCTCGTCGTACGCGGTTCGGGGACGGCGGTGGTGGAACGGACCGGCGCCGCGACCGAGACCGGCCGCATCGCCGGCGCGTTGCGGGGACGGAGTCCCAAGGGGCCGCTGGAGATCGATCTGGCGCAGGCCTCCCGGAGGATGGGCCTGCTGGCCCTGGCCGCAGGCGCGGCCATGGTGGTGATGGGCCTGACCAGGGTCGGCAGGGGAGAGGCGGCGCTGCTGGACATCGTGCTGGCCGGGGTCGCGCTGGCCATCGCCGCGGTTCCTGAGAGCCTGGCCGCCGCGGTCACCACCGCCCTGGCCCTCGGCTCCCAGCGGATGGCGAAACTGGGGGTGATCGTCCGCAGGCTCTCGGCGATCGAAGCCCTGGGAGCCACCACCGTCATCGCCTCCGACAAGACCGGAACGCTCACCACGGGCAGGCTCGCGGTCGTCGACCAGGTGACGGTCCCCGGCGCGGACCTGTGGCGGGCCGCGTTGCGTTGCAACGACGCCCGCGACGGGCTCGGCGACGCCGTCGACATCGCGCTTCAGGCGGCCGCCAGGGAAAACGGGGCACGGCTCGCCGACGAGGACGTCCGTCTGGCCACCCGGCCGTTCGACGCGGACACCCGGTCCATGGCCGTGGTGACCACCGGCCCGTTGCTGACCGTGAAGGGCGCACCGGAGGTCGTGCTGGCTCGCTGCACCGACGATGAACGGGTCAGGCACCTGGCCGGTGAGGTGGAGACCCTCGCCCGCCGGGGACTGCGTGTGCTGGCCTTCGCCGAGGCGGACACCACGGACCTTGACGTGGGTGAGTTGCGTCCGCTGGGCCTGGTGGGGCTGCGTGATGAGGTCAGGCCCTCGGCCCGTCAGGCGGTGGCCGACTGCCGGGCGGCCGGAATCCGGGTGGTGATGGTGACCGGAGACCACGGCGACACCGCCCGCGCCGTGGCCGAGGAGGTCGGCATCGTCCCCGATCCTGTGGTCACCGGCGCCTGCCTCGACGGCGACGGCACCGGCAGGGCCGCACGGCTGCGCCGGGCGGGCGTGCTGGCCCGGGTGGATCCGGCCACCAAGCTGGAGCTGGTCCGTGTGCTGCGTGAGGGCGGTGAGGTCGTCACCATGACGGGTGACGGAGTCAACGACGCCCCCGCCCTGCGCCACGCGGACGTGGGGGTGGCGATGGCCGGCGACGAGGGCACCGACGTCGCCCGGGAGGCCGCCGCCGTGGTCGTCACCAACGGTGAACTCGGCACCGTCGTCACCGGAGTGCGCGAGGGGCGGCGTCTGCGCCACAACGTCTCCTCCATGATCGGCTACCTGCTGACCGGTAACCTGGCCGAGATCCTCTTGGTCCTCACCGGTCTGGTTCTCTGGCCGGATCTGATCATCCCGCTGCTTCCCGTGCACCTGCTCTGGATCAACCTGGTGCTCGACGGCATCCCCGCCATCGCTCTCGGCGTCGACAAGCCGTCGGGCGATCCACTGGCCTTGCGGCCTCCTCGTGGTGGTCTGCTGTCGAGGGCCGTGCTCGGCCGCGTCGCGGTGCGATCGCTGATCGTGGGCCTGCTCGTGATCGCCGCGGTCGAGGCCGCGCGCCGGATGGGCTGGAGCGACGAACAGGTCCGCACCCAGGCGGTCCTGACCCTGGTCTTCGCCCGGCTCACCCTCGCCTACGTCGTACGGGCTCACCGATGGACCTTCGAACGCGGCTGGTGGCACGGCCGCGCGCTGCTGATCGCGGTTGTCTCCACCGGCCTGCTCCAGACGCTGGTCACCCTCATTCCGCCGCTCGGTGCGGCACTGGCGCTGGTGCCGCCGCCCTCTGCCGGATGGGCGATGGCCCTGACGGCGGCGCTGCTCACCCCGCTGCTCTGCGACCTCGCCCGGACACTCGATGGGAAGAGACGCGGCGACCTTTGACGGGTGAATCCGGCACCACGTCCCTCATCGGAGGGCGATCACCGAAGGGAACGGCCTTGGCGGTCGGCGCGCGCCTGCACGGCAGCCGGAGGTCCTCCGGAAAGAGGACCTTCGCCGGTGTTCCCAACCGGTCTGCGGCGGTGGGATGAAGCCAAGGAAGGGAGAGCGTCATGATTGTAGTGGGAGTCGACGGCTCACAGGCCGGCCTCGATGCCGTGAGCTGGGCCGTACGGGAGGCCGAACTGCGCAATGAGGAGCTGCGCATCGTACACGTCATGCCGGCCTGGCCTCTGGAGATGACGGAGGACGCCCCGCATGCGGAGGTGGGCCGGTGGATGCGTGACGGCGCCGAGTCCGTGCTGGCCGACGGGCTGGAGCGGGCACGTCGGGAAGAACGCCATGTCAAGGTGGAATCGCTGCTGCTGCCCGGTGACCCACGCTCGGCCCTGATCGCGGCCGCAGGCGACGCGCGGCTACTGGTGGTCGGCAGCCACGGGCTGGGCGGTTTCCGGGGCATGCTGCTGGGGTCGGTCGCGCTGGGCGTGGCCGGGCACACCGCCTGCCCGGTCGCCGTCGTCCGGTGTCCGCCCGCGCAGCCGTGCGGCGAGGTAGTCGTCGGCGTCGACGGCTCACCGGCCGGCGCCGAGGCCGTTGGATTCGCCTTTGCCGAAGCCTCCTTCCGAGGCGCCGCCCTGCGGGCGGTTCACGCTTGGAGCCGGCCCACCGCCGGCGGTGGACTTCACGCCTCGGCGGACGCGGAGGAGACCGCGCAGGAGGCACGGAGGGCGCTGGCCGAGGCGCTGGCGGGCTGGAGTGAGCGTTATCCGGATGTAAAGGTCACCGAGCACCTGGAGCACGGGCACCCGGTGGACGTTCTGCGGGACGCCTCGACGCGGGCAGACCTGCTTGTCGTCGGCTCACGCGGACGCGGTGACCTGGCTGGGCTGCTGCTGGGCTCGGTGAGCCACTCGCTGCTGCATCACGCCGCCTGCCCGCTGGTGGTGACCCCCGCCTCGGCGACGTCCCGGCGGGCCTGACAGGGGAGATCGCCCTGCCTGTGCTCCGGCGAACCCGGAGGACACGGCGGCGGGCGCGGCGGGCGCGGCGTTCTCCCGACGGTCCCGGACGGGGCAGAGGGCCAGATGGCCGGTGACGTCCGGCGGCCGTGCGCCACCGCTCCCGAGAGGGAGATGGAAGTGAGCACGCCTTCTCCCCGAAGGAGGGGATCATGAATCGACAGGTCATCGTCGGGACCGACGGCTCCCCGGCCGCCACCGCGGCGGTGGAGTGGGCCGCGGACGACGCCGCACGCAAGGGCGCCACGCTGAAGATCGTGTGCGTACGCGAACCGTGGGCGAGCGATCTGCCCTTCCGTGACACCACCGGCTTCAGTGGTGCGTTGAGCAGGCACTGCGACGAGGTACTCACCGCGGCGGCCGGACGAGCCGGCCGACGAGCGCCGCAGATCGAGGTGATCACGAACCAGGTGATCGGCGCCGTGATCGAAAGATTGAAAGACGAGGCGGAGAACGCCGACACACTCGTGCTCGGCAGCCGGGGAACGGGTGGTTTCGCCGGCCTGCTCCTCGGCTCGGTCGGCCTGGGAGTCGCCGGACACGTGGCCTGCCCCGTGGTCGTGGTGCGGCAGACGATCCAGTCCGCGTACGGCAAGATCGTCGTCGGCTTCGACGGGGCCGCTCATGACGACGCCGTACTGGAGTACGCCTTCGACCAGGCCCGGCTGCGCGACGCGCGCCTGCACGTCGTCTACGCCTGGCAGGCGCCGACCTTCGCCTCCTACGCCGCTGGCTACACCGACCTGCTGAACGAGACGTTCGAAAGCGAGTCCCGCGCGGCACGTCGGCGCCTTGCGCCCTGGCGCGACAAGCATCCCGAAGTCCGGGTGAAGGAGTCGACCCTCTGCAGTCATCCGGTTCCCGTCCTGGCCGACGCCTCGCGTACCGCGGATCTGGTCGTGGTGGGCTCCCACGGCCTGGCCAACCTTCGCTCGGCCGTACTGGGGTCGGTCAGTCACGGTGTCCTGCACCGCGCTCACTGCCCCGTCGCCGTGGTGCCTCCGCATTGGCAGGCGCTCTGAAGCAGCCTCTGTCCACGGCGGGCGCAAGGCGGTCGTACCCGCCATCCTGGGCACCCTGGCCAGCGATCCGCGCGACTGGCTGCACGCCGGCCAGGCACTCCAGCGGGTGCCGCTGACCACGACCGTCTACGGAGTGTCCGTCTTCTTCCTCAACCGGCCCTCGGGCCTGCGCGACATACGTGGCCCGACCGGCTCGGGACGGCGTGAACACCCACAAATGATCATCCGCTTCGGTTACGGCCCGGCCGTACCCGCCACGCCGCGTCGTCCTGTCTCCGACATCCTGGAGACCCTTTGCGGAGCGGATCCGCAAGACGTGCGAACGATGCGAGCGAGACGGCGCCGATTCGCCCGTCGCGCGCACGGCAGCCGACGACGCCGCGAAAAGTGAGGACTCGTCCCTGAGCTGTTCGGCTGATTGGAGATTTCCTTCGCAGACCCGCGGCGGCCCGTAGCGCAGCTCATCAAGTTCGAGGATTACGTCGAGGACGACCGCTACGTCCTGCGAGCCGAACCGCCGGGATCACCGTCTCCGACGGCGTCCTGACCATCCACGCCGAGCGGCGGGACGAGCACGAGGACCGCGTCTCCGCTGAGCGGACGGGTCATCTCCTGGTCGATGATCCGCTGGGTCCACTCGAAGTACGGCTTGCGCCACACGTCCTCGCGATCCAGGAACAGGCACTGGTGGTGATCCGTGCTCACTGGGCTGGGAACGCTCAGACGACGGTGAGGCCGTGTGCCCGGAACTGCGCGTGGACGCGTTCCAGCAGTTCGGGACCGGGTGGCCGCACACCGGGCAGCGGGTAGGGCAGGCCGAGGCGACGGTACTTGGCCTCGGCCATGCGGTGGAAGGGCAGGACGTCGACGTGCTCGACGTTGCTCAGCCCGGCGACGAAGCGCGCCAGCTCCTCGACGGCGGCCGGATCGTCGGTGAGGCCGGGTACGAGGACGAAGCGCACCCAGGTGGGGCGACCGAGTTCGGCCAGGCGGCGGGCGAATCGCAGGGTCGGCTCCAGCGGGCGGCCCGTCAGGCGGCGGTAGGCGGCGGGGTCGGCCGACTTGATATCGAGCAGCACCAGGTCGGTGTCGGCGAGCATCGCGTCGCTCGCACGGCCGCCGAGGAAGCCGGAGGTGTCCAGGGCGGTGTGCAGGCCGTCGGCGCGGCAGCGGCGCAGCAGTTCGGCGGTGAAGGCGGGCTGCAGCAGTGGTTCGCCGCCGCTGACGGTGATGCCTCCGCCGGCCACGGAGACGAACCGCCGGTACTTGCCGATCTCGGCCATGACCTCCTCGACCGTGACCCGGTGCCCGTCGCGCATCCGCCAGGTCTCGGGGTTGTGGCAGTACAGGCAGCGCATCGGGCAGCCGCAGGTGAACACCACGAACCGGGTGCCGGGGCCGTCCACGCCGATGGACAGGTCCCAGGAGTCGATGACGCCGGTGCCCGGCTCCGGCAGCGCCGGGCACAGTTCGGCGTCGGCCTGCCGGAGCACGGCCGCCCGAGGGTTCTCGCCGGTGTCCACAGTGCCCCTCACAGCGATCCGTGGAAGGTGCGGTTGATCACGTCGAGTTGCTGCTCGCGGGTGAGCCGGACGAAGTTGACGGCGTAGCCGGAGACCCGGATGGTCAGCTGCGGATACCGGTCGGGACGATCCATGGCGTCCAGCAGGACCGCCCGGGTCAGGACGTTGACGTTCATGTGGAACCCGGCCGCGTCCATGTAGCCGTCCAGCACGCCCACCAGGTTCGTCACCCGGTCGGTGGGGGTGCGGCCCAGCCCCTCGGGGGTGACGGTGACGGTGAGGGAGACGCCGTCTAGCGCCTGGTCGTAGGGGAGTTTGGCCACCGACAGCGCCGAGGCGACCAGTCCGTGACGGTCGCGGCCGTTCATCGGGTTGGCACCTGGGGCGAACGGCTCGCCGGAGCGGCGGCCGTCGGGGGTGTTGCCGGTGTGGCGGCCGTAGACGACGTTGGAGGTGATGGTGAGCACCGACTGGGTGTGCTCGGCGCCGCGGTAGGCGGGGTGGCGGCGGACCTTGGCCATGAAGGAGCGCACCAGGCCGGCGGCGATTGCGTCGGCGCGGTCGTCGTTGTTGCCGTAGGCCGGGTAGTCGCCCTCGACGGCGTAGTCGACGGCCAGCCCCGTGGCGTCGCGGATCGCCCGCACCCGGGCGTGCTTGATGGCCGACAGGCTGTCGGCGGCGACCGACAGCCCGGCGATGCCGCAGGCCAGCGTCCGCTTGACGGGGTGGTCGTGCAGGGCCATCTCAAGGCGCTCGTAGGCGTACTTGTCGTGCATGTAGTGGATGATGTTGAGCGCGTTGACGTAGGTGGCGGCCAGCCAGTCCATCATCCGGTCGAAAGCCGCGGTGACCTGCTCGTAGTGGAGGACGTCGCCGGTCACGGGCGGGCAGGCCGGGCCGACCTGTTCACCGGTCATCTCGTCGCGTCCGCCGTTGATCGCGTACAGCAGGGCCTTGGCCAGGTTGACGCGGGCGCCGAAGAACTGCATCTGCCGTCCCACCGGCGCCGCCGACACGCAGCAGGCGATCGCGGCGTCGTCGCCGAAGCGTGGGCGCAGCAGCTCGTCGCTCTCGTACTGGATCGAGCTGGTCTCGATCGACAGAGCGGCGCAGAAGCGCTTGAACGGCGCGGGCAGGGCCGGTGACCACAGCACGGTGAGGTTGGGCTCGGGCGCGGGCCCGAGGTTGCGCAACGTCTGCAGGTAACGGTAGGAGGTGCGGGTTACCAGGGTCCGCCCGTCCCGGCCCATGCCGCCGATGGACTCGGTCACCCAGGTCGGGTCCCCGGAGAACAGCTGGTCGTACTCGGGGGTACGCAGGAAACGCACGATGCGCAGCTTGATCACGAAGTCGTCGATCAGCTCCTGGGCCCGCGTCTCGGTCAACGTCCCCTCGGCGAGGTCGCGTTCCAGGTAGACGTCGAGGAAGGTGGAGGTACGGCCCAGCGACATGGCCGCGCCGTTCTGTTCCTTGACCGCGGCCAGATAGCCGAAGTACAGCCACTGGACCGCCTGGTGTGCGGTGGCGGCGGGGCCGGAGACGTCGTGACCGTAGAAGGAGGCCATTCGCTTCAGCTCCTCCAGCGCGCGCAGCTGCTCGGCCAGCTCCTCCCGGTCACGGATCACCTCGTCGCCGGCGAAGGAGCCTTCCAGCGAGCGCAGTTCCTCCTGCTTGGCTTCGATCAGCCGGTCGACGCCGTAGAGCGCGACCCGGCGGTAGTCGCCGATGATGCGGCCCCGGCCGTAGGAGTCGGGCAGGCCGGTGATGATCCCGGCCCGGCGGGCTCGCCGGATCTCGGGGGTGTAGGCGTCGAACACGCCGTCGTTGTGCGTCTTGCGGTGTCTGGTGAAGGTCTCCCGTATGCGCGGGTCCAGCGTGTGACCGTAGGCGGCCAGGCCGGCCTCGACCATGCGCAGCCCTCCGGCGGGCATGATGGCCCGCTTCAGCGGCGCGTCGGTCTGCAGCCCGACGATCAGCTCACGCTCCCGGTCGATGTATCCCGCCGGGTGCGAGGTGATCGAGGAGGGGGTGGCGGTGTCCACGTCGAGGATCCCGCGCCGCCGCTCCTCGGGAAACAGCGCCGACACCTTCGCCCACACCGCCCGGGTGCGTTCGGTCGGTCCGGCCAGGAATCCCTCGTCGCCCTCGTAGGGGGTGCGGTTGGCCTGGACGAAGTCGCGCACGTTCACCCGCTCCCGCCAGGCGGCGCCCCGGAATCCGCGCCAGGCCGTCAGCGTCGCGTCCTGCCGTTCGGTCAGCGTGCTCGTCATGGGAGACCCCTTCACCTCTGTTGTCTGGTTCCACTGTCGCCGGGGGCGGGCGTCGCCTCATCGGGCGGAGGTCATCGGCGCTCAGGACCAAGGTCCCCACCACGGACGCGTCCTTGCCGCCATGGGCGGTGGGGGTCACCGGTCCTGGGCGCCGGGGTGTCGTCCTCGTCCCACTTCAGCTCGTCGATCACGTCGAGTACACCGTTCGTCATGGTCGCCATGTGTGCCGTGGTCCGCGCGTCGCCGCGTCGTTTCACCCGTCCGGTCAGCCTCACGATCCCTCGATCCACCGACAGCGAGATCGTGGAGGCGTCCTGGCGTGGGTAGCGGCCCAGGACGTCTTCCTGGATCTCCCGGGCGATGTCGGCGTCCGGCCGGATGAGGATCTTTAGCAGGTCACGACGGCTGACGATGCCGATGAGCCTGCCCCGCCGATCGACGACCGGCAGACGTTTGATCCCGTTGGCGTCCATCAGCCTCGTGGCGTAGGCGGTGGCCTGCTGCGGTTCGACCGTGACGGCGGGAGAGGTCATCACATCGGCGGCGGTGTTCTCGTGTGTCCTTTCACCGTTCTCCCCGAGGCCGATCGGATGAGATGGCCGGGCTCGCGACGCCGGCCTGCGTTCCTCGTGGTGGTAGCGGTCCTTGAGCTCCTGCTTCAGCAGCAGGTCGGCCTCGGAGACGACGCCGATGACGTGGCCGTCGGCGTCCAGTACGGGAACCGCGCTGACGCCGTGGGAGACGAGCGCCTCGGCGACGTCCTTGCACGAGGTGTCACCGCTGACCGACACCACCGTGCGGGTCATCACGTCGCCGACGTTCACGCGCATCGCTTCCTCCTGGGGGTGGGGTTCTCGACGGGGGTTCGCATACCGGGTCGCTCGACACGGGTGAGCCTCACGCTGACGGTGAGGATCCCCTTGGCATACGTCGCCTTGACGTCCTTGGCGTCGGCTGCGGGGGGCAGCGCGATGGAACGGGAGAACCTGCCGTAGCGGAACTCGGTGCGGTGGCCGTTCCGGCCCTTGCGGCGGCGTTCGGCGCGGACGGTGAGTACACCGCCGGTGAGGGTGATCTTCAGGTCCTTGCCCGGATCGATGCCCGGCAGCTCGGCGCGCAGTACGTAGCGGTCGTCCTCGACGTAGTCCTCAAGCCGGATCGGCTGTCCTGCCGTGGGCCACGGCTCCGCCAACGGTGAGCCCGGCCGGCCGAAGATCTCAGGGAAGAGTCCCGTGGAACCCCCGCGCACCAGCGTGTTCATCTTCTTCACCTTCCGTGGGTGCCTTCACCTGAATCCCATCCCCGGGCGGCGCGGGGAAGTAGGGGCCGAAGTCCTCGTCGGAAGGACTTTCGGCAGAGGCCACCACCGGCCCGGAACGGCCCGGACACGGTCACCGGCCGGTTCGCCGGTGGGGTGAGGTGAGGGCCGAAGGTCCCTGCGGCTCAAGCCATACGGCACTGCACACCGGACGTCGCAGCCGATGTGATGGGAAGCGACAAACCCCCCTGAAAGGAACGGTCATGGCCATCACCGCAGGACGCCGCGTTTCCCCTCTCGCTCCGCACAGCGCCGCCTCGTCCTCGGACGGCACGCACCGGGCCCGCTACGCCTGGGCCGCCGCCCGTATCGCGCTGGGGTGGGTCTTCCTGTGGGCGTTCCTGGACAAGACCTTCGGCTGGGGCTTCGCCACCCCGGCCGCCAAGGCCTGGGTCGCCGGTGGCAGCCCCACCACCGGCTTCCTCAAGGGCACCGGAGAGAACGCCCTTGGCGGCCTGTTCTCCGCCCTGGCCGGACAGGCCTGGGTCGACTGGCTGTTCATGCTCGGCCTGCTCGGCGTCGGCACCGCCCTGCTCCTGGGTGCCGGCATCCGCATCGCCGCCGCCGCCGGCACCCTGATGCTGCTGATGATGTGGGCCGCCGAACTGCCCCTGACCACCAACCCGTTCATGGACGACCACCTGATCTACTCGATCATCCTGATCGGGCTGGCTTTGGCGGGCGCGGGCGACACCTGGGGCGTCGGCGCCTGGTGGAGCCGCACCCCGCTGGTCCGCGCCTACCCGGTGCTCAGGTAGATGCCTGCTCGCAGCCCCAACCCGCATCCCCGGCGCCCGCCCTCTTGAGGGTGGGCGCTGTCATGTTTTGATGCCAGACTTCGGAACATGTCGATCGGTGAGTCTCGTTCGGTGTTCCCGCACATGCGGCTGGACGAACTGTTGTCGGAGCTTCAGACGCGGCTGGAGGCGGTGCTGGCCACGCGTGACCGCGTGCACGCGCTGCTGGACGCCGTCGTCTCGGTCGGCAGCGACTTGGACCTGGAGACCGTGCTGCGTCGGATCGTGGAGACCGCGACCACCCTGGTGGACGCCAGCTACGGAGCCCTGGGTGTAGTCGGAATGGAGAACACCCTGGTGCAGTTCGTCCCGGTCGGGCTGAGCGAGGAGGAGATCGCCCAGATCGAGCATTGGCCGCACGGCCTGGGCCTGCTCGGCCTGCTCATCAAGGAACCGCAGCCGTTGCGGATGGCCCGCATCTCCGACCATCCGGAGTCCTACGGGTTCCCGCCCGGCCATCCTCCGATGGGCTCCTTCCTCGGGGTTCCGATCCGGGTCCGCGATGAGGTGTTCGGCAACCTCTACCTCACCGAGAAACGCGGCGGTGCCGAGTTCGACGAAGAAGACGAGGCGATCGTCATCGCGCTCGCCACGGCCGCAGGCGTGGCGATCGAGAACGCACGCCTGTACGAGCAGACCCGCCGCAGGGAGACCTGGCTGGCGGCTTCCTCCGAGGTCACCACGAGCCTGCTGTCAGGCGCCGATCCACAGGAGGTCCTCACCCTGGTGGCGCAACGGGCCAGACAGATGATCGACGCCGACATCGTGGCGATTCTCCTGCCCGACGAGGCGAAGGAGAACCTCGATCTGGTGGTCGTGGACGGAGGGGACTCCGGACGACTCGCCCGTTCCCGGGTTCCCGTCGCCGGTTCGCTGGCGGGTCGAGCCTTCGTGAACGGCGACCCCTTCGCCATCAGCGATCCGGCGGGGACGGACGTCGCGACGATCTTCGAGGGGGTTGTGCCGATCGGATCTGCCGGTGCCGTGCCACTCGGTGCGGGCGCGGCGGTACGAGGCGTGCTGTCATTGGTCAGGCGTGTGGGCCGGATGCCGTTCGGCCAGGCGGAGCTGCGCCTGCTGCACGCCTTCGCGGGGCAGGCGGCGATCGCCCTGGAGTTGGCCGAGGCTCGGCAGGACGCCGAACGCCTGGGCCTGCTGGAGGATCGGGACCGAATCGCCAAGGATCTGCACGATGTGATCATTCAGCGGTTGTTCGCGGTCGCGATGACCTTGATGAGTACGGTGCGGCTGGTGGAGCGGCCCGAGGCGTCCGGCCGCCTGCAGGGCGCGATCGACGAGCTGGACGAGACCATCCGGCAGATCCGCTCCACTATCTTCGCGTTGCAGACGCCACGCCAGGCCGACGTTCCCAGTTTGCGTGCGCGCGTCGTCACTCTGGTGGAAGGGGCGCGTGATCGCCTCGGCTTCATGCCCGCCCTGCGGATGGAGGGCCACCTGGACAGTGAGGTGCCCGAGCCGGTGGCCGAGCATCTGCTGGCGGTCCTGCGGGAGGCGCTTTCCAATCTGGTCAGGCACGCCGAAGCGACCAGGGCCGAGGTGTCGGCGCAGGTCGTCGGCGGTCACATCACCCTGGCGGTGACCGACAACGGGGTCGGGCTGCCCTCCGGCGGCCGCCGCAGCGGCCTGCGCAACCTTGAGGAGCGGGCCGCGCAACTCGGAGGCTCCTTCACCGCCGAATCTCTCCCCGAGGGCGGAACCCGGCTGCTGTGGAGTGTGCCGCTGGGCTAACGGCGGATCGCCACCCGAAGATCCGCTCGGCGCCCACCACGATGAAGTGGTCCTCACCGTCGATGGAGCATGTCGCCTCGGGAAGCCGAGCCGGCCCGCTGATCGGTCACCCTCCCTCCGCTCGGCCCGATGCCGTCCTCGGCCGCGGCGGATCAGGGAGCCTGCTGGGACGGTACTCGATCAAGAGCGAGAGGGGGACTTTCGTCCCGCGGATCAGGGCCCAATCGCTCCGGTGCTCTCGGCGGGGGTTCGTGACCATGAAGGTGACCGCGTTTTCGAGCTGTTCGCGAACTCCTGACCGCGAGACACCCGAGGTGATCCGTATGAGCGACCCTGTCACGACCGAGCACGACCCGGCCGTCGCCGAGGAGATCGACGCCCTGGTGGGCGACGCGCTCAAGGCACTGGACGAGTACGCCGCCCTCACCCAGGAGCAGGTCGACCACATCGTGAAGAAGGCCTCGGTCGCCGCGCTGGACCAGCACGCCGCCCTCGCCGAACTGGCGGTCCAGGAAACCGGCCGCGGTCTCTTCGAGGACAAGGCGGTCAAGAACATCTTCGCCTGCGAGCACGTCGCCCACAGCATGGCCCACCTGAAGACCGTGGGTGTCATCTCACGGGACGAGGTCAGCGGGATGGTGGAGATCGCCGACCCGGTCGGCGTCGTCTGCGCGATCACCCCGGTCACCAACCCCACCTCCACCACGATCTTCAAAGCGCTCATCGCGCTGAAGACCCGCAACCCCGTCGTGTTCGCCTTCCACCCCGCGGCCCAGCGCTGCAGCGCCGAGGCGGCCCGTGTGGTGAGAGAGGCGGCGGTGGCCGCGGGGGCGCCCGAACACTGCGTTCAGTGGATCGAGACGCCCTCTCTGGAGGCGACGACCGCGCTGATGCACCACGACGGGGTCGCCACGATCCTGGCGACCGGCGGCAACGGCATGGTGCGAGCGGCCTACTCGGCGGGAAAACCCGCGCTCGGCGTGGGCGCAGGAAACGTTCCGGCCTACATCGAGCGGTCGGCCGACCTGCGCCGGGCCGCCCACGACATCGTGCTGTCGAAGTCGTTCGACAACGGCATGATCTGCGCCTCCGAGCAGGCCGTGATCATCGACGGCGAGGTCTACGAGGAGACGCTCGCCGCGTTCACCGCCCTGCACGCCCACCGAGTCGGCCAGGAGGACAAGCGCAGGCTGGAGGAGTTCCTCTTCGGCACGGCGGCGCATGGCGAGGCGTGCTCGAAGGCCAGGATCAACCCGGACGCCGTGGGACGCCCGGCACACTGGATCGCCGCTCAGGCGGGCTTCACCGTGCCCGAGGGCACCTCCGTCCTCCTTGCCGAGGTGGCAGCGGTCGGCCCGGAGGAGCCGCTGACCCGGGAGAAGCTCTGCCCGGTGCTGGCCGTACTGCGCTCCGGCAGCAGGCAGGAGGGCATCGTCCTGGCCGAGCGGATGGTGGAGTTCGGAGGTCTCGGGCACAGCGCCGTGGTCCACACCGGCGACGCGGGGCTCGCCGAGGAGTTCGGCAGCCGGGTCAAGGCGGTGCGGATCATCTGGAACGCCCCGGCCTCCCAGGGCGGGATCGGCGACATCTACAACGGCTTCATCCCCTCTCTGACCCTGGGCTGCGGCAGCTACGGCCGCACCTCGGTCTCCCACAACGTCTCGGCGGCCGACCTGCTCAACATCAAGCGGATCGGGCGGCGCACCAACAACCTGCAGTGGTTCAAGGTACCCGCGAAGATCTACTTCGAGCCGAACGCGATCCGTTATCTGATCGACATGCCCGAGGTGCGCCGGGTGAGCGTGGTGACCGACGCGACGATGACCCGCCTGGGATACGTGGATCGGATCATCACGGTGCTCGGCCGCCGCCCGGAGCGCGTGGCCCTGCAGGTCATCGACGACGTCGAACCCGAGCCGAGCATCACCACCGTACGGCGCGGCGCCGAGCTGATGCGCTCCTTCCGCCCCGACACGATCATCGCCCTGGGCGGCGGGTCGGTGATGGACGCGGCCAAGGTGATGTGGCTGCTGTACGAGCATCCCGAGATGGACTTCGCCGACATGCGCGAGAAGTTCTTCGACATCCGCAAACGCGCCTTCACCTTTCCCCCACCGGGAGAGCTGGCCCGGCTGGTGTGCGTGCCGACCACCTCGGGCACCGGCGCCGAGGTGACCCCCTTCGCGGTCATCACCGACGCCGTCACCGGCAAGAAGTACCCGCTGGCCGACTACGCCCTGACCCCCAGCGTCGCCGTCGTCGATCCGCTCCTGACCGCCGACCTGCCGGCCGTGGTCACCGCCGACAGCGGCTTCGACGCCCTCACCCACGCCATCGAGGCGTACGTGTCGGTGTACGCCAGCGACTTCACCGACGGCCTCGCCCTGCACGCCATCAAGCTGATCTTCGCCAACCTGGAGCGGGCCGTACGGCACGGCGCCGCCGACCCGCAAGCCAGGGAGAAGATGCACAACGCCGCCACCATCGCCGGAATGGCCTTCGGCAACGCCTTCCTGGGCATCGTCCACGCCATGTCCCACACCTTGGGAGCCACCTTCCACGTGGCGCACGGCCGGACCAACGCGCTGCTGCTGCCGCACGTGATCCGCTACAACGGGGCCGTCCCTGCCAAGCTGTCGGGCTGGCCCAAGTACGAGCACTACCGGGCCCCCGAACGTTTCCAGGAGATCGCCCGGATGCTCGGCCTGCCCGCCGTCACCCCGGCCGAGGGCGTGCAGTCGCTGGCCGAGGCGGTCGAACGGCTTCGCGACGCCGCCGGGATCGAACGCTGCTTCGGCGACCTCGGCGTCGACGAGGCCGGGTTCATGGCCGCCCTGCCTCAGCAGGCCCGCAACGCCTACGAGGACCAGTGCGCTCCGGCCAACCCGCGCATGCCCGTGCTGGACGACATGCAGGCCCTGATGCGCGCCGCCTACCACGGCACCACCCGCTGACCCGGGACCGGGGGAGACCACAACACCTGAGGGGAACACATGAACGGCACACGGAAGCGCTGGAGCGACCTGTCGCAACGGCAGCAGACCGCGATCCTGGTCCTCGCCTCGATCGAGCTCTCCCTCACCGCCACGGCCGCCGCCGACCTGTGGTTCAGGCCCGCGGGCAAGGTCAGGGGCGCCAAGGCGCTGTGGTGGCCCGCCCTGCTCGTCCAACCTCTCGGCCCGGTGGCCTACCTGTTGCTCGGGCGCCGACCGGCTCCGTGAAGCCCATGACCACTGTCGGGCCGGCCCCTCCCGGGAGGCACGAGGAGAGGGGCGGCCCGCTCGGCGGTCAGATCACGACGTGACGGTAGCCGTACCAGGCTCCCATGACGGCCTTCGTGAACCTGCGCTGTGGCGGCTGCCGTACGGCGGCCGCTGCGCGGGCCGGAGCCTGGAGTGGGGGCGGCGCCCTGTGCGGGCCGCGGGTCACCGCCCGGTCGTCCGCCGCGCAAGTGTCGCAAGGTTCACCACCGTCGCCAGGGCGGTGACGACAGCGGCCACAATCAGCACCGTGCGCGTGATGAGCGCCCAGTCGACGGAAGGGTCGTCAAAAGCGAACGGAAAGACCTGCAGGACCCGGATCGACATGGCAAGCCCGATCACCGTGTTGATCAGCTCACCGACGTATCTCATCCACTTCGGGTCATAGGCCAGATAGACGACGTTGGCTACGAATCCCGTGACCAACGAGAGATTGACCAGCCACAGCACCTGCCGGACGTCCTCGGTGAGGAACGGTACGGCCCGCCAGCCCGGCTGGACGTTGACGGCGTACAACAGCGCCATGCCGATAACGGTGGCGACTGTGTAGCCGACCCGGCGTGCGGCGATGGTCGGCCGACCTGCCGGCATGGTGGTACCCATCTTGGCCTCCAGCGGCTTACGAGGATTCCGCCTTCGGTGGTCACGTTATGGCCGGTGAGCCGAACGGAGCAGAGGCAAAGGTCCGACCGGCGTGGGCCCAAGGTCTGGCGACCGAAAGGAGTGGGGCGGCGTTGCACGCCTCCCCACGCCCTACCACCATGCGGCTTCTCATCCCGATTGGCGTGAGCCCGACGCCGGGTTGTACCGGCAGATAGCAAAAGCCTGTCCGATGACCGCCAGCGCATCGCCCACGATCCGGTCCTCGCTCCGAGCCCGGAGTTCGACAACAACACCGGCGACATAGGCCAAGTCCTCGCCGGTCCGGCGAAAGAGAGAGGTCGGAGCGGCTCGAAGGGGCGCCGGTGCCGCCGATCGCCTGACACTGACGCCGACGCGGCCCGTGCTGCTCGTCTTGGCGTCGACCGCCGCCTCCGGCGGTTCCCGCAGCAGGGCGTGCGCGTGGCCGAGTAGCAGGGCACTAGGTGTTTTCCTCGCCTGGCTCGTCGCGTTCAACCTCGATGGACCACTCCGCGGCCAACGCGGCCAGCGCGCCCACCGCGGTCACTACAGGAGCGGCGATGAACGCCACCACCCCGACGGTGACCGGTATCTCCAGCACGGTGTGCCCGTGAGCGTTCTTCACGATGATCCGGCAGATGTTGCCCTCGTGGATGAACTCTTTGATCTTCTCGGCGAGTTCGGCTCCACGAACCCGTACTTCTTCCTTCGTAACGGTCATCTCATGACCTCCCTGTCTCCCCGGGTTGTCTGCCTGGCACCCAGCATGGCCGCTAGGGCACCTTGGCGACGGAGACCAAGGTCCCGGCTGCGGTCGCCGATGGTCCCGCCGTGCGAACCGACCCACCGACCGGCCCCCGCCAAGATCGAAAGCCCCCGGTGGTACGCGCCCTATGGCTCTGCCCGGTCCCTCGGCGGCGGATCGTAGAAGGCCGAGGTGAGGAGGCGACATGTCCGCGGTGATCGCCGATGGACTACGCAAGCAGTACGGACCGGTACGTGCGCTCGACGGGGTGAGCTTCACCGTCGCCGAAGGCGAGGTGTTCGCCCTGCTGAGGCCGAACGGCGCCGGCAAAACCACCGCGGTGGAGGTTCTGGAGGGCCACCGGGGCCGAGACGGCGAACGGTCTCGGTGCTCGGCTTCGACCCGGCCACCGGTGGGTGCGCCTACCGTGAGCGCAGCAGCGTGCTGTCGTTCCGGCTGCCCGAGGACGTGGCGCTGGTGCGCGACGCCGGAGCGGTGCAACTGGTCGGCATCGGACTGCTGCTGTCGCCGGCCTTCGTCTCGGACGTCTTCATCGTCGGCGGGTCGCTGCCCAGCGCGCTGGAGACGGCCGAAGACCTGTTCCCGCTCAAGCACGTGTCGCACGCGCTGCCGGCCGCGCTGGATCCAGCGGACCGGCTGATCCGGCGGTCGTGGCCGCCTGGATGCTGGCCGTCGCCGTCGTGAACGGCCGGCGTACGAGAGAAGGGGCGCCAGGACGACCGGGCGGACACGAGGAGGGAGATCATGACCGGTTTCCAGCAGGTGATCGAGCGGGCAGACCCCGTGGATCTGACGGATGCTGGCGGTGGGGCCGGACGGACAGGTTCCGCAGCAACTGGGCGCCCCCGGTGCCGACGGCGAGTGCGGGGTTCGACCCGGTGGCCGCGAGGCGACTGTCGGCCGAGTGGATCGGTTCGATTCCCCGGTTGCGGCAGCGTCTGTCAAAGTGCCGCCGGGACGCGGGCGCCCGGGGTGGTCGGATGGCTGGCCATACTCGCCGGGCCGGTGGATCGGACGGTTGCGCCGTCACCTTCGGTGCTCCCCGTCGGCCGCCTCCACTGCGCGCGCTCGCCGCCGACGCGCTTCGCAGGCGGCTGAGGGCGCTGTTCCGGCTGCCGCTTTCTAGCGCGCCGCGTGGGGGCGATGTCGGTCGGGGGCGGGCCTCATCCGGCACTGGCTGCTCACTGCTCCAGCCGACCGGGCCACGGCTCCGGGTGGAAGTGGTCCGTACGGATCTGGCCGAGATGTGGGCGGCGGCTCACCGGTTCGGCGGGACCGTCAACGACGCCCTGCTGTTCTCGATCACCGATGCGCTGCGCGCGCTGCTGGCTCACCGTGAGGAATTCGCCGATTCTCTCACCGTGGGAATCACGGTGGCGGACCGCGACGTCGTCCTCGTCGCCGGCCCCGACCGCCTGCCCGGCTTCGCCGTCCTGGTGACCGCCTTGCGGGCCGAACTCGCCGCCCTGACGGCAGAAGGTCGACCGGCCCGCCGGATGATCGTCTGCCTCGCGATGCGGGTCGGGCGAGGTCATCCCGCGCTCACCGTCCCAACGCTCCCGCAGCGGGAACGGCCGGCAGCGGTCCTGACGGATCGGGCCCGGACAGCGGAACCGGCGGTGGCCGGCTCGCGTGGGCTGAGCGAGATCCGCGAGTCGCCTCCCGGCGACCACGGGCTCCACCGTTACGGCTCCCGCCCTGCTTCCATCACAGGGCGGAGCCGTCCGGGACCGCTACCGGTCCGTTCACGCGGGGGAGCCGTCCTCGTCCCATCGGATCTCGTCGACGACATCGACCACACCGTTGACCCGCAGCGCCATGTGCGCGGTGAGCTGTGCCTCACTGCGCTGTTCCATCCGGCCGGTCAGAGTCACCACGCCCCGGTGCACCAAGACCTTCACCTGGGAGGTGTCGGTCCACACAGAGCGGTCCAGAATGTCTCTCCGGATCTCCTCGGTGATCGCCGCGTCCGAGCGGAGGAAGACCTTGAGCAGGTCCTGGCGGCTGACGATGCCCTGCAGGACCCCGTTCTCGTCGACGACCGGCAGACGTTTGACGCCGTGCTCGTCCATCAGGCGTATCGCGTACACGATCGCGGACTGGGGGCGGACGGTGACGGCGGGGGAGGTCATCAGCTCGGCGGCGGTGTCACCGTGCGCCTTGGCCCTGCCCCGGTCCTGCTCCTGGGCGAGCCGGTGGCGCAGCCGGGCGCGCAGCGGTGGCTGGTAGCCCTCGCGGTAGTACTGCTCCTTGAACTCCTCCTTATGCAGTAGGTCCGCCTCGGAGACGACACCGATGACGTGGTTTCCGGCGTCGACGACCGGGACCGCGCTGACACCGTGGGCGATGAGCACCTCGGCGACGTCCTTGAACGGGGTGGCGCCGTCGACGGACGTCACCTCGCGGGTCATGATCTCGCTGACCTTCACGCGCATCGTGTCCTCCTTGGGGAGTGGGGGTTCCTTGTCCATCTCACTGCGCTTCCGGTCATGCGGGCAGGGCCGGAAGTCCTGCGTCGCCGGGATGTCGCGTCACCCCGGCGGGTCCTTGGTCTCTGCGGCGCCCGGTTGCCGATCCGGACGACGAGATCAGAGTCCGTCGCCGGAAGGGACCACCATGGAGACCGGCTGTCAACGGTCCGCGACGCTCGCCCAACCGGATGATCCAGAGCAGGCAGACGATGTGGCGGGCGCCGGCCGCGCCGCAGGAGAGGGGAGGTCACAGCTCGAAGACCAGCCGGGCCGGGACGGTGCTGTCGAGGACCTCGGTGAAGGAGGAGTTGATCTCCTCCAGCTTGCGGGTCTCGTAGATCACCCTGGTTCGCCCGGCGGCGTGCAACCGGAAGACCTCGGCCAGGTCACCGCGGGTACCGACGATGGAGCCGATCACACTGATGCCCCCCAGGACGGTCTCGAAGATCGGCAGCTTCATCGCGTTGTCCTTGGGCAGGGAGACCAGCACCAGGCGGCCGCCGCGTCGCAGGCAGGCATGGGCCTGCTCCAGTACGCGCGGGCTGGCGGCGAGCACGATCGCCACGTCGGCCCCGCCGAGGGCCTTGATCTCGGCGACCGGGTCACCGGTGGCGGCGTTGACGGTGTGGGCGGCGCCCAGCTCCTCGGCGAGCCGAAGCTTGTCGGCGGTGATGTCGACGGCGATGGTCTCGGCGCCGAAGATCTGCGCGTACTGCTGGGCGAGATGGCCCAGGCCGCCGATGCCGAAGATCGCGGCGCGCTCGGCCGGGCGTAGGCCGGATACCTTGACGGCCTTGTAGGTCGTGACGCCCGCGCAGGTCAGCGGGGCGGCTTCGGCGGGAGAGAGGCCGTCGGGGACCGGGACGACGTAGTCGGCGTGGGCGACGGCGTACTCGGCGTGGCCGCCGTCGAAGGCGTAGCCGGTGTTCTTCTGGGACTCGCACAGGGTCTCACGGCCGCTGACGCAGTACTCGCAGGTGCCGCAGGCGTAACCCAGCCACGGGATGGCGACGCGCTCGCCGACGGCGCGGCCGGTCACCGCGGAGCCGATCTCCTCGATGACGCCGACGCCCTCGTGCCCGGGAGTGAAGGGCAGCGCCGGCTTGACCGGCCAGTCACCGTGGGCGGCGTGGATGTCGGTGTGGCACAGGCCGCTGGCCTCGATGCGGACCAGAACCTGGTGGGGGCCGGGTTCGGGGACGGGGATCTCCTGGATCTCCAGAGACTTACCGAAGGCGGTGACGACGGCGGCGCGCATTTTCATGGTTTCGGTCCTCCTGGATGACTGCCTCCAGACTGTTGCCCGAGGCGGTTCGGAGGCAGAGGCGAAGGTCCTGGCCGCAGTGGACATCGGGCCCGTGCCCGCGAACAAGGAGCCTGGACGGGGCCCCGCAGACCACCGCGCTGGTCGTCGGGAACGTCGTGGGCACCGGCTGTCCGGTCTGACCGAGACCGGCGTTCCTGAGGTGCGCGCGAGCACATCCTCGACGGCGGCGTCGACGAGCGGTGGTCCGTTCCGATGCCCGTTGGCGGGGCCGCAGCCGCCCGGCACCGGAAAGGCCGCCAGCGCGCCTGACCCGGCAGGCCGGGTACACCAGCCCCACCCGTCCGTCGTTCACCAGCAGCAGGAACTGCCGGGGCGGGGAGATCCCAACCCGACGGCCGCTCGTGCTGCGGGCGTCCGGTCACACCGTCATGACGCGGTGGAACAGGCGCTTGGTCATCTCGTTGGCGGTGACGTACACGGCGGTGAGCGCGGCCAGTACGGCCAGCACGCTCCAGGGGAGCGGCACCAGGCCCAGCACCGCGGCGGCCGGAGTGTAGGGCAGGGCCACGGTGAGGGCCGCCACCAGGAGACTGGTCGACAACAGCGCGGGGGAGGGGCGGCTGCGGAAGAACGGGCGGGCGGTGCGCAGCACGAGCATGACGGCCAGTTCGGTGGCGGTGGACTCCACGAACCAGCCGGTGCGGAACAGGTCGGTGCCGGCGTTCAGACCCACTCGCAGGATCAGGAACGTGGCGATGTCGAAAACGGAGCTCAGCAGGCCGAATATGATCATGAAGGTGCGGATCCGGGCGACGTCCCAGGAGTGAGGCCGCCGGAGCTGTTCCGGATCGACCGTGTCGGTGGCGATGGTGGTGCCCGGGATGTCGGACAGGAAGTTCAGCAGCAGGATCTGACGGGGCAGTAGCGGGAGGAAGGGCAGGAAGACGGCCGCCGCAGCCATGCTGAGCATGTTGCCGAAGTTGGCGCTGACGGTCACCCGGATGTATTTGAGGGTGTTGACCAGGGTGCGTCTGCCCAGCCGTATTCCGTCGGCGATGACCTTGAGGTCCTTGTCCAGCAGCACGATGGCGGCTGACTGCTTGGCCACGTCGACCGCCGTGTCCACCGAGATCCCGATGTCGGCGGTGTGCAGCGCCGGGGCGTCGTTGATGCCGTCACCCAGGAAGGCGACAGTGGCGCCCGAGGCGCGCAGCGCGGTCACCAGGCGCTGTTTGCGCCGGGGGTCCACCTCGGCGAAGACCTGGACGTTCGTCACGCGTTCGGCCAGTTGCCGGTCGGTGAGAGGGTCGATGTCGGCTGCGGTGAGCACGGGGCCGTCCAGCCCCACCTGGCGGGCGATCTGTCCGGCGGCCAGGCGGTTGTCGCCGGTGATCAGCCGGACGGAGACGCCGAGCGCGGCCAGGTCGCCGATGGCCTCGGCGGCGCCGGGCTTGACCGGGTCGTGAAAGGCCAGCAGCCCGGCCAGAGTCATGTCGCGCTCGTCGTCGGCGGTGACCGCCGATCGCCCGGGCAGCTCGGCGGTGCACGCCCCCAGAACCCGGAAGCCTGCGGCGCTGAGTTCGGCGAAACGCTGTTCCACCTGCCCGCGCACCGTCTCCAGCGCGACGACACGATCGCCGACGCGGGCGGTGGCGCACACCTGGAGCACCGATTCCAGCGCGCCCTTGGTCACCAGGGTCGGCACTCCGGTGTGCTCGGCCAGCACCGACAGGCGCTTGCGCTGGAAGTCGTACGGCACCTCGTCCAGGCGCCCGCCCGCATCCAGCGGCGGCGCGCCTGCCATGATCGCCTGGTCCAGCGGGTTGACGAATCCGTGCTGCAGTCCGGCGTTGAGCCGGGCCAGTGCCAATACCCGCGCGCTGGGCGCCCCCTGGAGGTCGAGAGCGGCGTCCAGGCCGACCACACCCGCGGTGAGGGTTCCGGTCTTGTCGGTGCACAAGACACTCATGGCACCGAAGTCCTCGATCGCGTCCAGCCGTTTGACGATGACCTTCTCGGCGGCCATGCGCCGGGCGCCCGCTGAGAGGCTGACGGCGACGATCGCGGGCAGCAACTGCGGGGTGAGCCCCACCGCCAGGGCCAGCGAGAACAGCAGCGACTCCACGAACGGCCGGTGAAGCACCAGGTTGACGATGAAGATGGCGGTGACCAGCACGGTCATCGCCCGCACCAGCAACATGCCGAACGCGGTCATGCCGCGCTCGAACCCGGTGGCCACCTGGCGGTCCGTCAGCCGCGCGCTGACCGCGGCCAGTTCGGTGTCCCGGCCGGTGCGCTCGACGTGTGCCAGGCCGCTGCCGCTGGCCACATGGGTTCCGGCGTACAGCGTCGCCCCGTCCGTCTTGTCCGCAGGGAAGGACTCGCCGGTCAGCGCCGCCTCGTTCACCAGCAGGCTGTGTGAATCACGTACGGTGCAGTCGGCCGGCACGATGTCCCCGGCACGCAGCACTACCAGGTCCCCGGCCACGATCTCCTCGGTGGGGACGGACTGCTCCCTGCCGTCCCTGATCACCTCGGTGTGGAGACGGATCTGATGCAGCAGCGCCTGGACCGCGTTGCCGGCTGAGCGTTCCTGCCAAAAGCCCAGCGCGCCGCTGGCCGCGACGATCACCATGATGATGAGCCCGTCGGCGAGGTCACCCAGCACCATCGACAGCACCGTCGCCGCGATCAGGATCAGCACGATCGGGCTGGTGAACTGGGCCGCCAGCAGGCGCAGCCCTCGGTGCCCCTGTCCGGCCGCCACCCGGTTGGGGCCGTTGGCGGCCAAGAGCCGTTCGGCCTGCTCACTGCTCAGGCCCTCGGCCCCTATGGTCGATGTCACCTGGCGATTGTCTTACCGCAGGCAGTGGGCTGTAGGGCCGAAATCCTCTCCCCGGCAGAGCAGTCGGGCATCGGATCGGTGAGGAACCAGGCCCTGTTCTGAGTCCTGTGTTCTGTATCGAACGTGTGATGAAGAGCTCACGGCCCCGCTTGAGGCGGCGGGGGTCGCAGAGCGGCACCATGTGACCGAAATATGAGAAAGCGTTAGCTCCTCGGCTCCGGCATTTGATGGTCATCTTGAGGTGATCACCCCGCCTCACAGAGGAGCCCTTTGGTGAAAATCCACACGCTGCATGCCGTGGCAGCGCTCGCGCTCGCCTTCGGAGTCGGCGCTCTGCCCGGTGCCGCGTCGGCGACTGCCGCCGACACCGTCACAACGTCCACCGCCGAGGCCCGTTCCTCTGCGTCCCTGCCACCGGACTGGTACCGCCAGGGCCCCTTTCCCTCCCAGGACGCCTGCTGGACGACCCGGCGGGAGGGCGCCGACCGCGGCGACCACACCTCGGCGAGCGGCTGCTACCACTACGACGGCGGCCAGGGCTGGCCGGCGGGCTGGTACTTCGACGTGTACCTCCCGTGACCCTCGGCCCAGCACAAACCGGTCCCGCTATCCGGACCATGTGTCCGGAATATGGAAAGCTGTGAACTCCCCACCCTCATCGATCGGTGGTCCTCTGAAGGTGCCTTTCCACCCAACCGAGGAGCCGCCATGAAGATCCGCCGATTACCTGCCGCGCTACTCGCGGCGGCACTGGGCACAGCCGTTCTGGTCGGCGCCGGGTCCGCGTCCGCGTCCGTCGGCTACCAGACCGGAGCCTCAGCCGAGAGCCGTGCCTTCTCCGCCTTCGCTCCGCTGCCGCCGAACTGGTACTGGTCCAGCCGCTACGAGACCTCGGAAGCTTGCTGGGCCGGGTACAGGGACGCCGCCGAGAACGGCGACTTCACCGGGCTCGGAGGCTGCCGGTGGGACTCCGGCGACCGATACCGCCAGGCGGGCTATTACTTCCTCAAGTACATCCCCTGATCCCTGACGGGCGCGCCCCGGCCACCTGTGCGGGGCGCGCCCTCCTTTCGACCCTTGGCCGCCCGCCCTCAAGCGAGCCCTTGCCCGAGAGCAGGGGTTTCCACCGTTCGGGCGCCTCCGATCATCCGGCTGGGGACGGCGGATCACCGCAGCGGGTCGGCCGCGGCGGAACCGTCGGGCGGGCGACACCGGCTCTCTCCGCCTCCCAGCGGTCGAGAAGCCTGGGGAACTCCCGTGCCATGAACGCGTACATGTCGCGCATGAGTTCCAGCCGGGCACGGGCCGCGGGATGGCCGCCCACCGCGCCGAGCCCTTGCTCGGCCAGTTCGGCGAAGGCGGTGAACTCGGTCATCTTCGCCCGGAACGCGCGTCCGAAGACGTCCTCGGTCAGCCGGTGGTGGTCCCGCCGTGCTCGCGGTGGGCGGTAGCGCTCGATGAGCCCGCCGTGTTCCAGCTGACGCAGGGCCACGCTCATGCTGCTCTTGGCGACGCCGAGTCGCTCGCACAGCCCCGGGGCGTCGAGGCCCTCACCGGTGTCGGCCAGCAGGCACCCGATCACGCGGCCGGACGTGCGGCTGAGTCCCAGCCGTTCGAAGTACAGCCCGGCGCTCTCCACGAACTCCTCGACGGTCCCCATACGATCATTCTATGCTGTTCGGAACGTTCCGAACAAAGAGGACTTTTGTATGCCTCACCCTGAACCACTCACGATCGCCGTCACGGGAGCCAACGCCGGAATCGGCCTGCGAGCCGCACGCCGACTGGCCACGCAGGGACACCGTGTCCTGGCCCTGTGCCGCGACCCGCACCGCGGCCGGACCGCCCTGGAGACGATCAACGCCTCCGCGGCCCACCCCGCCACCCTCGTCGTGGCCGACCTCTCCGATCCGGTCTCCATCGGCGCGGCGGCCGACCGGATCTCCCGTGAGAACGACCGTCTCGACGTCCTGATCAACAACGCCGCGGTGTTCGACCAGACGATGCGCCGACCGGCCTTCACCGCATCCGGCCACGAGCTGTTCTGGGCGACCAATCATCTGGGGCCCTTCCTGCTCACCGCGCTCCTGAGCCCGCTGCTGGCCGCCGCCCCCCGCCCCCGGGTGATCAACGTCGCGAGCAAGGGACTGGTCACCATGCCGCGTATCGCCATCCGCTTCGACCACCTCGACGATCCCGCCTGGTACACCCCGACCAAGGCGTACTACCACGCCAAGCTGGCCCAGATCATGACCGGTTACACGCTGGCCCTGCGCACCCGCGGCGTTCTGGACGTCGCCTGCGTCCGCGTGCCCGCCGTACGGCTCGATGCCGGCCGCATCGCGGCCCTGCCCTGGGCCCTGCGCGCGCTGTACGCACCCAAGAACCGGTTCGCGGTCCCGGCGGAACGGCTGGGTGAGACCTACGCGACCCTGGCCACCCGCACCACCACCTGGCAGGAGCACGCCGACCCCGCGGCGCGGGGCAGAGCGGCGCTGCGCGGCGTCTACCTGGACGAGAACCTTCGGCCGGTCGACGCCCCCGCCTTCGCCTACGACGCCGACGCCCGCGAGCGGCTGTGGGAGGTGTCCGGCGACGCCACCGGCGACCCGTCCTGGGCCTGGTGAGGCCGCTTCACCTCGGCCTTCGGGAGCCCACCCGTCGCGACGCCGTACCCGTGGCTTGGAGGTTCGTGGCTGCTGTTACGGTTGGGCACGGTGTGCCGGGAAGTCTGGTCGGCGAGGACGTATCCCTTTGGGCACAGGCGGAGGCACGGGCCATGCGGCAGCCGATGAACACCAGGTGTTTTGCCGGACTCCGATCGGCGGAACGCTGATGGACACACTCCTGATCTCGTTCGCGGGTCTGCTGCTGCTGGCGGTGCTGCTGTCCAGCCTGGCCCGCCGGACGATCCTGTCGACGGCGGCGTTGTTCCTGGTCGGCGGGTTCGTGCTGGGCGACGGCGTGCTCGGGGTGATCTCCCTGAGACCCGGCGACGAGCTCGTCGGCACGCTGGCCGAGCTGGCGCTGTTCACGGTGCTGTTCACCGACGGCATGCGGGTCGGCTGGAAGGACCTGAGCGGCGCCTGGAAGCTGCCAGGCCGGGCGCTGGGCTGGGGACTGCCGCTGACGCTGGTGGTCACCGCCGTGGGCGCGCACTACCTGATCGGCTTGGGCTGGACCGAGTCACTGCTGATCGGCGCGATCCTTGCCCCCACCGACCCGGTCTTCGCCGCCGCGCTGGTCGGCAACGACAAGGTGCCGCCCCGGCTGCGGCAACTGCTCAACGTCGAGTCCGGCGTCAACGACGGGCTGGCGTTGCCGTTCGTGATGTTGTTCCTGGCGGTCGCCGCCGGGTCGAAGGACCTGCACCTGGGAGAACTGGGGCTGGAGCTCGGCGTCGGGGTGCTGATCGGGGTCGTCGTCCCGTGGCTGGCCATCAGGCTGGAACAGACCCGGTGGTTCTCCGCCTCCACCGCGTACGAGCCCCTCAACGCCCTGGCCATCGGCCTGCTGGTGCTGGCGCTGGGCAAGGCGACGCACGGCAACCTGTTCCTGGCCGCGTTCTGCGCGGGCATCACGGTGGCCACCTTCGGCGAGCGGCAGCGTGAGTCGTTCGAGCACTTCGGTGAGCTGATCGCGGAGGTGTTCAAGCTGGCGGCGCTGCTGGTGTTCGGCGCGCTGATCAGCTGGCCGCTACTGGGTTCGGTCGGCTGGCGCGGCTGGCTGTTCGCGATCCTGGCGCTGGTACTGGCCAGGCCGGTGGCCATCTGGATCTCCTTCCTGGGGGCACGGCTGACGCTGCGGGAACAGGCCGCGGTGGCGTGGTTCGGACCCAAGGGGTTCGCCTCGGTGGTCTACGGCCTGATCGTGCTCGGCTCCGGGATCGTCGCGGCACAGGAGGTCTTCCAGCTGGTCGCGGTGACGATCGTGCTGTCGATCCTGCTGCATTCGTCCACCGACGTGGTGGTCGCGCGCTGGTTCGACGAGGAACGCGACGTTCCCGCCTGGTACGGCGCCGCCCGGCGACTGCGCGACCGGGTACGGGGGGAGTCCGCCTCGTGAGAGGGCGCGGGCGGGTGCCGGCGGTGCTGGATCGTCTCCGGCATCCGGCTCAGGTGGTCGTGACCGGTTTCGGGAGCGCGGTGCTGGTGGGTACCGCCCTGCTCGCGCTTCCGTTCGCCACCGCCTCCGGGGAGTCCGCCGGCTGGCTCACCGCGCTGTTCACCGCGACCTCCGCCGTGTGCGTCACCGGCCTGACGGTCGTTGACACGGTCTCGCACTGGTCGGTGTTCGGCGAGGTCGTCATCGCCGTGCTGATCCAGGTGGGCGGCCTGGGCATCATGACCCTGGCCACCCTGTTCACCGTTCTCATCACCGGGCGGATCGGGCTGCGGGCCCGCCTGTTCGCCCAGGCCGAGACCAAGGCGCTCAACATGGCGGACGTACGGCGGGTGGTGCGCGACGTCGTACTGTTCAGCCTCGCCTGTGAGTCGCTCGCCGCGATCGTCCTCACGGCGCGGTTCGCGACCGGATACGGGGAGTCGTTCGGCCGCGCGCTCTACCTCGGGATCTTCCACGCGGTCTCGGCGTTCAACAACGCCGGGTTCGCCCTGTGGCCGGACAACCTCACCCGGTTCGTGGCGGACCCGTGGGTGTGCCTGACGATCGCGGCGGCGGTGATCGTGGGCGGGCTCGGGTTTCCGGTGGTGTTCGAACTGCTGCGCTCGTGGCGCCGTCCCGACCGCTGGTCGCTGCTGACCCGCATCACCCTGACGGTCACCGCGGTTCTGCTGGCGGCGGGCACCGTGGCCCTCACCGTCACCGAGTGGTCCAACCCGGCGACACTGGGGCCGCTCAGCGGTCCCGCCAAGGTGCTGGCCGGGTTCTTCGCCGCGGTGATGCCGCGCACAGCGGGCTTCAACAGCCTGGACATCGCGCAGATGTATCCCTCCAGCTGGCTGGTCACCGACTCGCTGATGCTCATCGGCGGCGGCAGCGCCGGGACCGCGGGCGGCATCAAGGTCACGACCTTCGGACTGCTGGCGTTCGTCGTCTGGGCCGAGATGCGAGGTGAGAGCCGGGTGAACATCGGCCATCGCCGTCTGCCCGAGTCAGCGCAGCGGCAGGCGGTCTCGCTCGTCGTGCTCGGCCTCTGCCTGATCGCCGTCTCCACCTACACGCTGCTCGTGCTGACCCCGCACAGCCTGGACCGGGTGCTGTTCGAGGTCATCTCGGCCTTCGGCACCGCCGGTCTGTCCACCGGAATCACGGCCGACGTCACGCCCGCCGGCCATCTGCTGCTCGTGCTGCTGATGTTCACGGGCCGGCTCGGGCCTCTCACCCTCGGTTCCGCGCTCGCCCTGAAGGAACGTACCCGCCGCTACGAACTCCCCGAGGAGCAGGTCATCGTTGGCTGACAGGAGAGACGACCCGGTGGTGGTGATCGGGCTGGGCAGGTTCGGCACCTCGCTCGCCCTTGAGCTCGTCCGCCAGGGTACGGAGGTGCTGGCGATCGACCACCGGCCCAAGGTCGTGCAGAGTCTCGCCGGGCGGATCCCGCACGTCGTCACCGCCGACTCCACCGATCCCCA
>NZ_JBITMT010000027.1:0-80256 GCF_044466505.1 Streptosporangium sp. NPDC049376 | reverse complement strand
TCACCACACACCACCGCCACCGCATCCGGACACACCACCACCCGCTCCTCAAACACCTCATGCACACACCGCGAAACACCCCCCACCTCAGCGGTGGGCAGCACCACGGCGAGTTCGTCGGCGCCGAGCAGTTCCAGGTGTGAGACCCGCGCACCTGGGTCGTCGGCCACGCCGTCGAGCAGGCGGAGGAGGTGGCCACCCATCCGGGTCACCCGGGCCCGGTCGAACAGGTCGGGCACGTACTCGATCGTCGCGCTCAGCGAGCCGTCCGGCGCCTCCTTGACGAGGAGGGTGAGGTCGAAGCGCGACACACGGGAGCGGCCGGGCAGCGGGGCGACCTCAAGCCCGGTCCAGGCCGGTCCGTCCGAGGCCGGCTCGAAGGTGAAGGCGACCTGGAACAGCGGCGTGCGGGACAGGTCGCGCTCCGGCTGCAGTTCGTCCACCAGCTGGGCGAAGGGCACGTCCTGGTGGTCGAACGCCTCCAGCACCGTGTTCCTGACCTGGGCGAGCAGGTCGGCGAAGGCCGGGTCCCCCTCCCAGCGGGAGCGCACGACGAGGCTGTTGATGCAGTATCCGACGAGCCCCTGCAGCTCGGGCCGGGTCCGGCCGGAGACCATGGTGCCGACGGGGATGTCGTTCAGGCCGGTGTGACGCGACAGCAGCAGCTTGAAGGCGGTCAGCAGCACGGTGAAGAGAGTCGAGCCGTGCCGCCGGGCCACCTCCCGCAGCCGCTCGGCGAGCGGGGCCGGAATCTCGAACGTGTCGACGTCGCCGGTCCAGACCCTGGTGGCGGGCCGGGGGCGGTCGGTGGGCAGGTCGAGCGGACGCAGGTCGGCGAGCCGCTCGCGCCAGTAGGCGAGCGAACGGTCGAAGGAGCGACCGCTCTCCCAGGCGGCGTAGTCGGCGTACTGCGTCTCAAGCGGTGCGAGCGGGGAGGGCGACCCCTCGGTGAAGGCGCTGTAGAGCTCGGCCAGTTCCCCGACGACGACGGCGAGGGACCACGCGTCACAGGCGATGTGGTGGAACACCAGGACGAGCACGTGGTCGTCGTCGGCCAGCCGGAGCAGGCGGGCCCGCGCGGGCCACTCCGCGGCCAGGTCGAACGAGGTCGCCACCACGGCCCCGACGGCATCCAGCATCCCCTCCCCGTCCACGGCGTGCAGGTCGTCGACGGGCAGGCGCACGGCGTACGGCTCGTCGATCACCTGGGTCGGGTCCTCCCCGACGAGCACGTAACGGGTACGCAGGCTCTCGTGCCTGGCGATGACCTCCCGCCAGGCACGCTCCAGCGAGCCGTGGTCGAGCCGGCCGCGCAGCCGCAACGCCAGCGGAACCAGGTACTCCGGGCTGCCCGGGTCGAGGCGGTTGAGGAACCACATCTGCTGCTGCCCGGAGGAGAGCCCGATCGGCCCCTCTCGGTCGGCCCGGGGGATGCGGCCTCCCCACGTCCCCTTCTTCTCGGCCAGACGCAACCGGATGAGCTCGTCCCGTCGCGCGCTGAAGTCCGACGCTTCCGTGCTCATGTCGCTCTCCTCCACCGGAATACAGGGGTCACGGAGAATCAGTGCCGTCCGCCCGGAAATGGAGCACCGGACACCGGCACGGCGGCCGATTCCACCGACGAGCGTTCCGTGCGCGACTATAGTTCTTCTATATTCAGCGGAAACATTGAAATCGGATCCTCCCGCAGGCAGCATTCACTCGCATATCGCCCGTTGAAAGGCAACAGCCCGGGCGCGGCCATACGGCGACCCATCGGGAGGACCAGCGTGGAGAATTTCCTTTTGACGGCGCAGGAACGGGCGCAGGTCGACAGGCTCGTCGACGACGTGCTGGCGGACTGGACGTCGTGGGACCCCCTGCGGTTCGCCGAGCAGGCGGGCTCCGTCGCGCACGGCCTGCCGCTGCGGCTGCGCCGGTTCCTGGCCGACGTGCGCGCGGCGGAGGCGGACGTGGCGCTCGTGTCCGGCCTGCCGGTCGACCCCGCTCTCGCGCCGACCCCGGCGGGCTGGGACATGGCCGCCAAGAACGGCGCGGGGCGGCGGGAGGAGCTCGTGCTGCTGCTGGTCGGAGCCGTGCTCGGCGAGCCGTTCGGCTGGGCCAACCAGCAGGACGGGCGCCTGGTGCACGACGTGGTCCCCACTCCGGGCATGGAGCGGTCGCTGACCAGCGCCAGCAGCACGGAGCCCCTGACGCTGCACACCGAGGACGTCTTCCACCCCTTCCGCTGCGACTACGTGTCGCTGTTCTGCCTGCGCAACCCCGACGAGGTGGGCACCACCATCACCCGGTTCGACGCGCTGGACTTCCCCGGTGAGCTGCGCGAGGCGCTGTCCGAGGAGTCCTTCAGGTTCTATCCGGACGACTCCCACACCGGGGAGATCCTCAACGTGGTCGACGGCGACGGGCTCACCGGCCGCCGCAGCACCGTAGGCCCGGTGGTCTTCGGTCCGGCCGAGCGTTCCTACCTGCGCTTCGACAGGGACTTCATGACGGCCGACCAGGAGGCCGGGCGGGCGGCGGAGGCGATCACGGTGATGCACGGCCTGCTCTGCGAGGCGGTGGAGAGAATCGTGCTGCGACCGGGGGAGGCGATATTCGTCGACAACTACCGGATCGTTCACGGCCGCGAGCCGTTCTCCGCCAGATACGATGGAAACGATCGCTGGCTCAAGAGACTCAATCTGATTCGCGACGTGCGGCGCATATACGCCGGCAGTGGTGCACGATCCAGAATCATTACCTGACGGATCCGCCACCCCCTGGCGTCGACAATGGAGGTTCGCGAGTGATAAGCGTCGCACTGAGCACGCTTCGTGCACGATGGATCACATTCTCGGGAACCTTTCTCTCGCTTTCTCTCGGCGTCGGGATCATCGCCACCATCGCGTTGGTGATGAGTTCCGCCCTCGCGAATTACGAGCGGGCGCGCGCCGTCCTGACGGGGACCGTGGTGCTCCTGAGCGTCTCGGCGGGCGTGGCGGGGTTCGTCACCGTCTTCGTGGTGGCCTCCACGTTCGCCTTCGCGGTGATCCAGCGCACGCGCGAGCTGGCCCTGCTACGCCTGGTCGGGGCCACCCCGCGCCAGGTTCGCCGGATGATCCTGGCCGAGGCGCTGCTGCTCGGCACGGTCGCCTGCGTCGTCGGCTGCCTGCTCAGCCTGGCCGGTGCCCCGGCGCTGGCCGCCACGCTGGTGGCGGGGGACATCGCGCCGTCCTGGTTCCAGGTCGCCGTCTCGCCCGTGCCGCTCCTGCTCTCGTGCCTGATGGGTCTCGGGGTCGCGACGCTGGGCGTCTCGGCCGCCTCCCGCCGCGCGGCCACCGTACGGCCGACCGAGACTCTGCGCGAGTCCGCCATGGACACGCCGCTCTCACGCGGCCTCCGCTCGCCGCGCACGCTGTTCGGCCTGGGCTTCCTGGCCATCGCGATCCTGGGGATGGCCGTCATCACGGTCGCCATGCCGGGCATATCCGGTGTTCCCGTGGTGTACCTCTGGGTGCTGCTGATGCCGATCGCGGCGGCCGCCCTGCTGGCCCCTGCCCTCATCCCTCCGGTGATCCGGCTGCTGACCTGGCCGTGGGCTCGCGGCGGCAGCGCGGTCGGCCTCCTGGTGCGGGAGAACGCCCTCACCATGGTCCGGCGCACGGCCGCGACGGCCATCCCGATCCTCCTCACCGTCGGGCTGTCGATCACCCTGCTCGGCGCGCTTGAGACGATCGGCCAGGCCCGGTCGGCCGAGACGGCCGCCCAGCTCCGCGCCGACCACGTGCTCGTTCCCGACGGCTCCACCGGTATCCGCCCGGAGGCGCTGGAGCGGGCACGCTCCGTCGCGGGTGCCCAGATCGCCGCGCTCACGCCGGTGACCGTCAGCGCGGCCGACGAGTTCGGCACCGTCGAGGAGTTGTCGGGCTACGCCACCGCTCCCGCCATGCTCGCCGCGACGACGGACCTCCCGGTGGTCGCCGGATCGCTGAAGGACCTGGGCCAGGACACCATCGTGGTGACCGAGGACTGGGAGCGCCGCGTCGGCCAGCGCGTCGAGATCACGCCGGCCGGCGGGAAGCCGGTCCGGCTGAAGGTCGCCGCGGTGCTGAGGAGCGGGATCGGCGGCGCCGACTTCTACCTGGACGCCTCCCACGCCGGACGGAGCACGCCGGAGGTGGCCTACGTGAAGACCTCCCCCGGTGGAGCCGGACCGTTGCGCGAGAAGACCGCCGGGCAGGGCGTACAGGTGCTGACCAGGGCCGAATGGGTCGCCGTCTCCCGGAACAGCGACCAGGGCACCAGCGTGATCGGCATGATGGTGACGCTCGGCATCTCCGTGGTCTACAGCTGCATCTCGATCGTCAACACGATGGTGATGGCGGCGTCCGGCCGTAGACGGGATCTGGTCATGCTGCGCCTGGCCGGGGCCACCTCGCGGCAGGCGGTGCTCTCGCTGCTGGCCGAGTCGGTCCTGGTGGTGGCGGTCGGGACGGTACTGGCCGTGGCGGCCTCCTCCCTCAACTTCGCCGGGCTGCTCAGCGCGCTGACCCAGCTGGAGCCCGCCGCCTCGCTGGCGATCCCGTGGGCGCCGGTGGGTGCGCTCACCGCCACCAGCGCCCTGCTCGCGGTGGCCGCCACCACCCTGACGGCCAGGGCGACCCTGAAAACCTCCGCCATCGGCCGCGCCGTGGCAGCCGAGTGACCACGAGAAAGGTGATTGCCATGGATCTGGCCGTCGATCTGCGGTCCGTGACCAAGGTGTACGGTTCCGGCGCGGCCCGGGTGACCGCGCTGGCCGATCTGAGCTTCTCCTTCCCCGCCGGCAGTTTCACCGCCGTGATGGGCCCGTCGGGGTCGGGTAAGTCCACGCTGCTGCAGTGCGCCGCGGGACTGGACCGGCCGGACTCGGGGCAGGTCATGCTCACCGACGTCGATCTGGCCACGCTGAACGAGGACCAGCTCACCCTGCTGCGCAGGGAGCGGATCGGCTTCGTGTTCCAGGCCTTCAACCTGATCAGCGCGCTGACCGCGGCGCAGAACGTACGGCTTCCGCTGCTGCTCGGCGGGCGCACCCCCAGCGACGCGGAGGTCGACTGGGCCCTGACCTCGGTCGGACTCGCCGAGCGCGCCGCGCACCGGCCCGGGGAGTTGTCCGGCGGCCAGCAGCAACGGGTCGCGATCGCCCGCGCGCTGATCACCAAGCCCGACGTGCTGTTCGCCGACGAACCCACCGGCGCGCTGGACACCAGCAGCGGCCGGGAGGTGCTCGAACTGCTGCGTGGCGTGGTGGACCAGCACCACCGCACGGTGATCATGGTGACGCACGACCCCGTCGCCGCCTCCTACGCCGACGTCGTGATGTTCCTGGCCGACGGGCGAGTGGTCGACGTGATGCGCGATCCCGCCGCCGACCGGATCGCCACCCGCATGACCAATCTGGAGCGCCGGTGACGCCCCGCCACGGAGGGCGGCGGATGGATCGGCCGCCCTCCGGCGGCGGGCGACGGCGCCTCGGCCCGTCGGCCCTCCTGACCCCGCTCGCCGGCTGTCCGGTTGTCCGGAGCCGTCCGCGCGGTCAGGTCAGAGCCGAGCCCTCCGCCTCGCGGGTCCCGGGAAGGGCCGCGACCTCCTCGAAGAAGAACTCCCTGGCGACATCGGCGTAGACGATGTCCAGCGCGTTGGCGACGAACAGCTCCCTCGTCAGCTGCCGGTTGACCTCCCCGTCCGGCATCACCTGCACCTGCCCCGGTTTGACGAGCACCACCTTTGTGCGGTGGACACCGAAACGCAGCGCCAGAATGTCCCGCACCTCGCGGATCAGTGGCGACGAGCCCTCGTCCGTCTCCGCGCGGGCCGGTTGCGCGACCACGATGATCTCGTCGCGGTCCGCCGGCGCCGGGAAGGCGCTGCAGGCCACGATGGAGCCGCCGCCGACGATCGCGCGCTCCACCCTGCCGAGGTCGAGGTAGCGGCCGCCGTACCTCGACACATCCCGCATCAGCCCCGTCACGTACAGCTCGCCGCGGACGATCGCCCCCAGGTTCCCGCTCCGCACGAAGCCTTTCTCCCCGTCCGCGGTGACCTGGTCGAACCGTTCCCCGGTGAGACGTTCTTTGCGCCAGTAACCTGGCACGACGCGCGGCCCGCGCACCCAGATCTCGCCGATCCTGCCTTCGGGAAGCGCGCCGGCGGTGACCGGGTCGACGATCCGCAGGTCGGGCTCGGGGACCACGCCGAGGCCCAGCAGCCGCGGTCCCTGCGCGTCCGAGGTGGGGATGAGGAGATTCCTGTCGAGCGCCCGGGAGTCGAAGCACCTGGCCTCGACCGCCCCTCCGGGGGCGCCGACGGCGGTCAGCAGGGTGGCCTCCGCCAGGCCGTACGAGGTTCGCAGCGCCTCGGCACGCAGGCCCGCGGTGCGCAGGCGCTCGGCGAAGAGCTCGACGGTGCGCGCCTCAGCCGGGGAGGCGCCCGTCATCTCCACCAGCAGCGCGTGCCGCCACCGTGACAGGTCCAGTCCCGCGAGCTGGTCGTCGGTGATCTCGCTGACGCACAGTCCGTAGCCGAAGGTGGGTGAGACGCTGAACCTCACATCGTGCCGGTCGATCAGCCGCAACCACCTGATCGGGTCGGCGCAGAAGGTCTCGGGGGGCATCAGCACCGCGGTGCCGCCGCTGATCAGCGGTGCCAGGAGCAGGGCGATCAGGCCCATCGAGTGGTGCAGGGGCAGCCAGCCGCCGGAGCGCACACCGGAGCCGAGCCCGTAGGCCGCGGCGATCAGGGCGCAGTTGTGCAGGACGTTGGCGTGCGAGACCGTGATGCCGATCGGGCCGCCTCCGGGGCCGACGGTGTACTGCAGCAGCGCCTGGTCCTCGCCCTTCCTGAGCGGCTCCACCCAGTCCGAGGCGTCCTCGAACTCGATGACGTCGGTGGCGACGCACTCGTGGATGCCGAGATCGTCGTGGGTCAGCCAGACGTACACCTCGTCGGAGTGCGCGGCGTCGGTCAGGACCAGGCACGCCTCGGCGTCGAGCGCGATCCCGGTGATCGTGCTGAGGTGGTGGTCGGTCCGGCCGGGAAGCGGTACGGGCACGGGGACGACGTCCGCGTAGAGGCACGCCAGCAGGCTCCTGGTGAACTCGATCCCCGTCGGATAGCACAGCAGGACCCGGTCCCCGGGCCGGCACACGCTCTGTAACCAGGCCGCCAGTGACGTGGCCAGCAGATGCAGTTCGAGGTAGCCGATGTGGTGCTCGCGGCCGTCTCCGTCCTCCAGGACAACGGCGTTCTGACAGGGCCTTTCTTCCACCTGCTCCACGATGGCGTCGAAAATCGATTCATTTCGCACGCGGACTCCTCCGGCTACCTTCCAGACATACCAGCAGGTAATATATTTCGGTCATGACCTGGAATCTTGGACGCCGAAGTCAAACGTCAAGCAGACACATGTTTCCGAAACTTAACGCAATCACATATGAGCCGGGCTCAGATTTTCCCGAACTATATTCCGGTAATAAGTCAGGGCCCTTATATTACCATTGTGCAGCGTGACTGGAAATGGGCATCCGTTAAAGTCCACCGATCGTCCACCCGGCCGCCACCAGGCCGGGGAGGCAGTTGAATTCATTAATGACGGCCTGCCTCCGGGGGGTCTTATGCCGTGCCCAGCGCGAGCAGAAGCCGCGCCTCACTTTCGTCCACCAGCGAGAGACGGCCGACGGGAAGGTTTGGAACGTTTGATTCCACCGCCCGGCGGAAGTGCGCGGCGAATCGTTCGACCGTCGGGGCGTCGAACAGGTCGGTGTCGTATTTGACGACCGCCGTGAAAACGGAGGCCGCCTTACGAACATCCACCGTCAGATCGAACTGACCTTCCATCTGGGATACGTCGTAGGCGGCCAGCCGCAGACCGCGGAAGGTCGTCTCCGGCCCCTCGACCGAACCGTCGACGGCCAGCGGGAGCGCGGGGTCCATCGCGTCCATCGACAGCAGGTTGACCGCGACGTGGAACAGCGGCGCCCGGTTCGGCGACAGGTCGCCGATGAGTGCGGAGGGCAGCGCGGCGTTCGCCATGGCGCGGACCATCCCCTGGTGCGCCGCGACCGCCGCCTGGCCGAACGTCGTCTCCGGGGTGAGGTTCGCCCGGATCGGGAGCGTGTTGGCGAAGTAACCGACCACGTTGCGCATGCCGCCGCCGAAACGTGTGCTGGCGGGGCAGCCGACGAGGAAGTCGCCGGTTCCGACGTACCGGTGGAGCACCGCCTGCAGCGCCGCGAACACCGTGGCGAACGGCGTGACCCCCGCCGCGCGCGAGTCCTCGATCAGCCGCGCGCCCGTCCGTTCGGAGAACGACACGACGGTCGCCGCCCCCCGCAACGACGGCCTGGCCGGGCGCGGGCGGTCGGTGGGCAGCCTCGCCGCGGTCGCCCCTGCGCACACCTCACGCCAGTGACGCTCCAGACGCGGTCTTCTGGGAGAGGCCAGCAGGTCCTGTTCGGCGCGCACGTAGTCGTCGAACGTGCGGGTGAGCTCCGGCCAGCCGGGGTCGTCCCCTTCCTCGTAGGCCCACAGCAGGTCACGCAGGACCAGCCACTGGGACATCGCGTCGCTCACGATGTGGTGCGCCACGAGTATCAGCACGGCGTCGTCCGGGGTCCGGCGCACCAGCGTGACGCGGAAGGCCCCGGTCCGGCCCAGGTCGAACGGGGCCTTGCCGGCCCGCGTCACCCGCTCGTGGAGCACCTCCTCCTCCACCGGGCCCACGTCGATCACCGCCAGCGGCGACGGCAGGTCCGCGACCTCCCGGTACGGCACCCCGTCGACCTCGGCGAACACCGAGCGAAGCATCTCGTGCCTGGCCACGACGGCGTCCGTCGCACGGCGCAGGCGCGCCACGTCCAGCGGGCCGCGGACGCGGACCGCCACCATCATCGTGTAGGCGGTGCTGCCGGGGGCGAGCCGCTGCAGGAACCACATCGCCTGCTGGCCGACCGAAAGCTCGCGGAGGCCGTCCATCAGATGGTCACGACCACATCGTGCAGGTAACCGGTCAGCGCGTTGACCGTGGGATGGTCCCAGGCGACCGTCGGCTCGACGAAGACCCCGAACTCGTCCTCGATGTCACCGCTGAGGCTCATCGCGAAGACCGAGTCGAGCCCGATCTCGACGAGCTCGACATCGGGGTCGATCTCCTCGGGATCGCGCTCCACGTAGAAGGCGACGCGCTCGCGTAACCACATGCGAATGGTGTCAGGCGACATAGATGGCAGCTCCTAATGAGTCGATCGGTACGCCAGCAGCGAGAGCGGCCGCCTGTCGTCGAGCCGTTCCCGCAGGACGGGCAGCAGCCGGTCCGCGGCCTCGTCCCTCCCGCCCAGCACGCGGGCCAGGCACACCCGCAGCCACAGCGTGTCCAGGCCGTTGTCGGCCCACATCCGCAGGCAGGCCGCCGCGGCGTAACCCGCCGCGTATCTCCTGGCCAGGTCGAACATCTCCGGCGGGACGTCCCGGGCGACCGGACGGCAGCGGGCGAGCTCGGCGTGCAGCCCGTCCGCGTAGCGGCGCAGCCTGCCCAGGTGTTCCGGGGCCGCGTCCATCGCGGCGCCGGTGCGCGCGGGCAGGTCCTGCACCAGGCTGCAGCCGCCGCGAGACAGCAGGCTCAGCCTGTCCGGCTCGAACGCGGGCACCGCCAGGTCGAGCCCGGCCGCGACGTCCAGGCCGTCGTGGTCGACCCGTTCCCGCCGGTATCCCCGCACCAGGCCGGAGAACTGGTTGACCACCGCGTTGAGGTTGACGAGCGTGTTGCCGTCGAAGATGCCGACGATCCGGTGGTCCCGCTGAAGCTTCTGGAAGGGTCCGTCGGTCAGCAGGGCGCGCGCGCCGAGCACCTTGGCCAGCCGGTTGACGGCACGGTCGACGATCGTGGGCACGTAGTACTTGACGACCGCGGAGATCACACTCTGCTCCGCGGTCAGCGTGTGGATCGCCCGCGTCGACACCAGGGTCACCGCCTCGGCGACCATCAGGTCCGCGTAGGACTCCGCCAGCACACGCGCGGTCTGCGGCAGCTCGATCAACGGGCGGCCGAACATCCGGTGCCGCTCGGCGAAACCGGCGACGAAACGTAGCGCGTGCTCGCCCATCCCCAGCGACATCCCCCCGCACAGCGTGCGGGTGATCTGCAGTCCCTTCAGCAGGATCTCCAGCCCGGCGCCCGGTTCTCCGATCATCGCGTCCGCGGGGACCTCCGCCCCGGTGAAGTGGATGCCGCTGATGTCGGCGCCCCGTACCCCGTGGGTCCTGACCTTGGGCAGGTGGTGGTAGCCGCCGGAGGGCAGACGGTGCTTGTCGACGAGGAAGAGGCTGTGGCAGCGTGCCTCGCTCCGGGGGCCGGTCCTGGCCAGCACGCAGACCAGATCGCCGCGGGTGGCGTTGTTGATCAGCCACTTCTCGCCGTCGATCCGGTACCCGGCGCCGCTCGGGGTGGCCGAGACCCGCCCCGCCAGCACGTCGCTGCCGTGGTCGCGCTCGGTGAGCGCCAGGGAGACCACCTCGCCGCGCAGTACCCGCCGGGCCAGGTCCTCCGCCTGGCCGGGCGTGCCCGCGACCCAGGTGGCGACCGAGCCGAGGTAGGTCTTGCAGTGGGCCAGGGCGACGGTGAAGTCGCGCCGGGACAGCGTCCGGATCACCTGGAGCAGGTTCTCGTAGGTGTCCAGGTCACCGCCGTGTCCGACGG
This sequence comes from Streptosporangium sp. NPDC049376, assembly GCF_044466505.1. Taxonomy (NCBI): domain Bacteria; kingdom Bacillati; phylum Actinomycetota; class Actinomycetes; order Streptosporangiales; family Streptosporangiaceae; genus Streptosporangium; species Streptosporangium sp. NPDC049376. Next base: position 69,539 of record NZ_JBITMT010000027.1, on the reverse strand, counting down.
GCACGTAGAACCGTGGCAGGCCCAGCTTGTCCAGGTGCGCGCAGATGTCCTCGGGGAACTCCTCGCGCCCGTCCAGTTCCAGGCAGCGGGAGACGGAGAAGACGTTCCCCTCGTCGGCGGGGTCGCCGAGCGCGTCCTCGATGCGCTCGGCCAGCGCGAACGGCCGGTAGGTCATGACACGCCACCGCGGTGGTGGCCGATCACTCCCGCGGACAGGTCCTCGTGGCGCGCGTCGAGCCTCCCCGAGACGAACAGCTCGCGCGCCGTACCCCGCCGGATCTTGCCGCTGGTGGTCTTGGGGATGGTGCCCGGGCGGACGAACGAGACGTTGGCCACCGTCACCCCGAGCCGCCGGCCCAGCGCCGACCTGATCTCGCCGGCCAGCCGGGTCAGCGTCTCCTCCGTCACGGCGCGGGTCCTGATCTCCTGCACGATCACGATCTCCTCGTGTGGCACGGTGACGGAGAACACGCAGGACGGCAGGTTCTCCATGGCCGGGACCAGGCCGGCCACCGCCCGCTCGATGTCGTGCGGATAGAGGTTGCGCCCGTTGACGATGACCATGTCCTTGATCCGGCCGGTGACGTACAGCTCGCCGTCGGCGAGCACGCCCAGGTCACCGGTGCGCAGGAAGCCGCTCTCCCCGGATCCGGTCGTCGCGCCGAAACAGTGCCGCGTCTCCTCCTCCTTGCGCCAGTACCCGGACGCGACGCCGTCACCGCGGACCCAGATCTCGCCGACCCGCCCGTCTGGAAGCTCCGTGTGGGTGTCCGGATCCACGATGCGCACATCCATCACCCCCGGGCGGCCACAGCTGACCAGCGGCCTGCCCGCGTCGTCGGGCAGCAGCGTGTCGCGGGCGAGCGCGCCGGGGTCGGCCCTGGTCACGACCGGTGGGCGCCCGGAAGCGGTGCCGGAGATGAACAGCGTGGCCTCGGCCATGCCGTACCCGGCCGTCAGGGCCTCCGGTTTCAGACCGGCCACCGCGAAGCGGTCGGCGAACCTGGCCAGGGTGCCGGCGTCGATGGGTTCCGCGCCGTTGCACGCGTGCCGCCAGCTCGACAGGTCCATGCCGCGCACCTGCTGGTCGGTGACCCGGCGGGCGCACAGGTCGTAGGCGAAGTTGGGAGCGGCGCTCACCTCCGCGCCGTACTTGCCGATCAGGTCGAGCCAGACCCACGGACGGCGCAGGAAGTCGGTGGGCGACATGAGCACCGTGGTCCCGCCGAGGTACAGCGGGAGCAGGATCATCGCCACCAGGCCCATGTCGTGGTAGACGGGCAGCCAGCTGCAAAAGCGCGGGCCCTCGGTGAGGTCGAGCAGCCGGCTGCCCACCAGGATGTTGTCCACGAGGTCGCCGTGCCTGACCATCACGCCCTTGGCCTCGCTGGTCGAGCCTGAGGTGTACTGCAGGAACGCCAGCGCGTCCCGGGAGAGCTCGGCTCGCCGCCCCGGCTCACCGCGCCCCATGACGGCGACCTCGACGCCCAGCCCGCTGTGGCTGATCCAGGCGGACACCGCCTCGGCACGGTCGGCGTCGGTCAGCACGAGAGCCGGTTCCGCGTCACGGCAGACCGCCGTGACGCGGTCGTACTGCCGCCGGTAGGTGTCGGGTACGGGGACGGGTACGGCGACCGCGCCCGCGTGCAGGCATCCCAGGAACGCCGTGACGAAGCCCAGGCCGGAGGGGTAGGACAGCAGCACCCGCTCTCCCGGTGTGACCTTCGTGGCCAACCAGGCGCCCACGGACCGCGCGGCCAGATCGAGGCTCCGGTACGTGTGCACCTCCTCCTCGCCGCCGCCGCGGCAGAACACCAGCGCGCGCCGGTCGGGAAAGCGCTCGGCGTTGTCGCCCAGCCGGGCCATGAAGCCCTCGAATCCCGTCACCCCGTTCATCCCGCTCACCTCTCCTGCATGCTCCGCCGGAGCCCTATACTCCGGCCATACTGTTCAGCCACAGCCGCCGGCGTGTTCCTCGGCCGGGTTGAGGGAGGCGGCGGGCCGCAGCCCGAGCGAGCCCGCGAAGGCGTCCAGCCTGTCGACTCCCCAGTACTTGTCGTAGCGACGGACGAAGAACGGGACTCCGAACACGCCGTCGCGGTAGGCGGACAGCAGCGCCTGTACGGCCTGCTCGCGAACCGGGAGCCGGTCCGCGGCCCCCGCCAGTTCGCCGGCCGGCAGGTCGAGCGCGGTGGCGATCTCCGCGACCACCTCGGGGGCGCAGATGTCGAGCCCCCGCTCCCAGCGCATCTCCGAGGCCAGCATGACGAACTCCCGGCCCCGGCCCTTGTCCGCGGCCACCAGGTAGGCCAGGTGCGGCACCTCCCAACGCGGCTCCCGGTCCAGCGGCCAGCGCGTCCGCAGTCCCCTGTCACGGGCGAGCCTGCGCACGTCCTGCAGGATGTACAGGTGCTTGGCCTTGGGCATGGTCGCGTAGCCGAACTCGCCACCGGCCTCGGCCAGTTCCCTGAGCATGGACTCCTCCGGGTCCCAGAACGGAATCCATTCGAGCCGTTCGGCCAGGTCGGGGTAGTCGTTCAGCAGGTCGTGCAGTGCCAGCCAGGAGTACGGACTCCGCAGGCTGAAGTAGAACCTCACCCTCGCTCCCTTCCCGAACCCCTCACAGGGCGATGCCTCCGTCGACGCGGATCACCTGGCCGGTGATGTAGGCGGCACGGCCGGAGGCGAGGAAGGAGACCAGGTCGGCGACCTCGCCGGGCGTGCCGAAACGGGCCAGGGAGATCCGTTCGCCCATCTGCTGGACGACCTTCTCGGACAGGCCGGCGGTCATGTCGGTCTCGACGAATCCGGGCGCCACCACGTTCGCGGTGATCCCGTAACGGCCGACCTCCTTGGCCAGCGCCTTGGTGAAGCCGATGATGCCCGCCTTGGAGGCGGAGTAGTTGGTCTGGCCGGAGTTCCCCGCGACGCCGGCCACCGACGACAGCGTGACGACCGCGCCCCGCTTGCGTTTCATCATCCGGAAGATCGCGGCCCGCACCACGTTGTGCGTACCGCCGAGGTTGACGGTGAGCACCCGGTCCCAGTCCTCATCCGTCAGCAGCGCCAGCGGCCTGTCCCTGGTGATCCCCGCGGAGGTGACCACGGCGTGCACCGGGCCGAACTCCTCCTCGACGTCGCCGACGAACGCGCGCACCTGGGAGCGGTCGGTCACGTCCACCTGACGGGCCAGCACCCCCGCTCCCGCCTCGACCGCCTCCTTCGCCACCTCGTCCGCGGCCTCGGCGTTGGACTGGTAGCAGAAAGCCACGTCGTAGCCGTCGGCGGCGAGCCTGGTCACCACGGCCCTGCCGATGCCCCGCGATCCGCCGGTGACCAGCGCGACCGGACGGCCGGTCACGACGCGCCTCCCACCGGTGCCGCCTGACGCAGGACCTCGGCCGGCCGCAGCGACACCACCGCGCCGGCCTCGTGCACCACCTCGGAGCCGACCAGGGTCTCCCCCTCCACGATCGAGCTGTCCTCGACCTGGCGGACCAGGCGCACCCGGTGTGAGAGCACCTCGCCGGGCAGTACGGGGCGCAGGAAGCGCACGTTCTTCATCACCCCGCCGAGCACGACCTTGCCGGACAGCACGTCCGGGTTGGGCTGCTCCCACAGGACGAGCAGCGAGGCGGCCTGCGCCCACGACTCCAGGAGCAGCAACGACGGGTAGTGGTGGCCCCTGGGGCCCGCGTCGGCGCCGACGCGCCGGTAGTACGGCTCGTTGCAGGTGACCGCCTTGATCGCGGTCAGGCTCCGGCCCGGTGAGACCTCGGTGACCCGGTCGAGCAGCAGGATCGGGTACCGGTGCGGAATGAACCGTTTGATCTCGTCTACCCCGATCACGCCGCCTCCCGGTACCGCAGCCGGAGCCGGGCGGACTCGCCGCGCTCGGTGCCGACCACCACGGTGTAGTCGCCGTCGCGTGGCGTGGCCCGCACGGTGAGCTCGTCCCCTGGAAGCACCGGGCTGAGGAAGCGGGCGCTCACGATCTCGCTCAGCGTCAGGTCCGCGCCGAACGACGCGCGCAGGGCGCGGTCGACGAACTCCAGCATGCCGACGGCCGGGAACACGGGGAAGCCGGGGTAGTGGCCGGCGAACATCGGCTCGTCCGGATCGACGACCACCGTGGCGGTGATCGTGTCCCCATCGGCACCGACCCGTACGGCCGATGTCGTGAGCGCGGCGGGCCGGCTCATCCGGCGGCCTTCCGCAGCAGCTCTCCCAGCAGGGCGTACGTGCTCTCCAAGGTGGTCACTCCGGCGACCTCGGATTCGTCGATTCTCACCTGGTACTTCTTCTCCAGGTTGACCGTGATCTCCAGCGCCATCAGTGAGTCCACCCCGAGATCCTCGACGAAGTGCGCCTCGTCGGTGACCTCGGCCACGTCGACGTCGAGCGTCGCCGCGATCAGCGTGCGCAGCTCTTCCTTGTCCACCGCGGTGATGATCTGTTCGGTCATGTTCCGTTCCTCTCATAAGCACGGGATCAGGCGGCACCGAACCGGAGCCGCAGGTCACGGGCAGGGTTCCAGGCGCAGCGCCGTGCAACCGACAACGCCGCCACAGTCAACGGACGTCACCAGGGCGAGGCTCCCGGCCGGCTCGTCCCGCCCGGCGGCCAGCGTGGCGGCGAGCTGGAACGCCGCGGACGCGGCGGCCGTGTCGCCGAGTGCCTCCCGGCAGCGCAGCCGTACGGCGGCGCCCCCGATCGCGTCGGTGACGCCCGCGCTCTCCTGCTCGCCGAGCGTTCCCGTCGTCTCCGAGGTGGCCACCATGCGCACGTCGGCGGGGTCGAGATCGCAACGCGTCAGCAGTCCCGTGACGCACTCCGACAGCCGCCGCCCCGCCTCCTCCTGGTGGCCGAACGCGGCGAACCGCGACCCGAGCACGGTGGCCAGCGGGGTCCGCCCGGATCGGACGGCGTTCTCCCGGGACTCCAGCAGGAAGATCGCGCAGCCCTCGCCCAGCGGCTCACTCCGCTGACCGGAGTGCCACGCCAGCCAGCCCCGGTGTTCGGAGAACTCCTCGACCGCGCCGCACAGGATCGTCTCGCATCGGCCCCGCCGCAGCAGTCTGGAGGCGTAGTTGAGGGCGAGCAGGCCGGTGACGGCTCCACCGGCGACGGTGGCGTTCGGCCCCTTCAGTCCGTACCAGATGGCGCTCTGCCCGGCGGCACGGTTCATCACCGTGTTGGGGAAGCGGGCCGGGTCGACGTCGTACGGCCGCTCACCGACCATCGAGTCCCTGGTGAAGTCGACGATGCTCTGGACGCTCCCCGACCCGGTGCCGAGCACGAGCCCGACGCGCTCGGGGTGGTCGGCGGGCCCGCCGCCGTACTCCTCCAGCAGCATGCCGACACCTGTCACCGCGATGCCGGTCGCCCGGTCCATCCCCCGGGTGCTCTTTCCGCCGAGTTTGGGGGGAATGTCAAAGCCGGGGATGACATACGCCCGGTCGAACGGCCCGCCGTCCGTGACGGGCGACGGCTGCCGTCCCGTGCCGATTCCGGCCGCGAACGGACCGGCCCCGAGTCCGAACGGCGAGGCCACGGACCACCCCGACATGACCAACTCATCCATGTTCTCTCCTCAGCTCCCGGATTCGCCGCCGGCCCACGAACTGCCCGCGGCCAGCAGTTCGGCCCCGTCAACGCCGATGGTGTTGCCGGTGATCCACGAGGTGGTGGTGCTCGACAGCAACACCACCGCCTCGGCGACGTCCTCCGGGACGGTCAGCCGGTGGTGCGGGTTGTTCCGCGCGCTGTTCCGGCTGAACTCGTGGTGTTCCGGGATCCGCCGGAGCGCGGGCGTCAGCGTGACGCCGGCGCGCAGCGCGTTCACCGCGACGCCTCTCGGCGCCAGTTCGCAGGCCAGCTGACGCACGTGCGCCTCCAGCGCGCACTTGGCCGCCGAAACCGCGCCGTAGCTGGGCAGGTGCTGGACCGCCCCGGCGCTGGTCATCGCGAACACCTTGGCGCCGGGGGGAAGCAGATCGGCGGCGGCCAGGTCCTGGACCCAGTACACGAGGCTGTTCGCCATCACGTCCATGGTCATCTCAAGCTGCGGTCCGCTGATCCCGGCCGCGCCCTCCTCGGCGGGCAGGTAACGCACCAGCGTGCCGAAGGCCAGCGAGTGCAGCAGGACTCTCAGCCCGGCGCCGTCGGTCAGCTCCGCGAGCCCGGCGACGATCTCCTGCCGCACGGTCTTACGGGCCGCGTTGGCGTTGTGGAAGTGGACCCGCACCCCGTAGGAGGACAGCTTCTCCCTCAGCTGGGTGACGGAATCGTCCATCGCGGCGGTGTCGAAGTGCACCCCGACGATGTTCATGCCCTGCTGGGCCATGGCCAGCGCGCAGGCCCGGCCGATTCCACTGGAGACGCCGAGGACCAGGCCCCAGCTCTTGTCGAGTGACGTCAACATTGCCGACTCCCGGTTGGCTGGGCCGAATGGACGGGACGCATCCCGCCGAAGGCGAAGTTGCCCTCGGCGGTCGCGGTGATCACCAGGCTGGGCCGCCTCTCGGCCGCGCCGAACAGCCGGGCGAGCAGCAGAAGGGGGGCGAGGCAGCCGCCGTCGGCGGTGAGCGCGGGACGCACCGTCAGGCCGGTGGCGGCGAGGACGCCGGCCAGGGCCCGGCTCACCGCCGAGTCGTCGAGGACCGGGCGGACCACGACGTCACCGGTGCCCAGCCGGGACACCGCGGTCTCGATCTGCGCGGCCAGCTGGCGCCGCCCGGCGGAGGTGGTCATCAGAGCGGGGGGCGCGAACGCGGTCCTGGCGAAGCAGGATCCGAGGATGGGCGCGCCGCGTTCCTCGGCCAGCGCGCGCGGTTCCATGGTCATGGCCACCGCTCCCTGCTCGGCCGCCAGTCCCGGCGCGTGGTGCGGCAGGCCGTGTTCCATGGCGGCGGCGATCAGCACGTCGGCCCGGCCCGCAGCCAGCGCCCTCAACCCGATCTCGACGGCCTCGAACCCGGCCACCCGCGGCGAGGTGAGCGTCAGGCTGAACGCCTTGATCTGGTGGTCGCTGGCCAGGCGGCCGCTGAGCACATTGATCGCGAAGTAGGGGGCTCCCGCCGGGCTGAGGTCGTCGGAGTGTCCCGTGGTGACCACGCGGTCGACGTCGTCGAAGTAGGCGCGCAGTGCGCCGTTCGTGCCGACCGCCGCGCCGCGCCGGTGCGCGGGCACGTGTTCGAGGCCGCCTCCGCCGGTCACGGCGCGCCGCGCGGCGGCGAGCAGGTACTGCGAGGCCGGCGGCAGGTATTTGTACCCGCGCGGCCCGAGCTCCGTGGTCACGTCGAACCAGGGGCCGTGACGCTCGGGCACGACCGTCCCGACACCGGTGACGACGATGTCCCCCACGTCCCCTATGCCCCTGATGTTCCTGATCTCCCCGGTCATGCCGCCTCCTCCAGGACGAAGGAGGCGTTGTTGCCGCCGAAGGCGTACGCGTTGACCATGATCCGCGGCGTCCTGAGGCGGACCGGGCCGTCGACCGGCAGGTACACCTCGCACTCCGGGTCCTGCTCCCCGATCGCGACGTTCGGCGGCACCGTGCCGGAGCGGAGGATGAGGGCGGCCGCCACCGCGCCGAGCGCGGCCGCCGCCCCGCCGGTGTGCCCGAGGAGCGCCTTGATGCTGTACAGGGGGACCTTGTCGGCCCGCTCGCCCAGGACGGTCCGCAGCGCGCGGCTCTCGACCAGGTCGTTGAGCCGTGTGCCGGTGCCGTGCGGGATGACGCATCCCAGGCGTCCTGACTCGCCCAGCGCCTCCCGCATCGCGCGGACGATCTGCTCCCCGCTGGGTTCCGGCGCGGTGAGGTGGTGCGCGTCGCAGCTCCAGCCGGCCCCGGCCACCCTGCCGTACACGGCCGCCCCGCGCCCGTAGGCGTGCTCGGCCGATTCGAGGACCAGGATTCCCGCGCCCTCGGCGAGCACGGTCCCCCGGCGGTCCCGGTCGAAGGGACGGCACCGGACCGGATCGATCGCGCCGAGGCGGTCGAACGACGCCCAGCCGACCCTGGAGTAGGCGTCCACCCCGCCCGCGATCACCACGTCCGCCTCGCCGCCGCGGACCATGTCGGCGGCGACGCTCAGCGCGAACCCGCCCGCGGCGCAGGCGTTGCTGATGCTCACGTTGACACCGAACGCGCCGAGCCGCTCGCCCACCTCCGAGGCGAGCCTGAACGTCGGGTTCCAGCCGGTGCCCGGCTCCCGGCTCCTGCCGCTCTCGTGCAGCATGGCCTCGCCCATGCACGAGCCGATGACCACGCCGATCCGCATGGGCCAGTCGCGCCGTTCCAGGCCCGCGTCCCTGAGCGCCTCGCTCACCGCCGAGTTCAGCAGCCGGCCGGCCCGCCCGTCGCCGAACGCCGCGTCGGGCACCCGGTGCATCAGCGGGTGGCGCAGGTTCGCCCCCGGGTCGGGGATGCGCTCGGGAACCGGGGGCAGGGCTCCGGCCATCGCCGCCCGCAGCACCGCGGCACCGTACCCCTGGCAGGTGACCGCGCCGACGCCGGTGACCAGGACGTCCGTCATCGCGACGCGCCGGAGAGCGCGGCCGAGAGGCGGTCGTCGAAGGACACCAGGCCCCATTCGGACCGGCCGGAGAGCTCGGCGTATCCGTGGGTGATCCGGCCGGTGGCGGTGGGGACGAGCAGGCCGTCGCGGAGCACGTAGCAGTCCATCCGCGAGGTGTAGGTCAACCGTTTGAAGACGTCCTCGACGGTCAGGACCGTGTAGAGCTCCTCCTCCATCAGCGCCTCGTCCAGCAGCGTGATCCTGGAGTGCGGCACGGCGGGGATCCATCCCTGCTCGTCGAGCAGTCGTTTGACCGACACACCGCGGTCGGCGAGGAAGAGGTCCACAACCTCCTCCATAATTCGCAAATATCCGGACATCTGCATGCGCTCGGTGAAGTGGCAGTAGAAGTAGGGAATCCGCCATTTCCAGGCGAAGGCGTTGCGGCCGCCGGTCAGGACGTCGAGCGGGTCGGCGCCGTCGGGCACCTGCACACTCTTGTCCTGCTCCCCGAGCCGAGCCACCGTGTACGGGCGCAGTTCGGCCGGGATCTCGCCCGCGCCGCCGCGAGGGTCGTGCCGTAGCGACACCTTGACCTTGGCGCTGACGGCCTTCGGCGCGCCGGGGTCCGCGTTGGGCCGGATGACGACGGTGAAGGTGAGCGTCCCGGGCTCGGCAACGGTGACCTCGGCGGTCGCCAGGTCGTCGATGCGCAGCGCGCTCAGGATCCTGGTGTCGATGTCGACCAGGTCGACGCACAGCCCGTGATCGTGGTAGAGATCGGTGGCTCTTATCCCCGACCGGCGCAGGTGTTCGAGCACCGCCTCCTCGACCAGGTAGTTCAGATGCTTGAAGCCGATCCAGGTGCCGACGTTCGCACCTTCGTACCGGGGCCGGATCTCCAGGCGGGTGACGGTCACGTGCTCTCCAGATGGTGTGTCGCGGCGAACTCACCGATCAGCTCGGCGAATCGGTGCGCCTGTTCGATCATCGGCAGGTGCCCTGCGGGCAGGATCTCGAAGCGGGCATGTGGCAGCGCCTCGGCCAGCGTCCGCCCGTCCCGAGGCGGGGCCGCGGGGTCGTCGGCGCCGCTGATCACCAGGCAGGGTACGGTGACGGCGGCGGTGTCCAGCATGGGTGAGCGCAGGTAGGCGTCGAAGAACCGCATCCACCCGTACGGGCCGAGCCGCTCGCGCAGTTTCAGCGCCATGTCGTGGCGGACGCCGGCGGCCAGCCGGCCCTCCGAGCTGACCCGCAGACCGTCGTCGAGGATGCCGTGGAAACCATGGAGGTAGCTCTCGATGGTCGCCCAGTCGAACTCGGCCGGGCTGGCCCGGTAGAACGGCGACACGAGCACGGCGGCCGGTCCGCCGTCGCGCGCGAGCACCTCCAGCAGCACGTTGGCCGCGAAGGAGTGCGCGACGACCAGGTCGACGGCGCCGGCCTCGTCGATGGCCGCCCTGACCCACGAGGTGGCGTCGCCCCGCCTGCTCCACTCTCCGGTGTCGCCCGCCGACCACGGCAGGGCGGCCTCCCACAACTCCAGGTCCGGGCCTGCCAGCTCCGCGAACCGGTTCCACGTCGAGGGGCCACCGCCGAGCCCGTACAGCATCAGCACACGCACCGGTCGTTCGACGGTGGCGGGGCGGCGGCACCTGACCCGGGGGGTCATCGACCGGTCCCGGCCGTGGCGGGCGCCGGAGTGAGCACGGTGGCCGCCGCGGCGTCGGAGGCGTTCACGCTCGCCAGTACGGCGCCGTCGCCACCCGCGCTCAACCAGGAGGCCCCGGCGACGCACTGCACGACGCCGAGCGCGCCCGAGCAGCGCCCGAGCAGCGCGGTCAGGTCATGGGTCGCGGCTCCGGCCGTCTCCTCCGCCGTGGGCGGCTGTTCGGGCAGGCACCACAGACCGACGGGTCCGGCCTGCTCCAGTACGTGACCGACCGCCTCGTCGTGCGTCTCCCGCCTGGCGTAGCGGCCCAGCCGGGCCAGCGACCCGGCCCCGCGTTCGCGCGCGGCCTCCTCCGACTCCAGCACCAGCGCGGCGGCGCCGTCGAACAGCGGCCCGACCAGGTGGGTCACCACCTCGTTGACCGGTTCGACGCCGACCACGAGCATCCGCCGCGCCCGCCCGGCGTCGATCATCATCCCGGCCCAGTACACCGCGTCCAGGCCGGAGGTGGGCCCGTTGCACAGGGTCAGGTTCACCCCGCGCAGTCCGAACGAGATCGCCAGCCACGAGGCCGTCACGTTGCTCGCGGTGGCGGGCAGCATCATGGGGCTGGTGGCGCCGTAACCGTGCTCGGCGATGGTGGACACCGTGGCGCACACCGTGTCCACGTTGCCGAAGTTGGAGCTGACCACCACGCCGATGCTCTCGCCCGGCACCGCGAGGCCTGGATCGAGCAGCAGGCCGGCGTCGGTGAGGGCGTCCCTGCCCGCGCACAGCGCCAGCTTGGTCGCCCGGTCCTTGTACCGCAGGCCACGCCCGCTCAGCCCGGTGATCGGATCCTCTCCACCCGGCGTCGTGGTCGTCAGCAGCAGGTCCGCCGGCCGGGCCACCCCGCCGATCGCGGTTCCCACACCGGTGATCACCGTCATCGGTCCGCCGCCTTCTCCACAACGGCCACCGCGTTCAGGCCGCCGAACCCGAACGCGTTCACCTGGGCGAATCGCACCGCGGCGCGCACCGCCCGGTCGCGGACCAGGCGCAGTCCCGCCATCTCGTCCATGACGTCCGTGACGCCGACCACCGGCGGCACGACCCCGGTCCGCATGGACTCCAGCGCGACGAGCAGGCTGTGCAGGCCGGAGGCCCCCGCGGTGTGCCCGGTCATCGACTTGATCGCCGTCATCCAGGGCGAAGGACGGACCTCGCCGAAGACCTCGCCGAGGCTGCGCGCCTCGGCCTCGTCGTTCAGCGGCGTCCCCGTACCGTGGAGCAGCAGCAGGTCGATGTCGCCCGGGGTCAGGCCCGCGCGCTCGTGTGCCTGCCGTACCGCCAGGGCGATGCTCTTGGCGTCGGGCGCGGAGGGGTGGTAGGCGTCGCAGTTCACCGCGACCGAGCGCACCAGCCCGTACACCTTCCCGGAGGTGGCCTGCGATGCCCGGCGCAGGACGACCGCGGCCGCCCCCTCGCCCTGGAGCATGCCCCTGCGTCCCTTGTCGAAGGGGCGCAGGGCGTCGGGCGGGTCGGAATAGCAGCGGTCGAGCAGGCCGTAGGTGCTCTCCGAGATGTTGTCGACGCCCGCCACGATCACCGCGTCGGCGGCGCCGGCGTTCAGCAGATCGGTGCCGAGCGCGAGCGCGTAGAGCGAGGCCGCGCAGGCGTTGGCGACCGTGAAGGTCTGGGAGGCGTTGAAGCGGCGGCGCAGCGCGGTGCCGAAGTGCAGCTCGTCGGTGTCGAAGGCGACGCCGTCGCGCCAGCTCAACTCGACCGAGCGCAGCTCGCGCAGGGTGGTTCCCACGAGGATCGGCACGTCACGCAGGTCCTCGCCCAGACCCGCGTCGCGGGCCGCGACCCCCACCACGTGCTCCAGCCACCTGGACGAGCGCAGCGGCACGTCACCGCCCTCTTCGGGCCGGTCGTCGATCTCGAAGGCGAGCTTGGTCCGGTACTTGCTCAGATCGAATCCGCGCGGCTCGGCCGCCGCTCCCCAGCCCCCGCACAGCGAGGCAAAGATCTCCTCCACGTCGACACCGGCACTGGCGACCGCGCCGACACCGCAGACGGCGACCATCACGCCCCCCGGTACTTGCCGAGGATGAGCACGGCGTTGTTGCCCCCGAAGGCGAGCGCGTTGTTCTGCACCACGTTCAGCTCCGCCGGGCGCGCCTGGTTGGGCACGCAGTCCAGCGCGCACTCCGGGTCCGTTTCGACGTGGTTGATCGTCGGCGGGACGAAGCCCTCGGTGATGGCCAGCGCGCACGCCGCCGCGGCGAGGGCGCTGGCCGCGCCCATCGAGTGCCCGATCATCGACTTGATCGAGACGGTGGCGGGCGGCCTGGTGCCGAACACCTGGTGGATGGCGCGCGCCTCGGTGATGTCGTTGGCCTTCGTCCCGGTACCGTGCGCCGAGATGAAGTCGATCTCCTCCGGCTTCACTCCTGCGTCCCGGTGGGCCAGGCGCATGCAGTCGGCGATGCTGTCCCGGTCGGGCGCGACCGGGTGGTGGGCGTCGCAGTTCAGCCCGAACCCGAGGATCTCCGCGTAGATGCGCGCGCCACGGGCGAGCGCCGACTCCATGCTCTCCAGCAGGAGGATTCCCGCTCCCTCGCCGGTCAGGATGCCCTTGCGGCCTCGGTCGAACGGCTGGCAGACCTGGGGGGCGATCGTCCCCAGGCGGTAGAAGCCCGCGAAGGTCTTGCGGCACAGCGCGTCCGCGCCGCCGCACAAGGCGACGTCGACGTCGCCGCTCTGCACGGCGTCGAAGCCGTGGCCGATCGCGTAGTTGCCCGCCGCGCACGCGGTGGGCAGAGTGACGGCCTCGACGTCGGTCATGCCGAGCTCACGCGCGATGCTCGACGAGAGCCTTCCGGCACCGACGCGCCCGCTCAGCGCGGGATCGAGCCGGTCGAGGCCGCGGTCGATTCCCTGTCCGGCCAGGTTGTCGAAGTCCCGCCCCTCACCGTTGGTGGTGCCGACCGACACCAGCGCGCGTCGCGCGCGCAGTTCCCGCGGCTGCAGGCCGGCGTCCCGCACGGCCATCCCCGCCGCCGCCACCGACAGCTGACTGGCCCGGCCGAGCTCGGCCGGATCGAGACGGTCGATCGACGCGGCCGGATCGAAATCGGTGACCTCGCATGCGTTGGCGTATTCGAACCCGGTCGTGTCGAACGCGGTGATGGGTTTGACCCCGCTACGCCCTTCTCGTAATCCAGAAAGGAATTCCTGCACGCCGATGCCGATACTGGTGATCGCACCGATACCGGTGACGACCACCCGTCTTCTGAAATTTTTATCCGTCCGCGGTCCGCTCATCAACGCCCTCCTGTCCAGCCGCCGTCAGAGGTGTTATCGGGCGGACGCCTCCGTGACGACGGTGTAGACGCCCTCAAGGTTGGTCATCCTGACCAGTTCCTCCTGGTCGATGCTGACCTTGAGGGTGCGCTCAAGGGCCGCGAGGATCTCGATGGCCCGCAGGGAGTCCGCGCCGTGGTCCTCGCTGAACAGGCTGGTTTCGGTGACCCCGTCCGGGTCGATCTCGAGGATCTCGCAAATGAGGCTCTTGATCTGGGCGCGTTGCGCAGGAGCCAGACCGGCGGGCACGTTGAGTTCGGTCATTGTTCCTCCATTAATGGCATGAGCTCGCCGCCGCGGGCACATCGAACCGGTTAAGTGGAAGAAATATTCTGCGGACCGCTATACTTTTCCTATACAACCTCGGCTGCGGGAAATCATCGAGAATGCCGTCACGCGTCCAGGGCCACTGGAACACACCCCGGGTCGTCAGGCCGCCCGTCCGCTCAGCGGTCGCGGTACTCCCTGATCAGTTCGAGCAGCGCCGGGCCGGTCGGGCGCCTGCCCGGTCTCAGGTCGCAGGTGACGGCCTTGCCCTCCTGGATGTAGACGTTCGGGTCGAGCACGAGGGGCAGCAGGTCGTTGGCGGCGTCGCCGGTCACCAGCCCGCCCCCGCCCCATCCCCAGTGGTACGGCAGGCCGACCTGGTGGACCGTACGGCCCTGCAGCCGCAGCGGCCGGACGCGTCGGGTGACCAGGACCCGGGCCTCGATCGCGGTGCGGGTCGTCACGATCGTCGCCCAGCCGCCGTTGACCAGCCCGGTCAGTTCGGCCAGTTCCGGTGAGACCTCGCAGAACAGCGCCGGCTGCAACTCGGCCAGGTAGGGCAGCGGCCTGCTCATGGCGCCCGCCGTGTGGTGCTCGGTCAGCCGGTAGGTGGTCAGGACGTAGGGGAAACGTGGTGACTCAGGCGGGTTGTACGGGCTCTCCGGGCGGTCGTAGACGCGGCGGGCGGGGTTGGCCCGCCGGCCGTACAGGGGGTTGGGCAGCGGTGACTCGTGCGGCTCGTAGTGGGTGGGCAGCGGCCCGTCGGCCAGGCCGGCGGGGGCGAACAGCCAGCCCTTGCCGTCGGCCTGCATGATGAACGGGTCGGTCCCGGCCAGGGCGTCCTCGGCCTGCGCCCCCTGCGGCGGCAGGTAGCCGGGCGGCTTGGCCGGCTCGAAGTCGGGTACGTCGTGGCCGGTCCACTCGCCCTTCCCGGCGTCCCACCAGACGTAGGCCTTGCGTTCGCTCCACGGGCGGCCCTCGGGGTCGGCGGAGGCCCGGTTGTAGAGCACGCGCCGGTTGGCGGGCCAGGCCCAGCCCCACTCGGGCGCCACCCAGCTCTGCTCGTCGCCCGGTCTGCGCCGGGCAGCCTGGTTGACCTCGTCGGCGTAGACGCCGCAGTAGATCCAGCAGCCGCACCGGGTCGAGCCGTCCGCCTTGAGTTCGGTGTAGGCCGACAGCGTCCGCCCGTCGGGGCCGGTGCCGTTGATCTCCCGCAGCACGGCGGGCGCGGACGGCTCGGCGCGCTCGCCCTCCTCCGGGTAGTCCCAGGTCAGCTCGCGCAGCGGGCGGTCGATCTCGTCGCCGGTCAGCGCGGCCTTGATCCGCTTGCCGAGGTGGTAGTAGAACCACAGCTCGCTGCGGCAGTCCTCCGGCGCGTCGAGTGCCTTGTGCCGCCACTGCAGCAGCCGCTGGGTGTTGGTGAAGGTGCCCTCCTTCTCGACGTGGCTGGCGGCGGGCAGGAAGAACACCTCGGTCGCGATGTCCTCGGTGCGCATCTCCCCGGTGGCCAGTTCCGGGCCGTCCTTCCAGAACGTGGCGGTCTCGACGAGGGTCAGGTCCCGCACGACCAGCCAGTCGAGGTTGGCCAGCCCGAGCCGCTGCGCCCTGCCTCCCGAGGAACCGATGGCCGGGTTCTCCCCCACCACGAAGTAGCCCTTGACGGTGCCGTCGATCTGCCCCATCACGGTCGTGTAGTGGCCGTGGTCGCCGGTCAGGCGGGGCAGGTAACCGAAGCAGAAGTCGTTGTCCGGGGTGGCGTGCTCCCCCCACCACGCCTTGAGCAGGCTCACCATGTAGGAGCGTTTCCTGCCCCAGAAGCCCGTCTCCGCTCCGGCCCCCCGCAGGTAGTCGTCGAGGGTGTCGTGCCCGTGGGCGTTCGGCATCGGCAGGTAGCCGGGCAGGATGTTGAACAGCGTCGGGATGTCCGTCGAACCCTGGATGCTCGCGTGGCCGCGCAGAGCCATGATGCCGCCGCCCGGCCGTCCCATGTTGCCCAGCAGTAGCTGCAGGATCGAGGCGGTGCGGATGTACTGCGCGCCCACGGTGTGCTGGGTCCAGCCGACCGCGTACACCCAGGCGGTGGTGCGTTCCCTGCCGGAGTTCTCGGTGATCGCCCCGGCCAGTTCGGCGAAGTCCTCCCTGGAGACGCCGCAGACCTGTTCGACCAGCTCCGGGGTGTAGCGGGCGAAGTGACGCCGGAGGATCTGGTAGACGCAGCGCGGGTGGCGCAGCGTCGGATCGGCGGGCGGCCTGGCCTGTTCCCGCGCGCCGCCGGAGCCGTACTGGTCGGGACCGGCCACCTCCGCGTGGTAGGCCCCGCCTTCGAGCTGCTCGCCGCGCAGCCCGGCGGCGGGTTCCTCCTCGGTTCCCTCGTAGGACCAGCTCGACGGGTCGTACTTACGGCTGTCGGGGTCGAAGCCGGAGAACAGCCCGTCGAGGTCCTCGGTGTCCCTGAAGTCCTCGGAGACGATCGCCGAGGCGTTGGTGTAGGCCAGCACGTACTCGCGGAAGTCCAGCTCGTTGACCAGCACGTGGTTGATCAGCGCGCCGAGCAGCACGATGTCGGCGCCCGCGCGGATCGGCAGGTGCCGGTCGGCCAGCGCGCTGGTGCGGGTGAAGCGCGGATCGACGTGGAACACCTTCGCGCCCCGCGCCTTGGCCTCGACCACCCACTGGAACCCGACCGGATGGCACTCGGCCATGTTCGAGCCCTGGATGACGATGCAGTCGGCGTTGACGAGGTCCTGCTGGAAATTCGTCGCGCCGCCGCGCCCGAAGCTGGTCCCCAGACCGGGGACGGTCGAGGAGTGTCAAATACGGGCCTGGTTCTCGACCTGGATCGCGCCGAGGGCGGTGTAGAGCTTCTTCATCAGGTAGTTCTCTTCGTTGTCCAGCGTCGCCCCGCCCAGGCTGGCGATGCCCATGGTGCGCCGGACCGTCCTGCCCTCCTCCTGCTGCTGCCAGGTCTCCCGGCGGGTACGGAGCACCCGCTCGGCGATCATGTCCATCGCGGTTTCGAGGTCGAGCGGCTCCCATTCGGTGCCGTGGGGGCGCCGGTAGAGCACGTGCCGCTGCCTGCCGGGGTGGGTGACGAGCTGTTTGCTCGCCGAGCCCTTAGGGCAGAGCCTGCCGCGCGAGATGGGCGAGTCGGGGTCGCCCTCGATCTGGGTGACGCGGCCGTCCTTGACGTAGATGAGCTGGCCGCATCCGACCGCGCAGTAGGGGCAGACGGACCTGGTGACGCTGTCGGCCAGCTCGGTCCTGGGGCGCAGCGCGTCGGTGCGCGCCGAACGGGCGGCGCGCGACCTGCCGTCTTCTCCCCTGAGCTGCCGGACAACCGGCCAGCGGGAGATCCATCCCCCCTGTGCCACGTGGCGGTCCTACCCGCCGATACGGTCACTAACCACCATAACGGCCATCACGTCAGCGACGCCGTACCCCGTGGACGACCCGGCCGGGCTCGCCGCTGCCGCCGAACTCCCACGGCAGCCGCAACGTCCACAGCACCCGGTCGGCGTCGGCCTCCTCGACCGGCATGATCATCTGGGTTCCGCTGAGCCTGCCGCGCAACGCCCTGTCGTACGGCCTGCCGTCCAGGACGTCGGCCTTGCCGCCCGCGGCCCTGACCGCGTCGAGCACCAGGGCGCGGGAGCGCCGGTACCGTTCGGCCCACCAGCTGTCCGGCACGGGCAGCGGCAGCGGGAAGAACGAGGAGACGACCTCGTCGACCCAGGCCAGGTATCTGATCTCCAGGTCGCTGCCCGGCTGCAGCTCGTCGAGCTCCCGCAGCCTGGTCCACGCCCGCTCCCGGTACTGACGCCGGGTCTCGGAGTCCAGCCTGATCGGGGCCTGGGCGTCGCGCGCCATCTCGTCGAGACCGTGGTAGACGCCCGGGTCGAGCTCGGCGACGGCGAACATCTCCACCAGGATGTCGTACATCCTCTCGGTCCTCGCCGAACGCCAGTGGTCGCCGCCGGGCCCCTTGGGATCACCGAGCCCGGGGAAGCCGATCGCCGGCAGCGCCGGGACGACGGCCTCGCCCGGCTCACCGCCGAAGGTCCGCGCGAAGTGCTCGCGCTGGAACCTGGCGATGGCCTCGGGCAGCCGCAGGCAGGCCACGTGCAGGCCGATCCACAGCTCCTCGGCCGTCTCCGGGGCCTCGTCGGGTTCGCCCAGGTAGACGACGCTGTCCTGGTAGAGGCGGTCGTACTCGTCGCGCAGCCGTACGGTCAGGTCGCCGGGCCCCCTCCTGCCCGTCTCCTCGACGGGCGCCGCGACGGGGGCCGTGGGTTCCACGGACTCCACGGGCTCGGCCGGCTCCACAGCGGCCGGGGGTTCCCTGCGGGACTCCTGGTGCGGGGCGGGGTGCGTCAGGCCGAGCAGCACGCCGACCAGGCCGAGCACCAGGTCGCCGTCCGCCTCCTCCCGCTGCCGGGGGCCGTCCCTGTGCAGCAGGATGATCAGCTGTCCGGCCAGGTCGCCGAGCGCGCTCCACAGCGGCACCCGCAGCGGGCTGGCCGCGTCGTCCAGTTCGGCCTGCACCGCCCGGTGCACCTGCCTGCCCGGCACCCGGCAGACGGTGCGCAGCCGGCCGATCAGGTCCTGTCCCCGCAGGTAGAGGTCGGTCGGCACCTGCGCGGCCCGCTGGTCGAGGTGGGTGTCCAGGCGGGTGACGACGTCGCGCAGCAGGTCACGCAACGGCCCGGCGAACGGCGCCGGCCGCCCGTCCAGGCCGAGCAGGGGTTCGAGCAGATCGTCGAGCGTTCGCATGGAGTCGTCCTGTCGAAGGTCAGTGGTCACCGGTGAAGGGCTCCCACTCCGGTTTGCCGAACGGTTCCCCCGGCTCCATCGGGGAGGTGAACACCGCACCGGGGTAGTCGGCCAGGTCGGTGAGACTGCGGGCGGCCAGGTAGCGGGGGTACCCGACGTGGATCCGCAGCCTCCCCAGATGGTCGAGGGTGACGTGGTAGCGCACGTGCGCGTCCCTGCGGGGCGCGGACATCCGGAACAGCGGGGAGAGGTTGCCACGCCCGTCCACCCAGAGGAACTCCCAGGTCGCCGCGCCGTACGCCTGGGCGGGCGGGGGCAGCCAGGCCGGGGAGATCGCCCCGCTGAACACCCGGCCGTCGCCTCCGCTCTCCAGCAGGTAGGAGCGCAGGTGCCGCCGGGTCTCCTCGCCCGGCGCCAGGATCGGGAACAGCTCGACGGTCGCCCTGTCGTCGAGCGCGTCCGGGGTCCTCCTGACGTGGATGGCGGCGGGCAGCCCCGTGGCCTCCAGCGGGACGCCCCGGCGTCCGCCGTTCAGCGCCGTCGCGACCTCGCCGTGGTCGCCGTCGACGAGGTAGACGGGGTTGCCGCCGTGGCACAGGTGGATGACCGGTTCCAGCTCCTGGTTGATCTCGATCTGGAAGCGGATCCTGCCCCAGTCGACGTTGGCCCTGGTGAGCCTGTCCTGCCTGCTGTCGAAGGTGAACCTGCCCCACTCGATGGACTCGCCCCGGTCGCCGCCCAGCTCGCGGTGGATGTGGATGTCCTCCTTCATCGGGCGCCAGGCCGTACGGACCGACAGTCTGCCGGTGCGGTCGGCGACGTCGAGCTGGTCGCCCGCGTTGAGCAGCATGCCGACCCGCGTGTCGGCGTTCTGCAGGGAGAAGTCGCACGGCAGGCTCTGGAACAGGTTGTCCACGGCGATGCCGACGACGTTCTGGCCCGCCCGCAGCCGTTCGCGGCCGTCCACGTGGCGTTCGGCCTCACCCGAGGGTCCGCCCGTGTCCTCGCTCTCGATGTCGGCGTAGCGGCTGAAGCTGTGCGCCCAGCACGCGCCGATCGAGGTGGCCTGCTTGGCGTAGCGGCGCTCGACGACCAGGCGGGGAACCGGGACGGCGTCCGTCCCGTCCGTGGCGTTCAGGGTCAGCTCGCGCAGCCGTCTGGCCACGATGCGTTCGACCAGGGGCATGGTGCTGGTCTTGCCGGACAGCGCGACGATGTCGATGGGCTCCTCGGGCTCCCGGCGGCGCTGCGCGCTGAAGGTGGTGAGCGCGATGTCGACGGCCGCGGTGATCACGGGTGTCGCCAGGTGCTCGAACTGCTCGGGCAGCAGGGTGACCACGGTGTGCCCGAGCCGTTCGACCAGCGCCGCGGGCGGCCTCGACCGGCCGTCGACGTTGTTGAGCACCTCCTGCAGCTTGTTCTTCGGCAGGGTGTACTCCCGGCCCGCGCCCAGCAGCCGTTTGGCCTGTTCGGCCTCCTGCCACAGCCGGAAGAACGCCCGCCCCGGCGCGGCGCGCCCGCCCGCCGCCAGCGCCGGGCTGTGCGTGGGCAGCAGCTCCCGCAACGCCGTCCAGACCCGCTCGGGTCTCGGCCCCGGATCGGGGTTGGCGATGAAGGCCGGGGCGATGGGGCGCGGCACACCGTCGGCGCCGACGTGGGAGGACGGCCAGTGCCCCAGCCACGCCTCCTCCTCGGCGCTCCCGGCGGCGGTGTCCCCGCCGCTGCGGGTGGTCAGGGCCATCAGGGCGTCGGCGATCTCCGCCTTCAGCCAGTGGAACACCCGCAGGGTCAGCAGGTCGCCGCCGAGCTGCGGGTGCCCGGTCGAGCCACGTACCTCGGGGCGGATCACGTAGTGGCGGCCGAAGAACTCCTCGGGGACGTCCTCGGCGGGCACCTGCCGGTCGAGCAGGTGCAGCGCGAACAGCGCGACGTCCGTCGTGCCCCCGCCGATGTCGATGACCAGCATGTTCTGCCGCCAGGCGGGGCGCCCCGGCCGTACCCGCCGTGACCTGGCGCGGAACGGTTCGACACCGGTGTCGGACTCGCCGCCGAAGTCGCGCATCACGAAGAACAGCGCGGCGGCGACGGCCTCGTCGAACGTCGTGGTCACCCTGGCCATCCTGAGACTGGACTGCGCCAGTTTCTCCAGCGCGCGACGCCCCGACGGCGGAAGTGTGGTCGGGTAGGTCAGCACGAGGTGGTTCAGCCCGCGGATGCCCCACTCCGCGGAACGTTTCTCGTTACCGTACTCGATGGTCTTGTCGACCAGGTCGTTGTAGGCGTGCATCAGCAACGTGTCCGTCGTCACCGGAGCCCCGCCCTCGCTGCGCAGTTCGGGCAGCTCACGGGGCCGGGAGAAGGCGCGCTTCAGCCCCGGGTAGGCGCGTGTCACCCGGTCGGCCCGGTCGCCGAGCACCGCCCGCAGCGGGGAGCCCTCAAGCACCTTGATCTCGCTGGAGATCTCCGGCGAGTCACCGTCGAAGACGACCTGGTGCAGGTACAGCGAGCCGAGCGCGGGCGTGCCGAAGGCGTCGGCGTAGCAGCCGTCGAGGCCCATGGCGTAGGCCGTGCCCAGCTTCTCGTCCATCCGGGAGATCGCCACGTCGAGCTCCTTGCAGAGCACGTCCCGGTAGCGGACCTTCGGCACCGGCAGGTGCTGGAAGCCCGGCTGGAGCACCTCAAGGCCCTCCCTGGTGACGGTGACCCGGACGGAGTCGCCGGTGCCCGACAGGCCGAGCAGCGAGTTCAGCCGGGTGGTCAGGCCGCGCACGATGTCCTCGCGCGCCTGCGCCCAGTCGGCCTCGTGCGTCCCGGCGGGGCCGTCGAGCAGCAGCCGGTCGAACCCGGCGAGCAGCACCTCGAACTGCTGCTCGTCCATCTCGACGCGTTTGCCGCCCGTCCTGTCGTACAGCGTGACGGTCGAGGAGGAGGTGCCGAAGTCGACCGCCGCGTGCCCGAAGAAGCTCACGTGCCGCCGGGGCTCACCGATCGGGGCGACCCGCCGGGTGGCGTCCCGGTTGACGCCGCTCCTGGAGGGACGCGCCCCCGGCGGCATCAGCCGCAGTTCGAGCGTGAACTCCCTGGGCGCCGATCCCGCCTCGCCGATCCACCAGGCGATCCTGACGGTCCGCTCACCGCCGAGCCCGAGGTCGGCGGCCGGGACGGCGGGCCCCTGGACGAGCAGGTAGCGTCCCGGCATCGGGCGCGGGCGCCAGCCGGGAAGCGTGTACAGCTCGGCGATCCGCGCGGCCAGTTCGTCGCCCGGTGGCTGCGGCCCCGGCCCGTGGACGTCCACGGCGTTCGCCACCCCGTCCGGTTCGGCGAACACGTCGGGCAGGCGGTACTCCCCGTTCACCTCGAAGATCGTGAACACACCGGCTGAGGTCTCGTCGTCCCCCTCGCCGTCGTTGGGTCCCGCGAACAGCAGGCGCACGGTCATCGGGCGTTACCTCCGGACTTCCCGTCCCATTCGTCGAGCAGGTCACGGACCGGGCCGCCCGCCGGGGCCCGTCCGCCCTCGTGCGTCCCCCGCCGGGTGAGGCGCCGCACGCTCTCCTCAGCCGGTACGGCCTCACGCAGCTCCTGCAGCTCCACGCGCAGTTCCCGGCCCAGCCGGACCGCGTCGGCCAGCAGATGACGCCGTACGTGGTGGCCGACCGCCGCGACGATGTCGCCGCGCACCCGGAAGATGTTCATCTGGTGGGTGACGATCCTGGCCCCCGCGTCCCCGGCGATGTTGCGGCGTCCGCCGTTCCAGGGCAGCGCCTGCGCGGTCCGCAGCGGGAACCGCTCGGCGATCCGTTCCCTGTCCTCGTAGGAGTCCCCATAGGAGCCTCCATGGGGGTTCCCGTGGGAGCGGTCCCCGTTGGACGGCGGGACGGGCACCGGCAGCAGGCCCGCCGCCGCGTCGGGCAGCCAGTCCATCGAGACCAGGCTGAGCAGGTTGTGCCCGCGCGCCTGGCCGTCGTCCTCCGGGTCGAGCGCGGCCAGCAGCCTCCCGACGGACTCCGCCGTGTCCGGGGCGCGCAGCCGTTCGCGCACGTGGGCCAGCTCCCGGTGGCGCCGTTCCGCCCAGGCGGCGACGGCCTCCAGGTAGATCTCCCTGGCCTCGCCGACGGCCCTGACGCAGGTGGGTTCGAACCTGGCGAAGAGCCGTTCCGTGGTGTCGGGGGCGGTCGCGTCGGCCTCGGTCGGCATGCGCCGCGCCACGCCGAAGCCCCGGCCGCCCGGCGCCCGCCCCCCGCCGAGCGGCGGCCCGATCCGGCCGTCGTCACCGACCCGGTCCCGGTACTGCTGCCATTCCCGCCAGGTGAACACGTCGTAGGTGGCGCCCGCCCGCGCCAGGTCGAGGACCGCGGAGCCGCCGGGGACGACCTGCGTGCCGTCGGCCGCGAGGCGTTCCGGGTCGGCCAGCAGCCCCAGCGACCTGACCGTGTGGGAGGTCTCCTCCTCGATCATCCGGAACAGCGCGGTCAGCGAGCCCGTGTCACGCACCCCCGCCTGGGCGCCGCCGAGCGCCGGGCGCAGCATCCGGTCCAGCGCCCGCAGCGCCGCCAGCAGGTCGGTGGCGATCGGCACGACCGCCTCGTGCTTGAGGAACACGCCGTAGGTCCGCACGTGCCGGTCCAGCATGTCCCGCAGCCCCGCGACGCCTCCGTCCCGCCCGAACCCGCCGAACGCCGCGGTGTACGGGTGGCCCGGATCGGTCAGGGCCAGATCCGCGGCGATCCGCTTCCACCGCTCCGCCTGCGCCCCGGCGGCGCCGAGCGACGCGGTGATCTTCTCCCCCTCCTCACCGCCGGTCTCGTACGGCAGGCCCTGGGCGGCGATCGCGACGAGCGAGGAGGTGAAGGCCACCCGGTCCTCCCTGCGCCCGTTGAGCGTGGTGGCCATCCGGTGCAGGGAGGACAGGTCGCGGGAGGAGGCCACCAGGTCGGCCACGCCCGCGAACGGGACGTCCGGCGGCTGCAGCAGGTCGAAGCAGTTGGCCGCGACCAGGATCGACTCGCTGAGCGCGCCCTTGCCCCTGCGGTTGCGTTCGAGCAGCGAGTAGAACTGCCGCGCGTCGTCACGCTCGGCCCGGTGCGAGGGCAGCACGATCACGATGGCGTCGATCTCGTCCAGTTCCCTGACGCTGAGGTACTCGTCGCGGACCGCGGTCGCGCCCAGCCCGGGAAGGTCGCACAGCTCCGCCGCGGTGCCGTCCCCGGGCAGCGGCCCCGCCCAGTCCCCCTGGGCCACCGAGACCTGGCAGACCACCCTGCGGATCAGGGTGAAGGTGGTCCGCAGGGTCTGGGCGGTCAGCGGGTCGCGGGGCGAGAGGGGGAAGCCCTGCGCGGTCCTGGGAAAGGCGCGCGGCAGGTCCCTGATGTCCTCGATGTCGAGCGCCTGGCGGAGCATGTCCGGCTCGACCGGCAGGGTCAGCCCCGTGTGGCCGTCGAGCACGAACTCCCCGGCGAGTCTGAGCGCGTCACGGATCCTCGTCAGTTCGAGCGTGATGCCCAGCAGCCTGGAGTTCTCCATCGCCGCCCAGTCCAGCGTGTTCTCCGCCCACCGGTTCAGGACGTCCCAGCCGTCCCTGACGGGGTTGTAGCCGCCCAGCGCGGAGACGTCCCTGCCGCCTCCGGCCCGCTGCACGGTCCTGACCAGCTCGTCCATGATGTAGCCGACCGTCTCGGCCAGCTCGTCGCGGGTGAGGTACTCGATCCTGGCCGCGCGCACCCGGGTCGGCTCGCCCGGCGGGGCGGGCTCGACGCGCAGCACCGTCACGTTCCCCGTGGTGGGCGAACCGGAGACCGGCAGCAGCCCGGGGGCGCCGAGCAACGTGCCGAGCAACATGGACTTGCCCGCGCTGTACTCTCCGACGATCCCCACCGAGACGGGTTTCGCGCAGCGCTCCCTCAGTTTCACGGCCAGTCCCGCGGCCCGGTCGTGGGCCTGGCGTAAGGCCGCCGCCTGCGGGACGTCCTCCTGGCCGAGCGCGGTCATCGCCCGGTCGGCCAGCTCGCGGTAGCGGGCGATCGCCGTACGGTGGCCGGTGGCGGATGAGGAGGCCGATCCGCCCTGCCCGGCGTGGAAATCGGTCAACGAGACTCCTCAGGTTCTCAAGGAGATGGATTGCGGTCGATCCGGGTCCCCGAGACGCTCCGGCCAGGGCCGCGGATGTCCTCGCGTCCCCGGTCGTAGCTGTCCCGTGTGTTCAACCGGTCGAGGTCGTACCTCATGTCGATCTTGGCGATGTGCGAGTCGCGCAGGCGCTGCGTCTCGTAGGCCTGGCTGTAGGCCAGTTCGCGCAGCCGCCTTTCGTAGACGGTCGGGCCGCCGAAGAGCTTGACGCTGAGCGGCAGCAGGTCGAGCAGCAGGATGGTGACCCGCAGCACCCACGGCAGGGCGACGACGACGGCGCTGCCGCTGTTGTCGATGAAGTCGTGCAGGGCCTGCTCCTGGGCGACCCAGCCGACGTTCCTGCGCACGTCGGCGCGTTCGGCCTCCCGGTTCGCGCGTTCCTGGCCCTCGTAGACCTTGAACTCCCTGCTGACCGAGTCGCGGGCCAGGTCGCACCTGCCCTGGGCCGTGACGTACTCCCGCTGGGCCTTGTTGTAGTCGGCCTCCAGCTTGGTGGCGATCGGGCCGAACCCGACGGTGCCGCTGAGCCCCTCGCCCCTCCTGCCGAGCGACTCGTCCTGCTTCTTCTTCAGCGCGGCGTCGCGCACCTTCTCCTTGCTCCTGGCGGTCGCGCACAGTTCGACCCGGTCGTACTTGGCATCGAGCTGTTTGCGTTTGTCCTGGTCGGCCGCCTTGAACGTGGCGTCGAGCCGGTCGGCGCGCGCGTTCTGGTTGAAGGCGAGCTGGTCACGGACCTCGGAGTGGAAGATGAGCAGGGTCACGGCCTCGGCGATGACGAAGGAGACGCCCAGGGCGAGGACTCCACGCATCACGTAGGTCAGCCAGCCGGGCTTCCTGACCTTGCCGACCGGGTCGAGCAGACCGGTGGCGTCGGTGCCGGACAGCACCTTGCCGTAGCTCGGCTCGGCGACGATCGACCGGTCGACCCAGAAGATGAGAATGCCCCAGATGGCCGCGAACGGCAGGACGGCCGGGGAGAAGCCACCGCCGATGACCGAGGCGAAGACCGCGAACATCGTGGCGGCGACGAAGGAGACCAGGCAGACGAAGACGCCGATCGTCGAGTACCGGTACAGCTCGCTGCGGTTCGGGATGAGGGCGGGGTCGGCGCCCGCGCACCACAGGAAGGGACGCGACAGGCGGGGGACCCGGTAGGCGGTGATGCCGGTGAAGTCGGTGTCGAGCCGGGACGGGGCACGCACCGGCGCCGGCTGCGGCGTTGTGGGCGGCGGGGACTCCCGTCGCCGTCTCAGCCCGGACAGCCTCCCGGAGAGCGATCCCGACAGGCGTTCGTAGGCGGCGCCGAGTCCCCGGGGGCGTTCCTCCTCGTCCTCGTGGACGGGCTCACGCGTGCCGGGACGGTCACGGCCGGCATCGCGGTCTGCGCCGCGGATCGCGGAGAACACGTCCGTCGGGTCGTTGGCGGTCCACTCGCTGTAGTAGGAGCCCGGGCTCGGCTCCGGGGTCGTCGGGGCCTGCTCCGCGCCCGGCACCGCGTCGTCCGGCTCGCCCACGCCGGAGGCGGCCCGGCGACCGGCCGGGCTCCGGTAGGCGCGTGTCCCGTTGGGACCGCCGGGCAGGGGATGCTCAGGACCGCTCTCCCGCCCGTCCCCGTTCCTGTCCGCGGGCTCGACGCCGGAGTCGCCGCCGGTGAGCACGGTGCCCACCCGCACGGGCTGGGTCTCGTCTTCCTGAGAGGCCGGGGGGTTCGGGGGGCTCTGACCGTTGCGCGAGGGCGGCGACCAGGTGAAGTCGCCCCCCGGCGCGGCGTAGTCACGGAACCGGTTGTCTTCCGTCATCGGCTCAGCAGCACCTCAGGTCCGGTGTCGAATCCATCGTGGGGCCCGGCCTCGTGCTTCCCGGCGTCCGGCCCCCGGCCGTCCTCGCCGGACGCCGCCCCTCGCCCTGCCCAGGCACCTGCCGGTCCCGGTCACCGCTCCGTGCGGCCGCCCCGGGGCCCATGCCGGAACAATGCAATATGCCCACCGATCTAATGCATATATATGAGGGTTTATAGTACGGCCCACATTTACCCCAAACGAGGGACCCGCGGGAAGAGTTCCGGGGCGTGGCCCAGAACCTTGCTCACCAAAAGCCGCAAATCACCACTTCTCCGGACTCTACCCCCAAGAGGGCCGGGACGCGCGGAGAAGCCTCACGGCGCAGGTCACACCGCATGCCTGGCACTACGAAGCCGTTCAAAAAGAACGTACATCACCATAATTACCAAAAGTGGCATTACAGGATACCCGGCCGTCGCGTTCCGGGCGCGGCCCCGGCGGCCTTTCTCCAATCGACAGGACCCCCTCGCTTTACAATGTAGATTTTGCGAGATCCCCCATGCCCCCTGCCACGGAGCCGGGGCCGGATTAGGGCGGCCCACCGGGGGGAGGCAGGCAGAAAGAGAGCGCCGGAGCCCCGGACGCCCCTCACCTGCCATTGGAGACTGCGATGACCGAACGTGCGACGGCACCCGGCGACCTGGGCCGACGGGTGACCGGCAGACGCGAGGAGCTCGGCATGACCCGCGAACGGCTGGCCGCGCTGGCCGGGATCGACTCCGGATACCTCGGCTATCTGGAGGAGACGACCGCCTCCCCGACCGCGGAGACCGTCAGACGGCTGGCCGCCGCCCTGGACACGAGCCCGGAAGAACTGCTCGGCGGCACCGTCGACCTGCCGCCCGGCCACGGGGCTCCCGGCCCCCACGCCCGTCTCGAACCCCTGGGGACCGAGGAGTGCCTGCGGCTCATCGCCCCGGGGGGCGTCGGCAGGGTGGCCTTCGAGGAGGCGGGCGGTCCCGCGATCCTGCCGGTCAACTACGTGCTGCGCGAGGGCGCGGTGATCTTCCGTACCTCCCTGGGCGGCACCCTGGACGAGAGCCTGCGCACGGGCGTCCGGGGCGTCGAGTTCAAGATCGCGTTCGAGGTCGACCGGATCGACGACGTCAACCGCGAGGGCTGGAGTGTGCTGGCCCGCGGGGGCGCCCACCACGTCACCGGCGAGGAACGGGAGGCGGCGGCCAAGTCCGGCGTCGCCCCCTGGGCGGGCGGAGAGCGCGACCTGTACATCAAGATCGTCCCAGTGGAGATCACCGGGCGGCGGATCAGGAACACCCCGTGACCCTGGGCGGGAGCCCGGCCGAGATGGACGCCTGGATCGTCTCCCGCCCTGGGCCGATGGCCACGCGCCCCCTGGAGCGGGTCCGGCTGCCCGTCCCGGAACCGGGTCCCGGTGAGGTGCTGGTCGAGGTCGAGGCGTGTGCCGTCTGCCGTACCGACCTGCACCTGGCGGAGGGGGACCTGCCCCCCAGGCGGCCGGGGACCGTACCCGGCCACGAGGTCGTCGGCCGGGTGGCCGGGCACGGCCAGGGGGCCTCCCGGCTGCCACGCGGCACCCGGGTCGGCGTGGCCTGGCTCCGCTCGACCTGCGGGCGCTGCCGCCACTGCCTCAGGGGGGCGGAGAACCTCTGCCCGTCGTCCACCTACACCGGCTGGGACGCCGACGGCGGCTACGCCGGATACCTCACCGCCCCGGAGGACTACGTCCACCCGCTGCCGCAGGGGCCGTCCGCGGAGAAACTCGCCCCGCTGCTGTGCGCGGGGATCATCGGCTACCGTGCCCTGCTCCGCAGCGACCTGCCCCCCGACGGCAGGCTCGGCGTCTACGGTTTCGGCGCCTCGGCGCACCTGACCGCGCAACTGGCCGTGGCGCAGGGCGCGACCGTGCACGTCATGACCCGCTCGGCGCGGGCCCGCGAGCTGGCGCTGCGGCTGGGGGCCGCCTCCGCGGCGGAGGCGGCGCAGGCCCCGCCGGAGCCACTGGACGCGGCGATCCTGTTCGCGCCCGCCGGAGAGCTGGTGCCGGTCGCGCTCGAAGCCCTGGACCGGGGCGGCACCCTCGCCGTCGCGGGCATCCACCTCAGCGACATCCCCGTGCTGGACTACCGGCGCCACCTGTTCCAGGAGCGGACGCTGCGCAGCGTCACCGCCAACACCCGCGCCGACGCGCGGGCCTATCTGGAGCTCGCCGCCGGACATCCCCCCGAGGTGACGACCGTCGCCTATCCCTTCGAGGCCGCCGACCGGGCGCTCGCCGACCTGGCCGCCGACCGCGTCGAGGGCGCCGCCGTACTGCTGCGCTGACCCGCCCACGCGAAACGGTCACCCGCCCTGGGGCGTGTGACCGTTCCTGGAAAAGAGGTACGGCGGGCGGCCATGCCCGCCCGCCGTACCCGGTCTTCAGTTGTGTGAACGATCAGTCAGAGACTAGATCGCCTGCCACAGGGCCGGAACGTTCGGCGGCTCCCAGCCGGGCAGGGAGGTGTGGCTCTGGAGGCAGCGGTAGCTGGCGCCGTTGTAGGTGACGACGTCACCGGCGTTGTACTGCTTCCACTCCTGCCAGGTGGTGCCGCCCGTGTCGCCGTTGACGGTCAGCGCGAAGCTGGTGCCGTGGGCGGCGGAGGCACCCGTGCCCGTGAGGGTGATGGTGTAGTTACCAGCCTGGACGCTGGAGGAGGCGGAGATGTTGACCGTGGAGGACCCACCGGCGGTGACGCTGGACGGGCTGAAGCTCACGGTGACCCCGGCGGGGGCGCCGCTGGCGCTCAGCGCGACGTTCTGCGCGTTACCGGAGGTGACCGCGGTGGACAGCGTGGCGCTCGTCGAGCCACCGGCGTTGACCGTCGCGGAGGCCGGGTTCACCGACACCGAGAAGTCGTCCTGGCCGGGCTGGCCGGTGACGGACAGCTTGAAGGTGGTGGAGTGGCTGACCGAGCTGCCCGCACCGTTGACGGTGATGGTGTAGTTGCCCGTCGGGGTGCTCGCCGAGGTGGCGATGCTGACCGAGGACGACTGACCGGCGGTGACGCTGGACGGGCTGAAGCTCACGGTGGTCCCGGCGGGGGCGCCGGTCGCGGTCAGCGCGACGTTCTGCGCGCTACCGGCGGTGACCGCGGTGTTGACGGTCGCCGAGGCGGACGAGCCGGCCTGGACGCTCACCGTGGCCGGGTTCACCGCGATCGAGAAGTCGTTCGGGTTCTGGATGGTGCAGGTGGCCTCACCGGAGACGGCCGGAACGCTGACGGCGGTCCAGGCGGCCTTGACGGCGTTGAACTCGGTGCAGCTGTTGGGGAACTGCTGCTTGGCCGCGGCCAGCGTCGCCGAGCGAGCCCGGGCGTGGGTCAGGCTGGAGGTGGTCCGCAGCTGCAGCGAGGCCAGGTAGATCTGGCCGGCCTTCTGGATGCCGATGCCGGTCAGGCTGGACGGGCCGGCGCAGACGGGGCTGGCCGGCTTGCCGCCACCGGGGTTGGTGCCCTCAGCCAGCAGGTAGAACCAGTGGTTCTGCGGGCCGGCCGCGGCGTGCACCTCGGTGTTCGGGATCCGCGAGCTGTAGCAGTCCGGGTCACCGTTGGTGCTCGGCTTGTACATGTAGCGGATCGGCCCCTGGCCGACGAGGTTGACTTCCTCGCCGACGGTGTAGTCCGCGGGGTCGTTGGAGTTGTTGGCGTAGTGCTCAAGCAGGGCGCCGAAGATGTCACCGGTGGACTCGTTGAGGCCGCCGTCCTCGTTGCCGCCGCCGCCACCGCCGCCGGAACCGGCGAACTGGTAGATGGCGTGACCGTACTCGTGGCCGACGACGTCCATCGGGGTCGCCTGCTGGGTGTTGGCCTGGTTGTGGCCGAAGTTGGTGTAGGAGCCGTTCCAGAACGCGTTGACCTGGTTCAGGCCGACCCGCGCCGGGAAGCCACCACCACGGCCGTTGAAGCCGTTGTAGTTGAACCAGTCCTTGAGCATGTCCCATTCCTTCTGCGCGGCCCAGTAGGCGTCCACGCAGGCGGTCTCAAGGTTGGTTCCCTGACCGTTGCCCCAGCTGTCGGTGCTCTTGGTGTACGGCGTGCCGCCCTGGCCACCACACGCCAGACCGCTGCGGGTGTTGTCCCGCATCGTGTAGGAGGGGGTGGTGGTGATGGTGACCTGGCCGTTGTAGAAACCGTTACCGGTTCCCATCTTGACCGCGTCCCAGTTGCTCAGGATCGAGCCGTTCAGCGCGTCGACGTAGACGTGCTGGACGCTCGGGGCGGTCTTGGAGCTGCCGCTGACGACGACTTCCCAGGCCAGGCGGGGAGCGCCCGTCTCAGCCAGGGCGTGCACGACCAGCTTGGGCGTGGTGACGCTTTCGACCTTGGCCACCAGGGTGCGCGCCTTGTTCGCGGCCTTGCGCGCCGAGAGCGAGGGCTTGACGTCCAGGTTCAGCTCGGTCTTCTGCGCGGTCTCAAGGGTCGAGACCGTCAGGCCCGCGCCGTCGGTGGCGACGACGACGCCACCGCCGTAGACCGGCAGCCCCTTGTAGGTGCGGTTGTAGGCGAGGTACTGCGCACCGCCGACCGAGGTCGCCTTCTCCAGGGTGAAGACATCGTCCTCACTCTTGGCGAGGCTCTTCTCCTGGGCGGCGATGGCCTTGCCCGCGAGGGCGATGGCGTTCTTCTGCCCCTGGGGGGTCGGCTTGGTGAAGCCGGGTGCCTCCGCCGTTATAGTGCGGGC
This sequence comes from Streptosporangium sp. NPDC049376, assembly GCF_044466505.1. Taxonomy (NCBI): domain Bacteria; kingdom Bacillati; phylum Actinomycetota; class Actinomycetes; order Streptosporangiales; family Streptosporangiaceae; genus Streptosporangium; species Streptosporangium sp. NPDC049376. The sequence goes on along the minus strand of NZ_JBITMT010000027.1, from coordinate 38,292 downwards.
CGCGGTGTTCGCCGGTGCCGCGGTGGCGCTCGTGGCGCTCACGATCGACGTAGTGGTCATGGCTGCGGCCGCCAGCATGGCCACCGCGCCCAGTTTGACCTTGGGATTCACGCGGGGTGACTCCTCTCGGTGTCCCTTGGGGGGTTAGAGGGATGCAAGGAGCCCTGACAGTTGGGCTGGACCAAAGCTGACACCGAGGAGGTATGGCGGAGTACCCCACGAATTTCCATAACTTCGCGATATAGAACGACGGGGCATTGAAACATGGCTGATGGGGTCGGACGCCCCGTCCGATTCCGGTCGCCACCGGCGGGCCATCTCATTACGCCATACCTTCTTGAGCATCCTGCCGCGGCAGACACCCTCACGCGCAGGCCGCCCTGGGACATGCCCGGGAGGAGGGGACCAACCCTCCCGTTTTTCACCACTAAAGTAGCAGGAAATGCGCTTTATCCCATAATGTGGGAACAAAACCACGCAAAGCAGGTGATAAGTCCGGACCTCAACCCGGTGACATGCGGATATTTCCTATATCGTGGGAATATGGAGAAGAGCGGGGTCCCGTCCGGCACGCAGGCCGTACAGCGGGCCATGAGCGTGCTGGCCTGCTTCAGGGACGGAGGTCCCACGCTGAGTGCCTCCGACCTCGCCCGCAGGACAAGACTGTCCACCTCGACCGCGCACCGGCTGGCCCGCGCGCTGGTGTCGACCGGCTTCCTCGAACAGGACGCGCGGACCTCCAGGTACCGTCTCGGCCCCTCGATGACGGAGCTCGGCCGTCTCTCCTTCCACCAGCGGGGTCTGCACCGGGTCGCGCCGGAGCTCGGCCAGCTCGCCCACGCCACCTCCGCCACCGTCGACCTGGCGATCCGCAACGGCCCCCACGCCGTGATCCTGATCGGCGGCTCGGTCGACCCGGATGACGGAACGGGCCTGCGCAGGCCGCTGCACTCGACCGCGCTCGGGAAGGTCCTGCTCGCCTGGGCCCCGCCGGGAGAGGACGACGTCGCCGCGCTCGGCCCGCTGCGTCCGCAGACCGAACGCACCATCGTCGACCCGGAGGAACTGCGCGCCGAGATAGAGCGGGTACGCAAGGCCGGATACGCCCTCAACGACGGCGAGTCCTCCCACGGGATCAGGACCCTCGCGGTCCCGGTCCTGGACCGGGCGGAGCAGGTCAGGTACGCGCTGGCCGTGCGCTCGACGCCCGAGGTCATCACCGACACGCGGATCGGCTGGTTCGCCATGCACGCGCGGGCCTGCGCCAGGGCGCTCGAAGTGCTCCTGCTGCCGCCGGAGGAACGCAGGATCACCGACTTCTAACCCGTTTCCGGGGAGCGGCCGGAGCCGAAAGCGGCCGCCCCGTCCCGGGCGCCCTCGGGAGAGAGCACGGCGTTGACGGCGGAGAGCACGGCGAGCACGGACGCGGTGAGCACCGAGGCGTCGAGTCCGACCCCCCAGCGGGTCACCCCGCCGATCCGGCACTCCGCGTAGGCGGCGGCGTGGCTGTCACGGCCCTGTCCCAGCGCGTGCTCGGCGAAGTCGAGGACGTCGATCTCGATCCCCACCTCCGCCAGGGCCCGGGTCAGGGCCGACAGCGGCCCCTGTCCCGTCCCCGTGTGCTCGGCCCGTTCCCCGCCGACGCGGAACTCCCCGGTGAAGAGGTGCGTGCCCGGCTCGGGCTCGCTCACCCGCCAGGAACCGAGGGTCACCGGGCCGCGCCGGTCGAGATACTCGGCCCGGAAGAGGTCCCACAGTCCCTCCGCGCCGATCTCGCCGCCGTCGCGGTCGGCCGCGCGCTGCACCGCCCCGGAGAACTCGATCCGCAGGCGGCGCGGCAGGTCCAGGCCGTGGGCCGTCCGCAGCACGTAGGCGACGCCGCCCTTACCCGACTGGCTGTTGACCCGGATGACCGCCTCGTAGTCGCGGCCCACGTCCGCGGGGTCGATCGGCAGGTACGGCACGTCCCAGGGGGCCCGTTCCACGGGGACGCCCAGCTCGGCGGCCCGCCTGGCGTGATGGGCCAGCCCCTTGCCGATGGCGTCCTGGTGGGTTCCCGAGAAGGCCGTGTAGACGAGGTCCCCGCCGTACGGGTGGCGTTCGTGGACCCGGATGCGGTTGCAGTGCTCGACGGTACGGCGGACGCCGTCGATGTCGGACAGGTCGATCATCGGGTCGATCCCCTGGGCGTGGAGGTTGAGCGCCAGGGTGACCAGGTCGACGTTGCCGGTGCGCTCCCCGTTGCCGAACAGGCATCCCTCGACGCGCTGCGCCCCGGCGAGCAGGGCCAGTTCCGCGCACGCGACGCCGGTGCCCCGGTCGTTGTGGGGGTGGACCGACAGGATGACGCCGTCACGGCGCGCCAGGTTGCGGTCCATGTACTCGATCTGGTCGGCGTAGACGTTGGGGGTGGCGATCTCGACGGTCGCCGGGAGGTTGTGGATCACCGGCCGGTCCGGGCAGGCGTCCCACAGCTCCGACATGGCGTTGCAGACCTCCAGCGCGTAGTCGGGTTCGGTGAGGTTGAAGACCTCGGGGGAGAACTCGAAGCGCACCGAGCCCTCCGGCATCGCGTCCGCGCCCCTGGCGACGTCCCGGCCCGCCGCCAGGATGAGGTCGCGCAGCTCGTCGCGCTCCCGGCCGAGGACGACCCGGCGCCAGGTCGGCGCGGTCGCGGTGTACATGTGCACGACCACGCGGCGCAGGCCCGCGACGGACTCGTAGGTCCGCCGGATCAGGTCGGCGCGGGCGGCCGTGAAGACGACCACGGTGACGTCGTCGGGCACCAGGTCCTCCTCGGCCAGGTGGCGGACGAAGTCGAAGTCCGTCTGGCTGGCGGAGGGGTAGCCGACCTCTATCTCCTTGAACCCCATGGCGAGGAAGAGGTCGAACATGCGGCGCTTGCGGGCGGGGTCCATCGGCTCGGCGAGGGCCTGGTTGCCGTCGCGCAGGTCGACCGGCACCCACAGGGGGGCGTGCTCGATCCGGCGAAGAGGCCAGGCGCGTTCGACCGGCGGCAGCGGGACGCGCTCGTGCGCCGGGCGGTAACGGAAGGAGGGCATCGCGCTGGGGCGCTGGGTGTTCCAGATCACGGGGGTTTCCTTTGGGCCGTCGTGGTGACCGGCGGCACAGCGGCACTCCGCGACGGGGTGCCGGTCAGGTCAGGCCCCGCCGCGGCGGCCGAGAAGGAGAGCACGCGGTGTCATGCCGGGTAGACTAACCCCGAAACAACTCCTCAGACAACCTGAGAGGTTTGGACAGGTGACACTGAATCCCCTGACCCGCAGCCCGCTGGCCGACCAGGCGGCGCGGACGCTGCGCGAACAGGTCGCCTCGGGGCGCTGGCCGGTCGGCACCAGGCTCCCCGGAGAGAACGAGCTGGCCAAACAGCTCGGCGTCGGCCGCTCGACCGTGCGTGAGGCCATCCGCGCGCTGGCCGGGGCCGGGATGCTGCAGACCCGGCAGGGGTCCGGGGTGTTCGTCGTCGCCGTCCGGCCGGTCGAGGATCTGCGGACCACACTGCGCCGCGCCTCGGCCGTCCACCTCTTCGAGGTCCGCGCGCTGCTGGAGGTCGAGGCGGCGGGGCTGGCCGCGCTGCGCAGGGACGACGACGACCTCACCGCCCTGGACCACGCGCTGGCCGCCCGGCACGCCGCGGCCCTCGGCGGCGACGAGGAGTTCGTCGCCGCCGACGTCGCACTGCACGCCGCGGTCGTGGCCGCCGCGCACAACCCGGTGCTGACCGAGCTGTTCTCCGCCTTCGAGCCCGCGCTGCGCGACGGCCTGGTCGACCTGGTCAGGCTGCTCCCCCTGCGCCACGACCGCCCCGACCCCGGCGCCGACAGCCACACCGCCCTGGTCGACGCCGTACGGCGAGGCGAGGCCGGACGGGCGAGCGAGATCATGCGGCAGGAGGTCGAACACAACCTGACCCTGCTGAGAAACGCGAACGACTGATCACCAGGACGGTCCCGGCTAAGGTGTCGCGGCGAGGAGGTGCGTCGCCGTGGACGGTGAGAGGCCGGTGAGGGAGCTGCAGGAGAGAGCGGCCCGCGCCCTGCCCGTCGAGCACGTCAGACCCCTCGGAGAGTGGTCTCTGCGCCACACCCGCGGCCCCTCCTGGTGGGCGGGAACGGTGCTGCCCCACGGCGACCCCGGTCCCGGTGACCTCACACGGGGAATCGTCGAGGCGGAGGCGTTCTACGCCGGTCACCGTACGAGATCGCGCTTCCAGATCAGCCCGGCGTGTCCCGGAGACCTCGACCCCCTCCTGGCTGAGCGCGGCTACCTCAGGGTGAACGCGGTGTCGTTACAGGCCGCGCCCACCACACGGGTGCTGGAGCGCCTCGGGGACGCCCCGCTTCGGATACGGCTGGACGAGCGGCCGACAGCGGAGTGGTTCCGAACCTGGCAGGCCGTGAACGGCCGGGGCGGTTCCCGTGCCGAGTGGGACATGCTCACCCGTCTGGACCTGCCGTGCGCCTACGCCTGCGCGGTGGCCGGCGGGGTCGTCGCGGTCGGCAGGGCTGTCGCCGACACCGGCTGGACCGGAGTGTTCGGGATGGCCGCCCTCCCCGGGGCCAGGGGAAGGGGCGCGGCCCGCGGGGTACTCGCCGCGCTGGCCCGCTGGGCCGCAGAACGCGGAACGGCCCGCATGTACCTACAGGTCGAGCCGGGCAACGCCCCGGCCCTGCGACTGTACGGAAGGGCGGGCTTCGAGGAGGTGTGCGCCTACCACTACCGCGTCGCCCGCCGGGAGAAGGCGTCCGGCGTTTCCGATCCAGTAGCGGAAAAGCTTTAACGACGGCATTGGCGGCACAGGTTTTCTGACTTCTCGAATCAGCGCGGATCATGCAGTCTTTGGCCTTGCGCGTTCTTCGGTCAAGGAATTCGCATCGGCCCGGCCAAAACGCCCGGACGATCCGCCCAAAACAGAGAAGAGACCACCGTGAATTATGGAAAAGAACCGGGGAAAAGGCACGTTTTAAAAACGGCCGCCTTCACCCTGGCCCTGACGGCCGCGCTGGCCGTGCCCTCGCCTTCGGCCGCGGCCGACGAGGAGGTCGGCTGCGGCGCCGTACTGACCTCGGACGTGACCCTCACCCGGGACCTGAACTGCGCCGGTGACGGGCTGACGATCGGCGCGGACGGCGTGACCGTCGACCTCGCGGGCCACAGCATCGCCGGAGACGGTACCGGCAGGGGTGTCGCCGTCGGCGACAGGAAGGGCGTCGCCGTACACGACGGCGTGGTCAGCGGGTTCCGCCTGGGGGCCGAGGTCGTCGGCGGCGCGGCCGTCTTCTCCCGGGTGAGGTTCGCAGGCAACGCGCTGAGCGCGGACCAGGCCGCCTCCCTGACCCTGGTCGGCCCGCGTTCCGCCTGCCTGGCCGAGGGGATCGACGTGACCGGCTCCTCCGTCCTGACGATCGACCGGTGCACCGTGCACGGACGGCTCCAGGGGACGAACGGGCACGGGTGGACGGTCAAGGGCAGCGTGCTGAGCAACGGCTACCTTGAACTCGCCGAGAGCGGCTCCAACGTCTTCAGCGGCAACCTCTTCGACGGCTTCCCGGTGAACCTGACCGAGCGGAGCAACGACAACCTCTACACCGACAACGTCTTCACCAACGCCCAGGTCGGCTTCCGTGCCGAGCACTCGACCGGCGCCCCGAACAGGGTCGAGAACAACGTCTTCAAGGCCAACCGCTACGGCATGACCTTCTGGGTCAGCTTCTCCAACGTGTCGGTGAGCGGCAACAAGTTCGAGGGCAACCGGGTGGCCGGAATCCTCATCGACCCCATCCGCTTCACCGGGGTCACCCCCTACCCGGTCAGCGGGAACACCTTCGTGCACAACGGCCTGGCACCGCTCGGCGCCGTCGACAGGGACGGCGACCCCATCAAGGACGGTGTCCACGTCTCCGGCACCGAACAGGCGCCGGTCGAACTGGCCCGCAACGACGGCACGGACAACGGCGGGTTCGTCATCTGGGGACGGGCGGGCGAGGTGACCGACGGCGGAGGCAACCGCGGCCCGTGCGGCCCCAGGAACGACCCCGGCCTGAACTGCTCCTGACCTCAGACCCGTTTCCAGGAGTTGCGCATCCACCGGGCCTGGTCGTCCGTACGGTCGAGGAAGGTCTGGAGGAATCCGCAGGAGACACAGGCATAGAGATCCACCTTCTCGGTGTGGAGCATCCCGAACAGAGCGGTCGGAGTCTCCAGACGGGTCGACGCGGTGTAGATCTCCTCGCCTCCGCAGGCCGCGCAGACGCCGTTTCTCATGTCTGTCATTGCCGCATGATAATGCGCGCGTGTGAGAGGAAGGGAGTGTTCTCCGGGCCCGGAGGGGGCCGTGACCATAACCTTTTGCCATTCGATTAGAGCGTGTCTTCCGTGAAACGGCCTCCGCGGGAATTCCCGCGGAGGCCTGAACACGCGACCACGATGACGGTCGTGTGTTCACCGCCCGCTGGACGCAGGAACGCCGGCCCGGCGGCGGGTCAGAGCCTGGCGGCGAACCAGCCGACGGGCGCCAGGAGAACGGCCATGACGAGCAGGAGGGCCAGCGACGCCGTCCACGTGCCGGTCGCGTCCCGCAGCAGTCCCGCGGCCAGCGGACCGGCGGCGGCCATGAGATAACCGCAGCCCTGCACCACGCTCGACAGCCGGTCGGCGTGCGAGGGCCCGCCCGCCTTGGCTGTGATCATGGCCAGGGCCAGCGGGAACGAGGCGACGCTGAGCCCCAGCAGGAGCGCCCACGCGTACGGCGCCGCCCCCGGCGCGACCAGCAGCCCCGTGAACCCGGCGGCGCCCGCGACCCCGCAGGCCGCGGCGTACCACGCCTGGCTCCGGGAGGTACGCGCCAGGATCGACACCGTCAGGCCCGTGGGCAGGCTGACGAGCTGGACGAACGACAGCGGCAACCCCGCGTCGGCCGGGGCGGTCCCCGCCTCGGTGAGGACGCGGGGCAGCCAGGCGAGCACGACGTAGAAGACGACCGACTGCAGCCCGAAGAAGACCGCCAGCGCCGCCGTGGTCAGCCGCCGCACCGGCCGCCGACCGGCGTCCGCCTCCTGCGTGACCTGGGAGCCCGGTACGGCCACGGCGCCGCGCGGGGTGGCGCGGGCCAGAAGCGCCAGGGGCACCGCGGCGGCCAGGGCGGGCAGCGCCCACACCGCCAGGGCCGGGCGCCAGCCGTGTGTCAGGTCGTCCAGCGGTTTGGCCAGGGCGGCGGCGAGCATCGCGCCGCCGCCGATCGCGGAGGCGTACAGGCCGGTCATCGCCCCGGTCGCCGTGGGGAAGCGCCTCTTGACCACGCCGGGAAGCAGCACGTTGCCGATGGCGATGGCGATCCCGACCAGGACGGTCCCGAGGAGAAGGGCCGTGGTCGCGCCCGCGCCGCGCAGCAGGATGCCCGCCGCGAGCAGGGGCATCGTCGCCATGAGCGCCCGTTCGGCGCCGAACCTTCGGCTGAGCGCGGGGGCGAACAGGGCGAAGGCCCCGAAGCACACCAGCGGCAGCGTGGTCACCAGGGAGATCGTGCCCGCGCCCAGCCCCAGCTCGGTCCCGGCCTCCCCGGCGAGCGGGGAGAACCCGGCCAGGGCGGGGCGCAGGTTCAGGGACAGCGCGACGACGGCGGTCACCGCGACCACCGTCGTCACGATCTCCGCCCGGCCCCTCCCCCGGGCCGTTCCGTGGACCCCCTCCTGAGCCGTCGTCTCCTCCACGCCGCCTGTCATGGCTCCCCTTCTCCCCCGCCGGGCTCCGGCGTTCCCGCTGATTCGCCCGGGTTGTCCGGTGCCACCATGCCAGACCGGTGACATCGGCGGAGAGGGTCAGTCCCCCCAGACGGTGCGGACCTCCTCGAAGACGCGCTGGTCGTGGGAGATCTCCACGACGTTGCCGTCCGGGTCGCGCAACGCGCAGACGTAACCGACCGGCGGGGGCAGGTCCATGGGCTCCCAGTGCAGGCAGCCCCGCCTTCTCCCCTCGGTCGCCGCGCGGTCGACGTCCTCACGTTCGGGCACCTCCATGCCGAGGTGCGCGAACGGGAACAACTGTGGCTGCCGCCTGCCCCGGTCGGCGGCGAACTCCACCAGCACGAGCACGAAGGGCGTCTCGACCTGCCCCTCGTTGGACAGCCAGGCGTTGCGTCCCTGGTCGTCCTCGTGCCGGGAGACGACGACCAGCGGGGTCATCGTGGTGTAGAACTCGATCGCCTCGTCCAGATCGCCGCTGGGCAGGGCGACGTGCGTCCAGCGTGCTCTGGTGAGTCTCTTCTCCGGCATCCGCCCCTCCTTGGACCCTCCCTCGCGCCGTACAGCCGATGTGGGTGGTCCTTCCCCGGCCGCACGCCGGAACGCCTGGGGTAGGGCTCACCTCACCCCCGCGCGGCGGAAGAGGCCGGCCTGCGCCGTGGGAGCGGCCCGCCCGTGCGCTCGTTCGGCGCGCGGACGGAATACGAGCGAGGCAGGAGCGGCGTGGCGAGCAAGCGCATCAGCCGGTGGGGACCGCGACGGGGACGATTCCGACCGCCCGCTCTTTCCGCGTCCCCGTTCGCCCTCGCGGGATCCGGGAGGCCGGGCGGACGAGGCCCTGACGTCTCCGGGACCCGGCGGTCCGATCCGTGAGGGAGGGCGGCCGTTCGGCCGCCCTCCCCGTTGTTCCCGTGTCGGCCAGGCGGAGAGCGACGGGAAAACGCCCGGAACCTCCGGGCGGGGCCCGTCTCACGCCGCCTGCAGGCTGGGGTCTCCCTCGGTTCCCGCGGGGTCGATCACGATGCCGCTGACGCCGAGGTCCTCCAGCATCCTCCGCAACGCGCGCTCGGTGAGCCACATCCAGGCGTGGCCGTCGCCGAGTGCCCGGACGAGCCGGTCCCGCGAGGTGAACGCGACCGCCGTCCTCTCCCCGGTCGCCGTCCGGAACAGGCGCAGGGCCAGGCTCCCCCGGCCAGCGCGTACGGGCACCAGCAGCGGGGGGTCGTTCCGGCGCGAGATCTCCATGGACTCCTTCTCCTTCAGGTAGCGAGGCGCGGTGGCCGCGCGAGAAGCACGCTATGGCGGCCATCGATCGGAAAAAGTGATCCAAACGGGATTCTTACGCCCGCAGAGCCATCTCTGACAACCCTTTGACAGGGAAGATCCCGAGATGGCCACGAATGCCTGACTTCGCCGGACCGTACGGCTCGCGCCCGGGGCACACCGGACGGCGGGAGCGACCGGCGCCGCCCAGGGGTTTCCCGGCGATCCCCGAAACGTTCCCCGATTCCCTTAACGATCCCTTAACCGGCACTCAACGAGCGTTCAACACCCCTTGCACATACGCGAGAAAGGCGGAGGCTTCTCCCAGGCGGGACTCCTGTCCTCGTGACACTCCCCCGGCCCGGGGCGAGCACCCCCCGCGTGACGGCTCCCCGTCACGGCCTCGTCCCGGGCCTCACTCCACACGAGGATTTACTGTTAGGAAACTTTCCTTTATATTCGGAGTCACCCCCCAGCAAAGGAGCACCACATGCGGAGAACGACAACCCTCGCATCGGCCTCGATACTGGCCATGGTGACCACCGTCTTCATGGCGACTCCTGCCGAGGCACACGGTTACATCTCCTCCCCGCCGAGCCGTCAGGCGTTCTGCGCCCAGGGCAAGATCTCCTGCGGGCAGGTCAAGTACGAGCCGCAGAGCGTCGAGGCCCCCAAGGGTTCGAGGCAGTGCAGCGGCGGCTCCCGCTTCACCGAGCTCGACGACGACAGCAGGGCGTGGCCGGTCACCAGCGTCGGCAACACGGTGAACTTCACCTGGACGCTGACCGCGCGTCACGCCACCAGCACGTGGGAGTACTTCATCGGCGGCTCCAAGATCGCCTCGTTCAACGACGGCGGCAGGCAGCCGGGCTCGACCGTCTCCCACAGCGTCAGCCTGGGTGGCAGGACCGGACGCCAGAAGGTCCTCGCCATCTGGAACATCGCCGACACGGGCAACGCCTTCTACGCGTGTGTCGACGTACAGGTGGGCGGCGGTAACCCCGACCCCACCCCCACCGCCACGCCCACCGTTACCCCCACGGTGACGCCGACGGTGACCCCGACCTCCAACCCCGGCGGCACCTGGGCCGCGGGCACCGCCTACCGCGCGGGTGACCAGGTCACCTACGGCGGCTCCACCTACCGCTGCCTGCAGGGCCACACCGCCCTGCCCGGCTGGGAGCCGGCGAACGTGCCGAGCCTCTGGCAGAAGATCTGACCCCTCTGGTCGTTTCTTCGGACGGACCCGCGTCTCACCAGGACGCGGGTCCGTTCCCTTTCTCCGGAGCCCCGTAAGTAAGGCCATTTACGCACCAAAAGCCGAAATAACGGCACAAAATGGGTTTTTCCCGACGGGTGAGAACGGGCGGGCGAGGGCACCCGCAACGACCCGGTCACGAATTTCCATCCGGCCCCGGGAACGCGTTCCCCCGGCATATTTTGCTGCTGTGCATCCCGAGCGGGTCCGGGCCAGGCTGGACCGGTCTGCGACCACGGCCCTGCGCCTCGGCCACGAGATCGGCGGCTGGATGCGGCGCGGCCACGACGACCGGCGGCTCCACCGTTTCACCGGCCACCTCGACGTGCTCGACGGGGTCCTGTCGCGGATGCTCGGCGCCGTCGTCCGTGAGATCGAGGCGATCGACCCCCGCGCGGCCTCGGGGGAGGCCTACCGGCGCTGCGGCGAGCTCGACGGGGCCGTGTTCACGATCCGGCGCCTGTTCGACTGGTACGCCGCCAAGTACGACCAGCGCCGCGACCCCGTCCTGGCCGGGATCCTGGCCTGCGCCGACGAGGTCGTGCTCAGCTGCTGGCGGCAGCCGTTCGAGGATCTCGGGCGTGAGCCGCCGACCGGGCCGCTCGCCTACGTCGAGCCGCGTTTCGACGCCTTCGCGACTCCGCGCGTCTCCGTGCCGCCCGACCTGCGCCTGCCCGCCGACTCCCTGGTCGCCGAGTTCGTCGGACGGCTGCCCGTCCCGGTGGTCTGCCTGCCCGAGTGGACGGCCGTCCAGGCGTGGTGGCTGACGCTGGCCGCCCACGAGGTCGGCCACCACGTGCACAAGGACCTGGACCCCGGGCTTGAGAACGCCAGCAGGGACGCCCTCGCCGAGGCGACGGGTGACGAGAGGTGGCGCCGCTGGGCGCTGGAATCCTTCGCCGACGCCTACTCGGTCCTGATGCTCGGCCCCGCCGCCGCGTGGATCGTCGAGGAACTGGGCCACGGCCCTCCCGAGTCCCTGACACGGGCCCACGGCGGCTACCCGCCTCTCCCGGTACGGCTGGCGCTGATGGCCGAGGTCGCCAGGCAGGCGGGCCTCGGCGGCGCGGGAGCCCCCGGGCTGGCCGGGGCCGCCGGAGCGCTGCTCGGCCTGCGGGCCGGTGGCCGTACGCTCGTCGAGCTCAGCGGCCTGTCCCCCGGGTGGTTCGCCGAACAGGGCACGGTGCGGGCGCAGGCGCGCTCGCTGGCCGGATCCGATCCGTTCCTGCCCCGCCTGGCGGAGCCGTACTCGGCGCGGCTGCTCCTCGCGGCGGCGGCGACGGTCGTTGACGCGGGCCCTGCCGCTCCGTCCGCGCTCCACGCCAACCTGCTGCGACACCTGCCCCGGTGCGGCCCGCCGGGCAGGCTCGGCGTCTCCCCCGCCGGGCCGCCGGTCGCCCGGCTGGCCGAGGAACTGACGGGACGACTGCTCGGGAGCACGCGATGAGCGCCCGGCTGCTCGTCAGCGTGACCGGTCCGGAGAACACGGTGACGGTCCTGCACGAGGACAGGCCGTTGCCCTGCGACGACGGGGCCGTCTCCTATCCGCTGGAACGCGGGGCCGGGCCGTCGCTGACGGCCAGGGCCGCCGCCTGCCCCGACGCCCGCTCGTACGGCACCGCGCTGTTCGAGGCCCTGCTGCGTCCCGTCTGGCGGGCGGTCACCGGCCTGACCGGGAACGGCCGGGGGATCGAGCTGGCGTTGCGGCTGCCGATGGAACTGCAACCCCTGATCTGGGAGGCGATGTACACCGAGGACGGCCCGCTGGCCGCCCACCCCCGCCTGCTCGTGGCCGTCACCCGGCTCATCCCCGCCCCGGGGCCCGGCGGGCACCGCACCGTGCGGGGAACGCCCAGGATCCTGTTCGCCTCCGGCGCGAAGCTGACCGACCCGGTGATCCGCCCGGGAGCGATGTTCCTCGGCCTGGTCAGGGAGTGCGAGTCGCAGGGGCTCGCGATGACCAGGATCTCCGAGGAGACGACCGCGGACCGGCTGCGGCGGCGCTGCGCGTCCCTCCGACCCGACCTGGTGCACCTGGTCGCCCACGGCAGGCCCGACCCGGTGGACGGGGAGACCTGGGTCGAGCTGGCGGGTGAGTGGACCAGGGGTGGCGGCCTTGCCTCGGCGCTGGTCTCGGGAGACGCTCCCCCGCCGCTGGCCGTCGTCCTCAGCGTCTGCCACAGCGGCGCGCACGGCGGCCTCGACCGCACCTCGGGGCTGGTGGAGACCCTGGTGCGCGGCGGGGTACCCATCGTGGTCGCCGTCGCCGGGGAGGTGACCGAGTACGCGTGCCGGTTGTTCTCCCGGCGGTTCGTCCAGGCGCTTCTGCACGGGGACGCGGTCGCCGAGGCCGCCGCGCACGGGCGCAGGGCCGCCCTTCTCGGCGAGCCGAACCCCGACGACCGTCTCGACTGGGCGATGCCGACCCTGTTCCTCGCCGAGACGCTGCCCGCGGACTTCAGGGCCGTCGATCCCGGGGAGGTCAACCGCACCAGGAGCATGGCGGGAAGGCTCGAACTCCTCGAAGGACCCGCCTACGTCGGCAGGGGACCCATCTTCGACACCCTCGACGGGCTGATCGCGCCGGGAAGCGAGCGGACCTTCCTCGGCGTCACCAGCGGCGGCGCCTTCGGCGGCATGGGCGGCACCCGGCTGCTCAGGGAGATAGGGTTCCGGCTGCTGCAGGCGGGTCACCTCCCCCTGCTGCTGGCGCCGTTCAACGACGTCCAGTCCGCGCCGCACAGCCTGCGCCAGGTCGTCGGGGAGGTCCTCGCGCAGGTCGTGCGGACGGGCGAGCGTCTCTCGCTCCCGGTGCCACGGCTGCGGTCCCTGTGGTCCGGACCGCCGCGGAGCGGAGGACGGCACGGTCCTGACGCGGACGAGGACGAGGCGGTGGCACGGCAGCGGGTGAAGTCGGCGGTCGCCCGGTTCGCCACGGCGGCGGCGCCGCTCGCGCCCAGCGCGGTCGACACGCTGCTCGCCGCCGACCTGGCCGACCTGGCCGGTGCGGCGGAGACGCTCGGTCCGCCGTTCGGCGCCCACACCCGCGTGGTCGTCCTGGCGGAGGCGCTGCACCTGTGGGTCGGGGCCCTGGGCTGGACGGAGCCCTCGCAGGGGCTGCTCGACCTGCTGACCCCGGACGGTCTCGGCACCGCCGCCAGGCCGGTCCCCGTGGTCGCGACCGCCGCCCTCGGTGAGTGCCCGCCGTTGCGCAGCTTCCGCGAGGAGAAGGCCGGAATGCCGTGGTGCGCCTTCCACGACCTCGAACCGCTGTCCGACGAGGAGGCCTCGCTCGGCTTCCAGTGGGTTCTGCTGCAGCCGTGGCACCCGAGGGAGCGCTTCCGCCTGACCTACTACGCCGCGCCGGGCAGTGATCCGGCGGTGCTCAGGGAGAGCTTCAGGCTCCACCTCGAAGGGCGTCCCGGCCTGATCAAGACCGAGCTGTACCGGATGGCGCAGCTCCTGGCCCTGCACAAGGTGTTCCTCACCCACGACGACACCGAGGGCTGGAGCGTCTACGCCCGAACCCACGGCCTGAGGTACGAGCCGTGAACCCGGCCGACCTGGGCGCCGAGCTGGAACGGCACGCCGCCGCGTGGCGGGCCGAGCAGTTCGGCCGTTTCGACCCGGCCCGGCTGGCCAGGCTCGCGCTGCTGCCCGAGTGGACCACGGAGCTGGCCGTACGGCTCTCGCTGGCCCCCGAGGAGGAACTGTCCGGGTTCCTCGACGACCTCGACGACCTGGGGCTGGTCGAGTCACGGACCCTGCCGACCGGGCGGGAGGCGTTCTGGGTGCGTGCGAGCAGGCGGCCGGAACTCGGCTCCCACCTGCGCCAGGCGCACGGGCGGCTGCTCGACGAGGTCACCGGAGAACTGCTCCAGCTGACGTACCGCGTCGCCGAGCTGGGCGACTGGCGGCGCGCCGCGACCGTCTACCGCGGGGACCGCTCGGGCGCCACGCTCATGGCGGACGTCTCCGGCCTCGTCGAGTCGGGCGCGGTGAGCGAGGCCGCCCAGCTCGTCGCGACCGCCCGGATGCTCGGTGAGGTCCTCGGCGAGCCGCTCGCCGGCGCCGCGCGGCGGGCCCGGCGCCGGGTCGACCGCGCGGCCCGCGAGGCCGAGGACGCCCGTTTCCTGCGCCACTACCTGCCCCGCGCGGGTATCGAGGCCGCCCTCGCCGACCTGCTCGGCGACGACCCGCCGTACTGGGCGCTGCACCTGCTGGGCGCGGGCGGGACGGGCAAGACGATGGTCGTGCGCCACCTGGCCTCCGGCCGTTACGCCCGGGACCGGGGGCCGGCGCCCGTTCCGGTGGCCAGGGTCGACTTCGACCACCTCGACCCCCGCTATCCGCAGGACCGTCCCGGGGAGATCCTTCTCGCCCTCGGCGAGGAACTGCTGGGGTTCGGCACCGGAAGGGACGCCGAGAACGCCCACCGCAGGTTCGTCGACTCCGTCACCGGCCTGCACGAGGAGCTGGCGCGCGGCAGGCGCCTGTCCGGCAGGGCGGCCCCGATGCTCGACCACATGGTGAGGGCCTTCGCCCGGTTCGTCGGGGAACTTCCGGCTCCGGTGGTGCTGGTGCTGGACACCTGTGAGGAGCTGGCCAAGCTGTACCCGCCGGGGGCGCCCGCACCGGCGATCGACATGACCTTCGGCCTGCTGGAACGGCTGCGCGAACGGGCGCCCTCTATCCGGGCCCTGCTGGCCGGGCGCCGGTGGCTCGCCACGCCGTACGACGCCACCGGGGAGGCCGAGGAGGCCGGGACGTCCGCGGGGCCCCTGCTGCGGCCCAGGCCGTACCTGCGGGTGGTCAGGACGCACGGCTTCACCCGCGCCGAGGCGGACGACTACCTCGCGGCCCGTGAGGTGCCGCCGCCGCTCAGACCCGCCGTGCTCGCCCGGTCGGCGAACGGGGACGTCTTCAACCCCTTCGACCTGGCCGCCTACACCGAGTGGGCGCTGAGCGAACCCGGGCTCGACCCTCTGCGGCTGCGCGACGCCGAGGGTGATCCGTACGTCGAGCACCGGATCATCGGCCGTCTCGCCGACCAGGGGGTGACCCGGACGCTGGCGGTCGCCGCCGAACTGGGCAGGTTCGACCGGGCACAGGTCCGCCCGGCCCTGCTGCGCCTTGGCCTGGACCCCGACGCGGTCTTCGACGGCCTGGCCGCCCAGGAGTGGGCACGCGTCACCGAGACGGGACGGGACGGCCGCCCCCGGGTGGTCGAGCTTGATGAGCAGGTCAGGATCCGCCTGCGCCGCGTGACGGCCGCGGACCCGGGCAGGTTCCCGCTCAGGAGGGACCTGCTCGGCCGGGACGCCGCCGCCGTCGCCGACACCGCCCCCGTCCTGTCCGAGGTCTCGGCGGCGACCGTGCTGGCCGCCGTCCGCCTGCTGCCCGCCGGGGAGGCGGCGGATTTCTGGCGAAGGGTCGAGAACAGGGCCGCGACGCAGGAGGCCTGGCCGTGGGCCGAGCAGGTCACGGTGCGCGCCGCCGCCGAGGAGGCGCCGCGGGCCGGGGAGCCGGGGCCGTCGATCCTGGCCGCGATCCTCGCCACCCAGGCGGCGGCCAGGACGCACACCGGGACCGGGGGCACCGGCGAGCTGTGGCGGCGGGTCGCCGAGCACGCGCCCGGGCATCCCGATCCGGCCCAGGCCGTCGTGCTCGCCGATCGCGCCCTTCTCGGCCTGGCCGCGTCCGGGGCCGATGTCCCGCTCGGCGACGTCCTGCCCGGCGTGGTCGCCCGGCGCGCGGCCCCCGAGGGTTCCTTCGTCGCCGCGCTCGACGGGTGGATGCGGCACGGCGACTGGTCCGTCCTGCGGGACGCGGACCTGCGGCGGATCGGCGAGGGCCTCGACCGCGCCGAGGAGGGGCGTCCGGACGCCGCCGCGCGGACGGGGATCGCCGCCGCGGTCACCGCCCAGCGTGCCCTGCTGGCCCTGCACCACGGTGATCGCGAGACCGCCGGACGGCTGGCGGCCCACGCGTTCGCCGCCGCCCTGCCCGCCGTGCGGAGACCCCTGCCGGACGCCCCTGAGGGGAACGCCACCGCCCTGTCCCTGGCGCTGGTCGCGGCCGCCTCCCCCGGCGACGCGCCCGCCCCCGCCTGGGCCGACTGGCGCGTCCCCCGGCGTCTGGACGCGCGCTGCCTGCTCGTGTGGCGGCTGGTCACGGCGGGGCTTGAGGAGCACGACGACCTCCAGACCCCGTGGCACGCCTTCTCTGCCCCGATCGACGACATCGACGTGGAACGGCTGCTCTCCTGGCGGGTGCGCGTCCACAACGGGAGACGGCCGCTCGACCCGCACGTCCTGGAGTCGCTGACCGTCCTGGACGCCTACTCCCCGGCCAGACGCGCGTCGGTGTGGCAGCACCACCGGGTACGGCCGCTGGTGGCCGAGGTGGCCGAGGCGTGGCTGACCCTCGGTGAGCCCGCCAGGGCCGCGGAACTGCTGCGCGGGCGCGTCGAGGCGGCGGTCGCCGCCGGGGACGACCCGGACACCGTCGAGCAGTGCCAGCTCGCCCTGATCCGGGCCTGCCGCCGCGTCAGGTCGCTCGCCCTCTGTCCGGAACTGGCCTCACTCGCCGTCTCGGGGACGCCCCTGGTGCGCGCGGAGGCCTGGATCACCCTCACTCTGGTGACCGGGACGCGGCCCGCCTCGCCCGAGGAGGCGGGCAGCTGGTACGGCTGGTGGCAGTGCCAGGACAGGCGTTCCCTGGCCGGTGGCCGGCCCTGGGGTCCGCCGTCCACGGCCGAGCCCGGCATCCCCTGGGAGCTGACGCTGGCCGCCCGCGAGGAGTACGCCGGGAACCCTGAGACCCCGGCCGTTCGTCCCCCGGTGCCGCCCCCGGGACCGGGAGGCGAGGGCAGACGGCTGCTGGAGAAGGCCGAGACGCTCGCCCTGCGCTCCCCTGACCTGGCCGGGCCGATGCTCGACGAGGCGGCGGCGCTGCTCGACAGGGCGTACGACCGGCGTGGCGCGCTTCAGGCCCGGATCCTGGCGTTGCTGGCCCGGGTGCGTGTCGGCGACCCGCGCGAACGTCCTCCCGTCGCGGTCCTGGACGCGCTTCCCCTGGGGGAGGTGGACCTCCCGCCCGGCTCCGGCTGGCCGGAACGGATCGCCTACCTGCGCGGCCTGCTTGAGGACCCCGCCGCCACCGGCTCCGACCTGCCGGAGCTGGCCCTGGACCTCGCCGCCTCGGCTCCCCTGTCCCCCGGGGCCTCCTCCGCCTTCGCCGTCGGCGGGTTCGGCGGTGCCGTACGAGGGGTGGCCGTCGTGGCGCTGCTCGCGCTGGCCTTCGCGGCGGGGCTGCTTCCCGTCGCGGACCGTCTGCCGTCCGTCCTGCGGTTCCTGTCCGCCCTGGTCCCGTTCACCGCGGCGGTCGTCCTGGTGCTGCCCTCCGGCTGGGAACGACGCGTGCCGGTGGGCACGATCGGTCTCCTGGACCGGCTGATCCCCCGAATGCTCGTCGTCGCGGTCATTGGCGTCGGGCACCGTCGCGCGGTGATCCGCGTCGTCGGCCGCCGGTCCCTGCGGAACCGGAGGCCGGACTGGGCCGACGTGGCATGGAGCGGGCCCCCCGACGGCGGGGAGTTCGCCATGTGGAGGTTCCAGCGCCCCTATTTCGCCGATCGTCTCCGGTCCCTCGTCCGGCTCGAACTTCCCTCCTCTCTCGACGACGAGCCTTGGGAGTCACGCCTTCCGCCCCACGCCCAAGTCTTCCGAGGCGCCGCCGCGCCGCCCGCGCAACCGCCCGTCCCTGAGCGGAACGCGGACGGGCAGGTGGTGCGCCGGACGTCCTTCTCCCTGCTGCACGTCGTCGGCACGGCCGTGACGACGGCGGCGGGACCGCGGATCCGCCTCAACGGGGACCTCCAGGGCAGACGGTCCGAACTGCTCGGCCCGATGTCGATGGAGGCCGGGACGAGAACCCTGGTCGCCCTGCAGGCCGACCCGGTCGACGGGCCCCCGGCGCCGCTCGCCGAGCAGCGTGGCCGTTTCGCCGCCATGGCGAGGGAACTCCTCGCCATGGGCACCCGCGCCGTACTCGTCGTCCCTCCGCTGCCCGACACCGTCGCCGACCAGGCCGTGTCCCTGGTGCGGTCGAGGGCCTCCGGGCACGGAGCCTCGCTTCTTCCCCGGCACCTGCTGCGGCTCCAGCGCGACCTGCGGGCCCTCGTCGGGAAGGCGGGCGGCGAACGGGAGGCCGTCTGCGACGTGCTGCTCTTCCTTCCGACCACCTTCACAGGAGAGGACACCCCCGGATGACCATGTGGCAGCGGATCGAATCCTGGTTCCACGCCGCCTCGGAGCACATCACCGTCGGATTCGTCCCCGAGGAGGGCGCGACGGCGCCGGCGCCGTACGAGGGATACGTCCGGCTGTTCGTCGCCGAGGGGTTTCTCGCCGACCGGCGCAGCTGGGCCGCCGACCAGTATCCGGCGCTGCACGGCGGGGTCTCGCTGTCCTTCCTCGGCGGGGAGCCGCTGGCGTTCACCACGATGGCCGGGCAGTCCTCCTGGATGGCCCCCGGCGTCACGCTCGGCGAGCCGATCACGCCGCTGCTGCCGTACGGCGGGGGCACGGTGACGGTGCAGGCGGGCCTGTACCGCGTCTCGGGAAGGGGGCCGCTCGGCACCGCCGTACAGATCGCCGGGGGGCTGGCCGGGCTGGTGGCGCCGCCGCTGGCCGCCGCCGCGACCATCGCGACCAAGGTGTCCGAGGGAATCGACAGAATCCTGGGCGACCTGGGCGAACAGCCGGTTCTCGGCGTGCACTGGACCATGGTCGCGCCCGTGCCCGGCGTCTCCGGCTCCGGCGTCAGGACCGTGCGCGCCGGGCACCTGGTGGTGATCGACTCTCCCGAGCCGCCGGGGACGCTGTCGATCGAGGACGGCAGGCTGCTCGTGGACGGCAGGCCCCCCGTCGGGGCCGACTTCCTGGTGCTGCGGATCGAGTGCAGGGCCGAGCGGGACGACTGGCGTTTCCCCGAGCTGGCCCAGCTGATCGACCGCGCCGGGGAGGAGTATCTCCGGCGCGGGGAGACCCAGACGTTCCGGGACCTGCGCTCCGACGCCGTGGTGCGGGCCTGGTGTTCGCCCGACCTGACGCCGCTGGACAGGAAGCGGGTGGCCACGCTGGTCGCCGGGGAGATCGACGAGGTCAGGCGGCTCGGGGTGGTTCCCGGCGGGGAACGCTCGCTTGAGGAGGCCGTCGCACTGCGGCTGCCGTCACGGGACGCCCCGGAGCTGGACGGCCTGCGCCTGGCCGACCTGCTCGCCTGACCTCCTTCTCAGCCGGGACGCTCCGGCTGCCAGGAGGCCCTGACCAGCGCCCGTTCGGTGGCGGCGAGGTGGAGCGCGGCGGCCAGCCACGCCCAGGCGTACCGGTCGCCCCCGGTGTCCGCCAGGCGGCCGAACACGTCGCGGGCACGGCGGTCGGCCTCGGCGCCGAGCGCGCCGACCAGCTCCGCCGCGGTGCCGAAGCCGGCCCGGCGGAGCGAGGCCCGCTGGGCGAGGCAGTCGCCGCCCCTGGCGGACTCGGCGAGCGCCCGTCTGCCGCCGGTCACGGCCAGCTCGACCAGGCGGCGCACCCGCCACAGCGGTGAGCCGGTCACCGGGTCGGGGCCCGGCGCCTCGTCCCCGGCCGGCCCGTCCTGCGCGCAGGCCTCGCGAGGGGGCAGGTGGGAACCGCTCAGCCGGTCGTAGCCGAGATCGGCGTGGCCGTGCCACTCGGCGGGCAGGCGAAGTGTCGGACCCTCCCCCGGGACCGGCCCGGCCGCCAGCGGGCGCATGGTCGCCGCCCTGTCGGGGTCGAGCCGTCCGAGCACCCTGACCCGCAGCCCCGGCCGGGAGGCCAGCTGCCGCAGGTTGGCGACGTGGGCGAGGCCGGGGTCGGAGCTCGCGGCCATCAGGCGGATCAGCGGCCCGTCCTGCGCCGCTCCCCCGGGGGACAGCTCGCGGGCGAGCAGCAGTTCCCCGACGGCTCCGACGACCATCAGGTCGCAGCCGACCGGCCGGTTCGTCTCGTCCGTCTCCCGTGGTTCACGCCAGGCCTCCTCGGCGAGCCTCAGGTCCGCCGCCTGGGCCAGGGGCCGGGAGAACAGCACCGCCAGCGGCCCCTGCGACCAGGACGGCCTCGTGACGGAGGTGGCCCTGACGCCCTTGCCCGAACCGAGACGCCCTTCGGGGGAGACCGTCGCGCCGGAGATCAGCAGGCCTCCCCTGGCCAGTTGCGCGTGGTTCAGGGCCGCGGAGCCGAGCGCGACGGCCGCCGTGCCCGCCCCCTTCGCGCGGGCCGGTCCTCCCGGCCTGACGTCGGCGACGGAGAACCAGCGGCCGTCCTCGGTGACGAGGTGCGTGACCACCCCGCCGTAGCCGGTCGCGCTGATCACCGGTTCCCGGCAGACCCCGTAGACGCGCAGTCCCTCACCCTGACGGTAGGCACGGCGGGCGGTTCCGACCAGAGCCGGGTCGGGGTCGGAGGCCGCGAGCCTGCCGGAGGTCAGCAGCAGGTCGCCGAGCGCGGAGACCAGGTCGGACAGGCGGTGGCCGTCCTGGCGTTCGCGGGCGGCGCGCACGCCGCGGACGACGCGCAGCGCCGCGGCCTCCGCCCTGGGCAGTCCGGCGAGCCTGGCGGTGTGCGCGGCCCTGAGCAGCTCGGCCTGGAGCAGCGCCCCCGTTCCCGGCACCCCGGCCGCCAGCACGGCCGTGCCCGCGGCCCACAGCTCGGCCGCCGCCGCGACCTGTCCCTGAACGGGTCTCCTGGCCTGCGGTGTCTCAGCCGGGGCTGCCTCGGCCTGGGGTGTCTCCGCGAGGACGGGCTCGGCCGCCGCCGCGACCGGGTCGCCGTCGGAGCCTCCCTCCGCGACCGGGCAGGCGCTGAGGACGGCCGCCAGGTGCAGACAGCGCGGCGCCAGCAGGCAGCTGCACAGCGCCGCCGCCGGGTCGGTGACGACGCCCGTCCCGGCCGGGCTGAGGGTGACCACCGCGTCCGCCCCCCAGCTGACCGAGACGCGGCCCTGCTCCTGGGTCATGGGCAGGCCCGCGCAACGTCCGACCGCCTCCTCCAGTCTCCTGCGCAGCCGGGGGGTGAGGTTCTCGACCGCGGTCGCGGCCACGTGCGGCTCGACCTGCGGCAGCCGTACGGCGGGCGGGGTCAACGGTTCTCTCCTCTGAGGCGGTCGCCGACCCAGCGGGCGAGGGCGAGCGGGCTGAGCGCGGCGACGGGCATGCCCGCGGCGACCAGTTGCTGGGCGACGGGCACCGAGTAACGGGGTGCCCCCGTGTCGTCAAGCGCGGCGCACCCCAGCAGGTGCACTCCCGACGAGACGAGGGAGCGGACCTCTCCGAGCAGGCCCCCGATCGGGTAGCCCTCCTCGAAGTCGCTGACCACGACGACGAGCGTCCGGCTGGGCACGGTGACCAGGGACCGCGCGTGGGCGAGCCCGGCGGCGATGTGGGTGCCCCCGCCGACCTGGACCTCCAGCAGCAGGGACAGCGGGTCGGCCACCTGGCCGGTCAGGTCGATCACCTGTGTGGAGAAGGCGAGGAAGTGGGTCGAGAGCGTCGGCACGCCCCCGAGGACGGCGGCGGTCAGCGCGGACCAGACGACCGAGGCCTCCATCGAACCGGACACGTCGACCACGAAGATCAACCGCCAGTCGGCCTCCTTGCGGACCGAGGTGTCGAAGATCGGCCGTTCGGGGACGACGACGAACCCGCCGTCGGAGTTCCTGCGGGTGTGCGCCAGGTTGGCCCTCAGGGTGGCGGGCAGGTTGAGCCTGCCGTTGCGGCGGCGGCTCTGCCGGGGCGTCGACAGGCCGGTCAGCGCGGGGCGCAGGCGGGTGGCGAGCTCGCGCGACAGTTCGGCGACCAGGCGCCGCACCAGCGGCCTCAGCTTGGCCAGCTGCTGCTCCGGCAGGCCGCCCGCCAGGGACAGGACCGAGGTCAGCAGCTCCACCGAGGGGCGCACCGCGTCCGGGTCGAGCACGGACAACACGTCGGTCCTGCCCTCGTCCGCGGCCCTGGCCAGCACCTCCTCACGGACCTCGGGCCCGAACAGGGCGTCCAGCTCGGCGGCCCACTCGCGGGCCCCGGGGAAGGAGGCCCCCTGGCCACCGGCCTGTCCGCCCTGCCCGGCCGTCAGGTCGTCCGCCCCCTCTCCCCGGCCTCCGCCGTACAGCTCGTCGAGCGCGTGGGCGTAGCGGCGGGCGTCCTCGGGGAGCCGTCCGGTCTCCCTGCCGAGCAGCAGACGCCACCTGTCGGCCGGGGTGAGCCTCCGGGCCGCCCGTGACGGCGTGCCGGGGTCGCGGGTGGTCGGCGGCCCCTCGTCTCCGGTGTCCGTTTCCTCGGGGCCCGGAGACGGCAGGGGGACTCCGAGGGCGCCGAGGGCGGCCAGCCCGGCGGCGTCCGCCGCCGTCCACAGCGCGAGCAGCGCCGGTGGCGCGCCCAGTGCCAGGTCGATGCGGTCGCCGAGCCGGTCGGTCACCGCCAGCAGCAGCCGGTCACGGGCGGCCGGGGTGAGCGTGTCGAACCCTCCGCGCAGGGCGGGCAGCCGGTCGAGGAACTCACGGTCGGCGAGGCCGTCGACGCGGTCGAGCAGCGGTTCGAACACCGGCGTCGCCGACTGCAGCAGCGGCCCGGCCGCGGTGAGCAGTCCGGTGACCAGGCGGGACAGGCGGTGACGCCCCTCGGGACCGGTCGCGGTGTCGATCCACCCCGCGGCGCGGGTGCCGAGGGTGTGCGGTTCGTCCAGGTCGAGCAGGACCCTGGCGGCGAGCGCCGCCCCCTGCATGAGCGGGGACCCCTCCTTCGCCAGGGTGGCGAGCACGTCGTCCATGCGCATGCTGAGGCGGTGCTCGCCCGCCCTGGTCACGAGCGCGACCAGGGCGGCGGCGTCCTCGTGCCGGTCGCTGCCGGCCAGGCCGGGCAGCGCGCGGACTGCGGCGTCCAGCAGGGTCGCGGCCAGTTCGGCCGCCTGCTGTCTGCTGTGCGGGGTGGTGCCCGGCAGGTGCCGTCTCCGCAGCGCCTCCAGCAGGTCGAGCGCCCGCAGCAGGTCGGGGAGTCCGGCGGTCGCGGGGAGCACGGCCGCGGCGTCCTCAAGCCGGTCCGTGACGAGGCCGGGCAGGTCGCAGACGGCCGCGGCGCGCAGTCCCGTCAGGATCAGCTCGCAGGTCGGACCGCCCTCCGCCGACTCCCGGCGGAAGTTCTCACGCAGGGTGCCCGCCGCCGCAAGCTCCGCGGTGACACCGCGGATGCCCGCCAGGTCGAGCAGTGCCGCGACGGAGGGGGTCCATGAGAGCCGCCAGCGGGTGGTGAGCGCGGAGGCGTCCCCCGTCCCGGTGACCTCGATCTGCTTGCCGTACCCGACCCCGCACACCAGGAGGCGTTGCAGCAGGACCTCGCGGCGGCCGTCCAGGTCGGAGCGGAGCGGGTCGAGCCGGACCTCCCTGGCGTCGGGGTTGTCCGGGCAGGGCAGTTTCAGCGCCGCCAGTTCGGCCTCGACGGCGGGGCCGAGCCCGGAGCGGGGCGTGCCCGGGGCGGTCCTGCCGCGTTCGGCGCCGACGAGGACGGCCTCCAGGGCGCGGGCGAGCGCCCTGCCCCGGCCCAGGGGTTCGCCCTGGCCGAGCACCATGGTCACCGCCTCGACGATCTCTCCCCGGCCCGGCGCGGGCAGCCCGCGCAGGCGCGCCAGGTCGCAGGCGACCCGCAGCGTCTCCACGGCCTCTCCGGTGCCCGCGGTGTGCCCGGCCTCGCGCAGTCTCCTGCACACGCCGGTGATCGCGCGGGCCGCGGCGTCCCTGACCCTGTCCGGGTCTCCGCCGGCCGCGAAGACCTCCTGCTGCCAGCGCGGGTCCCGGATGCCCGCCGGGTAGCCGGAGCGGGAGTCGAGCAGGTCGAAGGCGTACGGCACCAGCGACGTCGCGGCCGGGACGGCCTCCGGGGCGGGGACCCGTGCGGCGGCGCGGGCGTGCTCTTCCGCCCGTGCGGTGGCCTGCCCCTGTGCGGAGGCCACGGCGCCGGGTTCCTCATCCGCGAGGAGCAGCGCGGGGGCGTGGAAGGCGCCGACGACCGCGGCGACCCGCGCCCCACGGGCCAGGGCCCCGGCGATCACCTCGCGCATGTGCGCCTCACGGGCCAGGTCGGCCTGGGGCACGCCTCCGGCGGACTCGGCGTCCTGACGCAGTGCCCAGCCGACGCCGAGCGCGGCCCGGCGCACCTCCTCGGGGGAGCAGCCGGGGGCGAGCACCTCGACAGCGCGGTCCCACATGTCGTCGCCCTGCCTGCCGGTGCAGGAGGCGGCGAGCCCGTCAGCGAACGCGTTCCCCATCGGGAGGGCCGTGTCCCGGGCGTCCCCGTGGTCCGTGGGGGTTCCGGGGGGCTCGGAGGTCTCGGGCTCCTCGAAACCCGGCCTGGCGGCGACGCCGGCCCGGCCCGCCTGGTCGCGGGAGGACGGGACGCGCGCCCCGTCCCGCGTCCCTTCCCGCGCCGCGGCCGGGGCGGACAGCGGAAGGTCGCAGCAGAGCACCTCGGCCCCGTGCTGCCTGGCCCAGCGGACGGCGGCCAGCTCCGGGGAGAAGTCGGCGAAGGGGTAGAACCCGAGTCTGCCGTCCTGCCCGGTCCCGGCCAGGGCCACCGGCGCGACGGTCGCCGGATCGGCCAGGTGGACCAGCCACGGCTGGAAGTCGGCGGGCAGCTCGACGCAGACCACCTCGGCCCCGGACTCCGCGAGCAGCGCCGGCACGGCCGCCGCCAACGCGGGACTGTGGTGGCGGACCCCCAGGAGGTACGGCCGGGCGCAGGCGGCCAGCGTTTCGACGGCCCGCCGGGGGCCGTCGGCCGCCCTTCCAAAGCCTCCCGCCGCCCGGGAAGCGCTCTCCGGCTCCCGGAAGGCGTCCGTCGTGTCCTCGGGGGCCCCGTTCCCCCGGCCTTCTCCGGTGGTCAACGCAGGTTCTCCCGCAGGTCCCACAGGCGGCGCCACATCGCGGAGCCCTCCTCGGCACGGCGCCGTACCGGGCCGTCCCAGTAGCCGAGCAGCCTCGAATGGTCGGCGGGGTCGTCCTTGCGGACCACGCCGAGCAGGTGACCGGGCACCAGGTCGAGGACGTCCCCCGAGGGCAGGTAGGCGGCCGCGACCCCCAGGGAGGCCGCGACCTGCACCGCCTCGGCGGTCGACATCACCGTTCCCGGCCGCTCGACGTCCCAGCCCTCGGCGGAACGACCGGAACGCAGGTCGCGGAAGACCGTGACCAGGGCGTCCAGCACCGCGTCGTCCACCCGGAAGGCGGCGCCCGCCCGCCCGACCACGGCCGTGGCCTGGCCGCGCACCAGGGCGGCCTCGGCCTCGGGGTCGGCGATGGGGTTGACGGTCTCGAAGTTGAACCGGCGTTTGAGCGCCGCCGACATCTCGGAGACACCCCGGTCACGCAGGTTCGCCGTGGCGATCACGGTGAAGCCGGGGGCCGCCGCGACCTGGGCGTCCGGGGTGCCCGCCAGTTCGGGCACGCTGACACGGCGGTCGGACAGGATCGACACCAGGGCGTCCTGCACCTCGGGCAGGCAGCGGGTGATCTCCTCGACCCTGGCGACGCGCCCGGAGCGCATGGCGGTCAGCACCGGGGAGGCGACCAGCGCCTGGGAGCTCGGCCCCTGGGCGAGCAGCAGGGCGTAGTTCCAGCCGTAGCGGAAGGCGTCCTCCGTCGTGCCCGCCGTACCCTGCACGGTGAGGGCGCTCGTGCCGCAGACGGCGGCGGCGAGCAGTTCGGAGAGCATCGACTTGGCGGTGCCCGGTTCGCCGACGAGCAGCAGCCCGCGCTCGCCCGCGAGGGTGACCACGCAGCGCTCGACCAGGGCGCGCTCACCGACGAACTTGGCTTCGACCACGAGCCGGGACGGCGGCGCCTGGCCGTCGCCCGGGGTGGTGACGCCGGCGCCGGAGCGGCGCCCCTTCGGCAGTTCCAGGGCTTCGCCGCCGCTGCCGCAGATGAACGTGACCACCGCCCGCGGGGTCAGCGCCCAGCCCGGCGGGCGGGGGCCGTCGTCGTACGCCGCGAGGAAGGCGAGCTCGGTGGCGTGGCGTTCCTCGGCCGGTTGTGCCTGCCTGGCCGGGGGAGCCCCGTCCGAGGTCGCGGCGGGCGCCGCCTGTCGCGTCGTGGTCATGGAGGGAGGTCCTTCGGGTCTCGCGCCCCTCGGGAGGGACGTGTCGTGTGGATGGTGCGGTGGCGGGGGCGGCTTCGGCATCCGTCCCGGGGTCGTTCCGCGCCCCCGCCGTCGATCGCGGCCGGGACTCAGGCGAGAGGCCCGGGCCGTGACGTCATGGGGTTCAGCGGCGTCTGCCGCGCCGGATGCGGAGCTCCTCGAAACGGGGGACGTCCCCGTCGCGGACGCGCCTCCACGCCCTGGCGTGGAGGGCGGCCGCAGGCTCGATGGGCACGACCACCCCGAGCTGCGCGCTCTCTCCGCTGATCAGGTCGTACAGCGGGGCCTTCCACTGCTCGAACGGCAGGCGCGGCGTCCTGAGGTCGGTCCAGGCGCCCGGCAGGAACAGTGAACGCCCCGCCCTGACCCGGCTGGCCTCGACCACCAGCTCCGTCGCGGCCAGCTCGGCGCGGGCCGCCTTCAGCCGGGCGGGCTTCCAGCCGGTCCACCGGGCGACGTTCCTGTCGGTGGGGTCCGGCATCGCCAGCAGGATCAGGTAGAACGTGGCCGCGTCCGCGCCGATGCCGTACGCGGCGACGACCTCGGAGACCAGCTCGGGCGCCGAACGGGAGGGGTCCTGCGGCCACCAGGTGCCGTCGGCCGCCCGCTCCCCCGCGGCCGGGTCGCCCGGGTCGGCCAGGAGCGCCTCGAAACGTGTGTCCCTGGCGGCGCGCAGCGCCAGCTCGACCGGGAACGGCGCCCCGGCCTCCCCGGCGAGGGCCCGCAGGGCGGGCAGGTAGGGGTCCTCCCCCGAGGCGTCGAGCAGGGCCATCCTGATGCCCGGAGCGGGCTGGTTGTCGTGGGTGGCCATGATCACGGCGCCGTAGCGCTCCCACCCGTCCGCGACCTCGCTGGGGGTCCCCGCGACCTTCCTGAAGCCGGGCAGGTTGACGTAGCGGCCCAGGCTGAGCATCAGGTCGGGGTTGGCCAGCCGTTCCCTGACCGTGGCCAGCGCGGCGGGCAGCACGGCCCGCACCGGGTCTCCCGCGGGCAGCCGGTGGGCGAGCCAGGCCATCACGGCGACCACGCTGACGAGCGTGGACTCGGTGAAGCCCACGGTCCCCTCCTCGATCGGGGAGACCCGGTCGCGGTACACCCGCCAGCGCAGGTCTCCGCTCAGCTCGGGCGCGGAGGCGGGGTCGAGCAGCGCGGGAAGCGCGCGGCTCGGCTCCCAGGGGGTCCGCACCGCGCGGGAGGCCTCGGAGACGATCCACTCGGGGACGGCCACCCGCCTGCCGACCCTTTCGTTCCACACCCGCGCCGCCGCCGCGACGTCCGGGCCGTCCGTCCACAGCGTCGCGAGGTCGGCGGGCAGCAGCGCCGCGACGACCTGCCTGCGGACGGTGGCGTCCAGCTCGCGCAGCTCGTCCCTGGCGACGACGGCGTCGGCGGCCTTCAGCCCGAGCCCGGTCCTCACCGCCGACGGCAGGAAGCCCCGGTCGTGGCTGTCGACGTACGGCAGGCCGGCGACGACCAGTCTGGCCGTCGTCAGGGTGACACCGGTGAGACGGGCGAACTCCTCCGCGGCCTCCGGCCGCCAGGGGGCGGGGCCGTGTTCGGCCCACAGGGCGAGCAGCCCGTCGATCCAGCCGTCCTCGCGGTCCTCACCGACCGGTGCCGAGAGGCGCGCGGTGTAGGGCGGCGGGACGTCGAAGCGGCCGGACGGGTCGTGGAAGAGCGCGGTGAAGTCGCAGCCGCCGTTGTCGAGGGAGTTGTTCTGGAAGGCGATGAAGGCCCCGTCCGGCAGGGGCAGCACTCCGCACCAGGTGCCCTCGCGCCGGTTGCCGCCCTCGTCGACGAGCCACTTGTCGTCGAGGTGCAGTGACATGCGGCGCCAGACGGCGGGTTCGGCGGCGGAGCCGAGGCCGAGCGCGCCGATCTCACGGAGCAGGTCGTGCGTCGCCTCGGTGTGCCCGGGTTCGAAGGCGGCGGAGACGGCGCGGTAGGCGACGGCGGCGCAGCGGTCGAGCAGGGGCTCCCATCTAAGGGAGGTCTCCGGCAGCCGCGGCCCGTCGAAGTGGAGGGCGACGCCCTGGACCGCGGCCGGGCCCTCCTCGGGGACCGTGTCGGCCGAGGCGGAACGCAGGACCCCGCCGATCGTCCTCAGCTGATGGAAGGAGTCGTGGGAGGCGTTGCCGTACCACCAGGGGCCGGAGACTCCCAGGCCGTTGAGGGCGCGGGCGAGCACCTGGTCGGGGGGGCCGGACGGTGCCCGGTCCTCGTGGCCGCCCGCCAGGGCGCGGTCGAGCCTGGTCGCCACGGCGTCCAGGGTGATCTGCTGGGTGGCGGCGAACCGGGCGACCCCGGCGATTCCCGCGATCAGCGCCTCGTCCCTGACCTGGGGCAGCAGTGCGCGGACCTGCGCGTGCAGTTCCTCCCGCACGGCCTGGGCCGGCTGTCCCTGCCGTTCGCACTCGGCGCAGACGGCGGCCTTCAGCAGGGCGACCGCGGTCTCGGTGTCGATCCGGCGCAGCGCGAGGGAGCCCTCGGGGTCGCGGGGGCGCAGGCAGCGCCAGTAGCGCGGCGGCGGCAGCATCGCGGTGCCCTCGGCGAACATGCCGGGCTCCCGGCCCACGGTCACGGCCGCGACGACGACCCCTTCGGGATCGACGAGCTTGATCCTGGGGTAGCTCTCGACGAGGGCGCGCGGCCGGTCGTCCCCGGGGAAGGTCACGGCGCCCGAGAGGGTCTCCCGGTCGCCGGGCAGGGTGACGACGCGTCCCGCGAGGTCCTCTCCGCGCAGTCCTCCGCCGGGCAGACGGACCACCCGCCAGCCGAGCAGCCCGCCGACCGGGACGGCGACCGGGGTCGCCTCGGCCGAGGGGAGGGGCAGCAGCCAGCCGCCGTCGAACACGCTGCCGGGCGGGGCCGAGCGCACGGCGTCGGCGAGGAAGCCGGGAAGCCCGGGCCTGCCGTACGTCCCGCTGACCGGGTCGTACTCACGCCAGCCGTCGCCCTGCTGGTCGGGCACCCAGAAGGAGGCGCCGTCGCTGATCAGGTTGCTCCTGGCGGGCACGACGGTGTCTCCCTGGTGGATGACGCCCGCGCCCGTCGTCCGGCCGCCACCGGGCAACGGCAGGGTCACCAGGTCGTTGCGCAGCGCCCATATCCCGGCCCGTCCCTGGAGGGTGCGCAGTGACCCGGCTGAGGAGTGCCAGTATCCGCGTAGCTGGTCGCCCGCGCCGTAGGCGTTCCAGTAGACCAGCAGTTCGCCGTCCACGTAGTGGAAGCCGGGGTCGCCGTAGACGTCGGCGGGCGGCCTGCGCAGGTCGTGGACGAGCACGGTGCCCTCGGTGCCGATGACCCTGGCCTGGGAGGGGCCGGAGACGACCAGGTGGGGCCAGGCGTCGGCGACCTCGATCTCGTCGAGGTCCTTCGGGCTGACGAGCGCGGCGATCGCCTCCTCCCAGGCGGGCCAGCCGAGTTCGTCGACGAGACCGCCGCGCAGGGTCCTGGCCAGTTCGGCGGCGAGGTCCGCCCGCGCGACCGCGGCGACCTCCTCCGCGGCCAGGACGAGGCCTTCGGCGGGCAGCCAGGTGAGCCTTCTGAGGGCGTCGGGCAGCTGCGGCAGGCCCATGGTGAACGAGCGGCCCGCGACCTCCCGCATCCAGCGGGCCAGCATCGGCCTGCCGCCCGGGGAGGCCGCGAGCACACGCACGGCCCGCCTGCCGTCCTCGTCGTCGCGGAACCGGTCGGCGGCCTGGTCGAAGGCCGCGGTGAAGCGAGGGTCCGCGGCCAGGGCGAGCAGGTCGCGCTGTCCTTCGCCCCGCGCCCACGGTTCGAGCAGCAGGGCGGCGTCGTCTCCGGGGGCGGCGACCGGCACCCGCTGGGCCAGCAGCAGGTCGAGCAGGTCGACGTCGAGTTTGATCGTCAGGCTCTCGCCCGTCTCGGCCAGCTCGGCGCGCAGCCGTCCCGCGATCTGTTCCACCAGGTCGTACAGGCCCATCAGGCGCGGCTCCGCCTGCCAGCCCGGGCTCCAGAGCCGCTGGAAGCGCCTGAGCCAGCCCGCGGCGCCGTCGCTGGGCCGTTCCTGCGGGGTCACCTCCCCCTCGCCGAGGCCGGCGTCGGCCCCCGACTCCTTGAGGATCTCAAGCCAGAGGGCGGGCAGCTGCCGCTCGTCACCGCGGGGCATGAGGTTGAGCAGCGCCCCGCGCACGGAGGCGTCCCGAGCACCGAGGGCGACCAGGGCGGAGCGGTGCGCCTTCCACCAGCCGAGCGGAGCCCCGGCGGTCGCGGGCAGGCCGAGCAGTTCGGCGAGGTAGTCCTGCTCCTCGGCCTCGGCGTCCCTGCCCGCCGCCTTGGCCAGGCGCCGCAGGTCGCCCGCCATCTGGGTCGACGGTGCCAAACCGCCCGCCGTACGGCGCACGCACAGGCCGCGGAACCTGCGCAGCGCCTCCTGGGCGGGCACCCTGGCTGCCAGCTCCCTGGCGTATCCGGACAGCGCCTTGACCGGCAGCGCCCCGGCGAGCGCGAACTCCAGGAAGACCGCGTCGAGGCGTTCCTCGTCGACCGGCAGGCCGTGCTCGGCCTCGGCTCTGCGCGCCTGGCCGAACATCTGCGCCGCGTAGGTGACGCTCTCCGCGGCGAGGAAGGCCCGGCCCGCCTCCTCGAAGAAGGTGGGCAGGAAGTGCGGGACCGATCCGGCGAGCTGTGCGGCCAGACGCAGGTAGGCGTCGAGGGCGGCCTTCGGCTTCGTCCTTGCCTGTCTGGCGGTTCGTTCGAGCTCGGGCACGACGGCGAGCGCGTGGTGGCCGTCGCGGGGGTGGTGCACCAGCACCCACTCGGGGAAGCCGAGTGAGCGCCGCAGGCCGACCCCGACCACGACCGGCTCACCCGCGGCCTCAAGCCCGAGGAAGCCCGCAGCGGCGTCCTCCGCGACCCCCAGGTCCTCGGTGACCAGGCGGACGACCACCCGGCCGTCGAGCCCCGGGTGCCGGTAGGGGCGCGCGGTGAGCGCGACCGCCCGTTCGTCGCCGCCGTCGGCCCCCGGGAGGAGGACGGCTCCGGCGTCGAGCAGCCCGTGTGCCCCGTCTCCCGTCGCCGTCGCGGCGCCCTCAGTCGGCATGTCCCCGTTCACGCGTCTCTTCCTTCCTCGACCGTCCGCCCCGCGTAGAGGGCCGCCGCCATCCGCATCCCCTCCGACCAGGCGACCGGGCCGACCTCGCGCTCCGACAGTCTCCTGCCGTCGTGGCCCTGCCAGGTCAGGCCGCCCGTCTCCGTCTCGCCGTCCCAGTAGGGTTCGCCGATCCACACCGACGCCTCGGTGACGCCCCCGGCGTCGCGCGCCGCGCAGGTGACGTAGCCGCCGGAGACCCGGTAGCCCAGCGAGGCCGCCCTGGCCGCGAGGCCGAACCGGGAGTCGAAGCCGCCGCCGGAGAACTCCGTCACCTCGGCGACCCGGTCGGCGGGCTCGGCGGGCCTGGACCAGGTCGCCCGGTGGATCTGCTCGACGCGCTGGACGATGCCCAGCTCCGCGGCGAACTCCCTCAGCTCGTCGAGGTCGGGCAGCAGGACGGGATGCGGCAGGGTGACCGTCAGCGGCGACAGCCGTACGGTCTCGCCGTCGAGGTTGACCACCCGCAGCTCGCCCGTGGCGGTGACGTCGCGCAGGAAGCCCGCCTCCTCCGGGTCGTCGCCGACCACCACGAGGTCGCGCAGCACCGACTGCCAGGCCTCGTCGGGCCAGACCGCGGCCACCAGGCCGGTGGGGACGGGAAGGGAGGAGACCATCCAGGTGTCGGCCTGTGCCAGGCAGGCGGCGGCGTGCCGGTCGAGCCACTCGGTGAGACGGCGCAGCCGTTCCGCCTCGGGGTGCTCGCGCACCTGCTTCGGCAGCGACTTCAGCTGCCTTCCCGCAGCCTTTCCGGAGGTGGACCTCGCCACCACCCGGCCCTCCACGAGGGCGACCTCGTACCCGTCGCCCGCCGACAGCCAGCCCAACGCTCCCCACCTCTCGACACGACACGAATCCGCCCTCAGGGATCGGTACCTGTGACGGTGATGCGCGGAACGCTAATGCCCCGCACCGACAATCCCGTACTCGACGGCCTGCCACGTCGGCCGTACGCCCCGGTTTCCGGTGTGGAACGCGCCGGGGCCCGTGCCCGCGCGTGCGCCGCGCGGGGTCCTTGTCCGTCCCCTGTCAGGAGTGCCGGGCGTCCGGCCTCCGGCCCCCGGGCACGAAGGGCCGGGGGCGGTCGCGGTTCAGGGGGTCACCGCTGCCGAAGCCGCCCGTCACCGGCGTGCGGGAGGCGGCGTCCGGCCGGACGGCCCGGTTTCCCGCGCCGTCGTCCCCCGAGATGCCGAACATCGAAACCAACCGGATCGTCCTGGTCACCGGACTCCCCCATGCGCCCCGTCTCCCTGTTTCCGTCCACCACAAACCGGCTCAACACCTAAAATAACCATTTATCGAGACTTAGTAAATAAAAGACATTTCTGTCATACATAGTTTGTTTCACGCGCTTACCCGAAGCGACACGGAGCCCTACCTCTCGGGCTCCGTCACGGCCGGTATCCGGCCGGCCCCGGGCGACCACGGCCACCACCGCCAGGCGAAACACATTCACATACGGTCGCCACCGGCCGAAAGCGCGCCCAATTACCTTTGACCGGAAATCGTCGGCGCCCGATGAACACCGCCCTGACTTTCCGATATGGCGGACGGTGAGGAGCCGGTCAAAACCCGTGACCGTCACCGATGGCGGGGTGGCGAAACCGCTCTGTGAAACTCCGCCCTTGAGCGACAGCCGAACGGCCGACGGCGACGGCGAGCCGGTTCGGGCGGAGCCACCGCTCGCGCCGGCGAAGCTTGGGCGAAGGCGTCACCGGCCTGGCAGCGGACGAAGGTCCAGGATCATGTCGAACGACCGCGCGCCGTCCCTCCCGGTGAAGGAGCCGACCAGCCGGAAGCCGTGCTTCTCGTAGTAACGAATGGCACGTGGGTTGTCGGCGAGAACGCCGCCGAACAGGATGATTCTCTTCCTGCCGAAACGCTGTGCGACATCCACGACGAGGGGGAAGATCCGCGTCCCCACCCCCCTCCCCTGGTAGTCGTCGGCCAGGCTGAGGCCGAAGCGACAGTCCGTCGCCTCCAGGTGGATGCCGGCCTCCCTATAGCGGGCGATGTCCGCCGGATGGAGATCGAGACTGAATTCGACGAGGCCGACGATCCTGCCGGACGACACGTCCTCAAGCACCAGCCTGAGCTTGTCGTAACGCGCGATCGCGTCACACAGCTTCCGGGCAGCCCCGAGGTCGTACCCGTCGAAGGGACTCAGTCGCCTCGATTCGGCGGACAGCTCCTCAAGGAGGCCTGCAAGACGCTCCGCGTCGGCGTGCACGAGGGGCCGGAAGACGACCTCCGAACCGTCGTTCAGGTTCAGGCGACGCGTCAGGACAAGCGGGTCTTCGGCGACCGCCGCCAATGTGAGCACCTCAGCAACCCCTTCCCGCCCAATCCCCGGTGGCGTGAACCTACTGATCACCGACCTCCGGTGACAACGCGCGGTGTTCGATGTCACAGGACGCCGTGTGCGGAACACGGCAGGCATCCGGCCAGGAGGGCCCTGGTACTCGGCGCGTTCGCACCTCCGCCCTCACCGTCGCGCGCCCCGCCCGCGCACTGAGCCTCGCGGCGATCTTCCACGGCACATAATGAGCCCATGTGGCACTTGTCCCTGCCCGGGGAGTTCCTGCTCCTCGCGCACCAGGAGTCCGGCAGGGTGCGTGACTCCGAGCAGGTGGCCTACGGCTGCGCCGCCGCTGAGCTCGGCGAACTCGCGCTGCGCCGCAGGCTGCGGGTACGCGTCCGCAAGTCCGAACTGTTCGGTTTCGAGGTCTACCGCCTCAGCGGCACGATCGAGCTGCTGGACACCGGCCGCACCGGTCTCGGCTGGGCCGACGACCTGCTGGACGCGCTGCAGTCCGGCTCGGGGATGCACAAGTGGCTGCGCCATCGCCGCCGCGCGGCTCTCACCCTGCACCGCGACGCGCTGATCGAGCTGGGCCTGCTACGCCACCGGCCCGGCAGGTTCCTGGCCGGAGAACGTCACCATCCTGATCCGTCGGCCCGCGGCTCGCTCATCGCCCGATTACGCGCCGTCTACGACCAGCGGGCCCCGCTTGATGAGCGTCTGCTGTTCCTGAGCGACCTCGTGGACGGCGCGGGGTTCGCCGGGGAACTCGGCCTCAGACTGAGCTGGCAGCAACGCAAGGACCGCGCCCGCGGCGTCGGGGCCGTGCTGGCCTTCCCCGAGGACCTGCGTGACACCAGCACCGTGCTGGGCGGCGCCATACCGAGCCCGCGCAGCGGAGGCGGCGGTTGAGGCGGTGACGGCGGCGGCGAGGCCGGGCGGCCGCCGTAAAGAAAGCCTCTCTCCAGACCGGAAGGCGACAGTGCGCCCTACGCATAGACCGGTGCGCCCGCAGCCAATGACGCATCAGCGCGGAACATGAGTGAATTGCCCCGGACGTTCAACGTGCCAGACGGGGAAAGCGCGGGCCGTGGAATTACCCCCTTGCGATTCTCCGCGCCGGCGAGAAAAGGGGGTTCTCATGTTTCGGCCTAATCGCAAGATCGGAATCGCCTTGTCCACGGCGGCGCTGGTGACCGGCGTCGCCGCTGTTCAGGCGAACGCGACCGCCGCCCGGGAGCGGATCACTCCGGCGTCCGCAGCCGTCGCCGGAGGTACGGCACCGGCCTGCGTCGGCCGGGAGGTGCACGAGAACATCAAAGTGGCCCGGGTCGCAAACGGCTGTGGCGGAACGATGAGGGTGAGGATCGCCATCGACAATGGCCCCGACGACTCCTGCCACTCCCTGAAAAACGGTCAGGCTCTTACCTTCCGCTGGAACCTGGGCTCCTATGACCGCACCGTGACCTGCTAGCCATGGCCTCCCCGCGCGGGCCTGCCGCGCATCCTGCCGCCGTGCTGGACGCCGGGCCGCCGGGCGATGACCGGCCTGGCGTGGGCCCGGAACCCTCATTCACCTGTTCCGCAAGGCGACCTACGCGACTCGCCGGTTTCCATTCGGCCGTTTCGCACCTCGCCAAAGGATGGAAGGGCCGCGACGCCGGGACGGGTCCCGGCGTCACCCTGGCGTCACCCTGGCGTCACAGCCTCCGGCGACCCGTTCTCAGGCCGGCTGCCGTACCTGCTCGGCGAGCCTGGCCAGGCTCTCGTCGAGCGCGCGCTCGACGTACTCGCCGGGCGGCGGGTGCTCCTCCTCGAAGAACGACAGGTGTACGGTCACCTCGCTCTCCTGGGGGGAGATGCCGGCCACCTGCAGCCAGCCCGCGTAGCTGTCGTCGTCGCGGGTGCCCCACTCCATCCGGAGCTGGTCACGCTCCGCCTGGAACAGGCCTCGGGCGTCGCGCCCCGTCTCGTCCTCGTGCACCGTGACGGCGGGCAGGTCGTCCGGCCGTACGTGCAGGTCCCTGGGCAGCCAGCGATCGATACTGTCCAGGTCGCTCGCCCGGTCGAAGACCTGTTCCGCGGAGGCGGAGATCCTGCGGGAGCGCTCATGCTCACTCATCGTGTTCACCTTCCTCTCTGCCGACACCTGATCCGTGTCCCGAATGTCGGGTTCTAACCGCCCAACCGCACCCGAAAAGAGAGTAGGTTAGCCTTACCTTTGCTCGCCCCGGGACCGTCTCCGGCGGCACACGCAGAGGAAGGCACAGCCGATGATCGACCCGTTCCGCTTCTTCCACGTACAGGTGAGCGGGCTGCGACGGCTCAGCCCCTCCTTCCTGCGGGTCACCTTCACCGGCGACGACCTCGACCTGTTCGCGGACAACGGGTTCGACCAGCGCATCAAACTCGTCCTCCCCCACGAAGGGCCTCGCGAGAAGGCCCGTGGAGAGCACCGCTTCGCCCATCTGCCGACCGGCTCCGACTGGTACGCCCGCTGGCGCGCCCTGCCCGCCGGGCTGCGCAACCCCTTCCGCACCTACACCGTCAGAGCCGTACGGCACGGCCTCCGCGAGGTCGACCTCGACATCGTCATGCACGAGGCCGCGCACGCAGCCGCGCGCGAGACCACGCATGGAACCGGGAGGCTCACCCCGACCTGCGCCCCCGGCCCCGTCGCCCGCTGGGCCCGTGCCGTACGGCCCGGTGACGAGGCCGTGCTGCTCGGGCCGGACGCCCGGCACGGGGGCGAGCCGACGGGGATCGAGTTCCGCCTGCCCGAGGGGGACGGGCCGATACTGCTGGCCGGTGACGAGACCGCCGTTCCCGCCGTCGCCTCGATCCTCGAACGCCTGCCCCGCGACCGGCGCGGCGAGGTCCTGCTCGAGGTGCCGTGCGCGGCGGACGTCCTCGACCTCGACGCGCCGGAGGGGGTGGCCGTCACGTGGCTGCCGCGCGACGGCGCCGGGCACGGCGACCTGCTGGTGCCCGCCGTACGGGCCGCCGCCGACCGGCTGCTGCCCGCCCCTGGCCGACCGGCCGCCCCACAGGGTCTTCCCGAGGTCGACGTGGACAGCGAGATCCTGTGGGAGGTGCCGCCGGAGGGGCGGGAGGCCGGTTCGGTGTACGCGTGGCTGGCCGGTGAGGCGGCTGTGATCAGGACGCTCCGCCGCCACCTGGTCGCCGAGCGCGGCCTCGACCGGCGCTCGGTCGCCTTCATGGGCTACTGGCGGGCGGGCCGCGCCGAGTCCGCCTGAGCGCCGGTCTCGATCAGGCCCTCCCCGCCAACCGGCACGCGAGACAGTCGCGATGGCCGGTCATGGGGTCCTTCACCCGCCAGTCCCGCCGCCCGGCGGGCCGGGGGCCGCTCGGCTTGCCCCAGCCCGCCAGGTGCAACGCCCAGGTGACCAGGCCGGCACAGAGGATCACTCCGGCGCCGAGCCAGAGGCCGGGCGCCCATGCGGCGCACATGGCCAGGCCCACCGCGGAGAAGCCGGCCAGGCCGATGACACATCCGGTCCATCCCGCGACGGTGTGTCCTAGATCGACGTCACCGTGCACACCGCTCATTGCCTCTCCTCGGCGAACGTAGAATACTTATCTCACGTAATAATTATCTTAGATGCTAAGGAGAATGCCTGTGGAGGGCAAGCCGCGGCCCGAGGCGACGGCGGAGCGGGCCCTGGCCGGGATGGACGGCCTCATCGCGCTCAGCCTCGTCGGCCAGCAGCACATCGCCCAGCGTCTCGGGCTGAACACGACGGACCTGACCTGCCTGGGCCACATCATGGGGGCCGGGCGACAGCCGATCAGCGCGGGCGAGCTGGCCGAGCGGGCCGGCCTCACCACCGGTGCCGTCACCGGCGTGCTGAACCGCCTCGAACAGGCCGGATACGCCCGCAGGCAGGCCGATCCCGCCGACCGGCGCCGGGTGCTGGTCGTCGCCGACACCTCGGCCGCCGCCCGTGTCGCCGCCGTCTACGAGCCCTTCTACCGGCGGCTCTCCGACCTGTTCGCCGACTACACGCCCGACGAGATCGGCGTACTGGCCGACTGGTTCACCCGCGCTACGGCCCTCATGCGGACCTCCCTTGAGGAGATCGGACGGGAGCCGTCCCCCTGAGCCCGTGACCCCGGGAGGCCCCGGCATGCCCTTCGCACCGGCGGCCCCGTGTCACGGCCGTCGTCGAGGACCACCGACCAGGGGAACCTCTCGCCCGGCCTGAGCCGCGAGGGCCTTGAGGAGGTCATCGGGGACCAAGGTCCCTACCCCGCACGGCCACAAGCGACTAGCTTCGGAGCATGATTCGCGTGTTTCTCGTGGACGATCACGAGGTGGTACGGCGGGGCGTCGCGGCCCTGCTGGAGTCCGAGGACGACATCGAGGTCGTC
>NZ_JBITMT010000026.1:0-85937 GCF_044466505.1 Streptosporangium sp. NPDC049376 | reverse complement strand
ATCCGTTGCCAGGCCTTGTCGGTCAGTTCACCTCGTCGCACCACGAACGATCATCTAACCGCACCTGCCGTGATCATTTATCAGACATCGCCTAGGAGGGACTCAAATGGACATCAATCTTGTGGACAAGGACGTCTACGCGCGCGACGGCGCACCCCACGACCAGTTCCGCTGGCTGCGCGCCAACGCCCCCGTCTACCTGCACGAGGGCGAGCCCGAGCGGGACTGGCCGCCGTTCTGGGCGGTGACCAGGCACGCCGACGTGGTGCACGTGTCGCGGCGCTCCGACCTGTTCTCGTCGAGCAGGAGACTCGCGCTCTTCGACGAGATGCCCGAGGAGCAGCGCGAGCTCCAGCGGCTCATGATGCTCAACCAGGACCCGCCCGAGCACACCCGGCGGCGTTCCCTGGTCAACCGGGGCTTCACCCCGCGCATGATCAACGCCCTTGAGCAGCACATCCGCGACATCTGTCACCAGCTTCTCGACGAGGTCACCGGGCTCCCGGCGGTGGACTTCGTGCGTGACATCGCGGCCCCGCTGCCGCTCTACGTGATCTGCGAGCTGCTCGGCGCCCCCGTCGAGGACCGTGACAAGATCTTCAACTGGTCCAACCAGATGATCGGGGCCGACGACCCCGAGTACTCCTCCGGCCCCTCCGCCGGTCAGGCGGCGGCGGCCGAGGTGTACGCCTACGCCAACGCGCTGGCGGCGGAACGGCGCGAACGGCCCCGCGAGGACATCGCGACCAAACTGCTCCTGCCGGACGTCACCGGGGAGACCCTCGACGAGAACGAGTTCGACCTCTTCGTGCTGCTGCTGGTCGTCGCCGGCAACGAGACCACCCGCAACGCGGCCTCCGGCGGGATGCTGGCCCTCTTCGAGCACCCCGAGCAGTGGCGGCGGCTGGTGGCCGACCGCGCGCTCGCCGCCCCGGCCGCCGACGAGATCGTCCGCTGGGTCTCCCCCGTCAACCTCTTCCGCCGTACGGCCACCGCCGACACGGTGATCGGCGACCAGGAGATCAAGGAGAACGACAAGGTCGTGGTGTTCTACGGCTCCGCGAACCGGGACGAGGAGGTCTTCGCCGACCCCGACGTCTTCGACATCGGCCGTTCCCCCAACCCGCAGATCGGCTTCGGCGGGGGTGGTGCCCACTTCTGCCTCGGCAACCATCTGGCCAGGATGGAGCTCCGGGTGCTCTTCGAGGTCCTCGCCGAGCGTTTCCCCGGCCTGACCCAGGCGGGTTCCGCCCGGCGGCTGCGCTCCAACTTCATCAACGGCATCAAGGAGCTGCCGGTCACCCTCTCCTGACCCGCTCCCGCGCCTGCGGCGGCCGCCCACCCGTCCGCCGCGGGCCTTCAGGCGCGCAGGCCCAGCGTGAGCCGCAGGGTCAGGCCGGTGTTGCGGCGCAGGCCGAGACGGCGCACGGCCAGTTCGAGCGCCTCGCGCTGACCGACCAGCACCACCCACGCCTTCGCCCGGGTGACCAGGGTGTAGAGCAGGCCCCTGCGCAGCATCACTCCCCCGGCCTCGGCCACGACGGGCGCGACCACGAAGGGGTACTCGCTGCCCTGGGAGCGGTGCACGCTGATCGCGTAGGAGTGGGTCAGCTCGTCGAGCTCGTCGAAGGTGTAGCGGACGGTCTCCCCGTCGCCGGTGCGCAGCTCCAGCACCCGGTCCTGCGGGAGCACCGCCGTGACGGTCGCGGTCTCCCCGTTGAAGACGCCCTTGTCGTAGTTGTTGCGGATCGGCATGACCCGGTCGCCGACCCGGAAGACCGACGGGCCCGACCAGTGCTCGGCCGTACCCTCGCGTGCGGGGTTGAGCCGCTCCTGAAGGCTCCGGCCCAGCTCGGCCGTACCGGTCGCGCCCTTGCGCATCGGGCACAGCACCTGGACCTGGTCGCCGCCGACGCCCTGCTTGCGGGGGATGGCCTCGGTGGCCAGGTGGACCACCCGGTCGGCGACCAGCTCAGGGTCGTCCAGCTCCTCGAACCAGAAGCCGCCCCCGCCGGGCAGGTCGGGCAGCCGGCCCGACCTGATCCGGTGGGCCGCCCTGACGATGCCGCTGTCCTGGGCCTGCCGGAAGACGTGGGTCAGCCGGACGCGTGGGATCTCCTCGACCCCGAGCAGGTCGGCCAGCACGTTGCCCGGCCCGATGCTGGGCAGCTGGTCCCCGTCACCGACCAGCAGCAGGTGGCCGCCCGAGGGGATGGCCGCCACCAGGCGGGTGGCCAGCTGCAGGTCGAGCATCGACGCCTCGTCGACCACGATGAGGTCGGCCTCCGTCGGCAGCCGCTGGAAGAGCGTCCCCTCCTCGG
Organism: Streptosporangium sp. NPDC049376; assembly: GCF_044466505.1. Lineage (NCBI taxonomy): Bacteria > Bacillati > Actinomycetota > Actinomycetes > Streptosporangiales > Streptosporangiaceae > Streptosporangium > Streptosporangium sp. NPDC049376. Next base: position 83,616 of record NZ_JBITMT010000026.1, on the reverse strand, counting down.
GGTCCGCCCGCTGGGCGAGCATCCGGTGCACGGTCATCGCGGGCAGGCCGGTCAGCTCGGACAGGCGCTTGGCCGCCTTGCCGGTCGGCGCGGTCAGGGTCACCCCGCCGCCCATCGCCCGCACGGTCGCCGCGATCACCCGCACCGTGTGGCTCTTGCCGCAGCCGGGACCTCCGGTGATGACCGAGACGGTGCTGGTCAGCGCGAGGTTCACCGCGGCCCGCTGGTCCTCGTGCAGGCTCTCGTCATCGGGGAAGGGCCGCAACGGAAGCGTCGAGGCGGCCCGCAGCAGCCTGGTCAGGTGCGTGGCGAAGGCGACCTCGCGGCCGTGCTGCTCCTTGGCGTAGACCACGAGGCCGGGCCCCGCGGGTGACTCCTCGACGACGACCGCGCGCTCGGCGGCCAGCTCGTCGACGGCCCGCCGTACGGACTCCTCCTCCTGCTCGACGAGGGCGGCGGCCGAGGGGAGCAGGACGGTCAGCGGCAGGTAGCAGTGCCCGTCGCGGGCCGCGGCCGTCTCCAGGCGGTCGAGCACCGCGGCCTGGAGGCGGCGCGGGCTGTTCTCCGGCACCCCCGAGCGCAGCGCGATCCGGTCGGCGGTGTGGAAGGCGATGCCTCTGACCTGGCCGATCAGCCGGTACGGATCACGGGTGAGGATCTCGCGGGCGTCGTTTCCGTAGACCTGGTAGATCTTGGCCGCGAGCAGCGGGCTGATCCCGAAGCCCTGCAGGACGACCATCAGCTCGGCGACCGCCTTCTGCTCGGCCCACGCCTGGACGATCTGCGCCTGCCGGGTCGCGCCGATGTTGACGACCTCGGTGAGGCGTTCCGGCTCGGTGTCGATGACCGTGAGCGTCCGCTCGCCGAAGTGGCTGACGATGGCGTGGGCCAGGCGGGGCCCGATGCCGCGGACCAGGCCGGAGCCGAGATAGAGCCTGATCGCGCGCACGGTCGAGGGGACGACCCGCTCACACCGCCTGACCAGCAGGCGGCTGCCGTGACGGGGGTGCTCGTCCCACTCACCGGTCAGCCTGAGCGTCTCGCCCGGCTGCACGCCGGCCAGGGCGCGCCCCGAGGCGACGAAGGCCGCCGGGGCGCCCTCCTGGTCGTCCGCGCTCATCCGCGCGACGGTGTACTCGTCGTCGCGGACGTAGACCAGCTGCTCGACGGAGGCTTCGAGCTCCGTCGCGCGCGCTGTGGTGAGCACGGTCACCGTGCGCTCCCGGGAATCGTGTGCGGCACCTCTTCTCCAGGACACTAGCGGGCGACTGCGACAAGTCTCAGGTGGCGCGGGACTCCAGCGCGTCCAGGATGAGGTCGATCGCGGCGTCGAAGGTGGTCTCGGCGTTCCCTTCCGGGTCCAGCCCGGCGAGCAGGCCACTGGTCTCCGCGGTCAGCAGGCCGGAGACGAAGGTGTAGAGCACCGTGCGGACGCGCACCAGTTCCCCGGCGGGGACCCCGGCGGCGGCCAGGACCCGGTTGAAGACCTCCCACATGCCGCCCTCGTGCTCGACGAGGTCGGGGTGGGCGTTGACGTAGGACCACAGGGCCGGGTGCGAGAGCGCGATGGAGCGGTAGGCGTGGGCCAGCGCGCGCAGCTGCTCCCGCCACGGGGTTCCGTCGTCGGGGGGCAGGCGCAGCCCGAGGGCGACGGCCGTACAGGCTCCGCGCAGCAGCGCGTCCTTGTTCTCCACGTGGTGGTAGAGCGACATGGGGTTGACGTCGAGTTCGGCCGCCAGCTTCCGCATGGACAGGCCCTCGACCCCGCCTTCGTCGACCAGCCGCAGAACGGCCGCGTATATCTCCTGGGTTGTCAGGGGTTGTCCCCTTCGCGCACTCACTGCCATACACCGTATGGTAGCTTGAGACATACAGTGTATGGCTGGCGGTTCCGGGAGGCCGCCCGGTAAAGGAGGAGTTCCATGTCGGTGACCCGTTCCATCCCCTCCCCCCAGGGGCTCCCTCTGCTCGGCAACACGCTCCAGATCCCCTCGCACTCGCCCGACGAGCACTTCAGGAAGCTCGCCGCCGAATACGCCGAGGAAGGCCTCTTCCAGCTCGAACTGCTCGGCCGCAAGGTCCTGTTCGTCTACGACCCCGACATGGTCGCCGAGATGTGCGACGAGACACGCTTCTACAAGGGCATCGACCCGCCGCTGTCCATCGTCCGCGACTTCGGCGGCGACGGGCTGTTCACCGCCCGCCACGACGAGCCGGTCTGGGGCCACGCGCACCGCATCCTGATGCCCGCCTTCAGCCAGCGCTCGATGAAGGCCTACTTCCCGCAGATGCTGGAGATCGCGCAGAACCTGGTCGGCAAGTGGGCGATCTCCGACGAGGTCAACGTGCCCGACGACATGACCAGGCTGGCCCTGGACACGATCTCCCTCACCGGGTTCGACTACCGGTTCAACTCCTTCCAGTCGCCGGAGCTGCACCCGTTCCTGCAGGCGATGGGCCGCTCGCTGACCGAGGCGATGCTCCGCAACCGGCAGCTCCCCCTGGTCACCAAGCTCAAGAAGCGGCAGGACACGGCCTACCGGTCCGACATCCAGGTCATGCAGGACCTGGTCGACGACGTCATCAGGCAGCGCAGGAGCACCGGCAGGGGCGACACCAAGGACCTGCTCGGCCTGATGCTCAAGGCCGCCGACCCGCGGAGCGGCGAGCGGCTCTCCGACGAGAACATCCGCAACCAGGTCCTGACCTTCCTCATCGCCGGGCACGAGACCACCAGCGGCCTGCTGTCGTTCGCGCTGTACAACCTGCTGCGCAACCCGCACGTGCTGGCCAGGGCCTACGCCGAGGTCGACAGACTGCTGCCCGGCGACACCGTCCCGACCTACGACACGATCATGAAGCTCGACGTGATCCCGCGCGTCCTGGAGGAGACGCTGCGCCTGTGGTCCCCGATCCCGGCGTTCGCCGTCAAGCCCTTCGAGGACACCGAGCTCGGCGGCTATCCGATCACCAAGGACCATGTCGCCGTCGTCCTGCTCGGTCAGCTGCACAAGCACCCCGGGGTGTGGGAGCGTCCCGAGGAGTTCGACATCGACCGCTGGCTCCCCGAGAACAGGAAGGGCCACCACCCGGCCGCCTACAAGCCCTTCGGCAACGGCGAGCGGGCCTGCATCGGCCGCCAGTTCGCGCTGACCGAGGCCAGGCTGGCCCTGGCCATGGTGCTGCAGCGCTTCGCGATCTCCGACCCGGACGCCTACCGGATGAAGATCAAGCAGATGCTCACCCTCAAGCCCGAGGACTTCACCATCCGGGTCAGGGAGCGCAGGGCCCACGAGCGGGGCACCGCGGAGACGGTGGAGGCGGCGGAGACCGTCCGGGAACAGCCGGTGGAGGTGGCCGTCACGGGAGTCGGCCTCACCGTGGCGTACGGTTCCAACCTCGGCACCGCCGCCGACGTCGCGGAACGGCTGGCCGAGGTCGCGGGGCGCTCCGGCTTCGCGACCACGCTGACCACCCTGGACGAGCTCGAACCGCCCTCCGAGGGGCTGCTCGTGGTGATCACCTCGACCTACAACGGCAAGGCCCCCGACAACGCCCAGCGGTTCGACACCCTGGAGGGGCTGCCCGCCATGGACGGGGTGCGCTTCGCGCTGCTCGGCTGCGGCAACACCCAGTGGCCCACCTACCAGGCCTTCCCCAGGCGCGTCTTCGACAAGCTCACCGCGGCGGGAGCCGTACCGCTCGTCGAACGGGGTGAGGCGGACGCCGACGGCGACTTCGACGGCGACGTCTCGGCGTGGACCTCAGGGCTCTGGGCGGCGCTGGCTGCCGAGTACGGCACGTCGGCGGCCAAGGCCGGTCCCCGCTACGAGATGGACGTCCTCACCGAGGCCGACGTGCGGCCCGCGGTCGTCTCCCCGCAGGCGGTCCCGCTGACCGTGGTCTCGGCCGAGGAGCTGACCGGCGACCCCACCGGCCTGTGGGACTTCTCCCGCGAGCTGCCCAGGCCCGGGGTTCGCTCGATCGTGGCCGAACTGCCCGAGGGGACGTCCTACACGGCAGGCGACCACATCGCCGTCTTCGCCAAGAACGCCCCCGAACTCGTCGAGTGGGCGCTGCGTCAGCTCCACGTCCCCCGCGACCAGGTCGTACGGCTGCGCGCCAGGGGGACGACCCACCTGCCCGTCGACACCCCGGTGACCGCGGGGCTGCTGCTGACCGAGTTCGCCGAGCTCCAGGAGGTGGCCACCCGCTCCGACCTGGCGACCCTGGCCGAGCACACCCGGTGCCCCTGGACCAGGGGCCAGCTCGCCGAGCTTGAGGCCTCCTACGCCGACGAGATCCTCGCCAAGCGGGTCTCGGTGCTCACGCTGCTCGAACGCCTCCCGGCGATCACCCTGCCGCTGCCGGCATTCCTGGAGATGGCCGGGCCGATCAGGCCGCGCTACTACTCCGTCTCCTCCTCGCCGCTGGCCGACCCCCGGCGGATCAGGATCACCGTCGGCCTGGTCGAGGGCCCCTCCTGGTCGGGCGGCGGTTCCTACCGGGGCATGTGCTCGGCCTACCTGGCGGGCCTGGAGCCCGGCGACGTCTTCTACGGATATGTACGGGTTCCCAGCCCGCCGTTCCGGCTGCCGGACGACCCGGCGACGCCGGTGATCCTCGTCGGCCCCGGCACCGGTTTCGCCCCGCTGCGCGGCTTCCTTGAGGAGCGGGCCCTGACCGGGGCGTCCGGACCCGCCGAGGTCTTCTACGGCTGCCGCCACCCCGAGCACGACTGGCTCTACCGCGCCGAACTGCTCGGCTGGCAGGAGGCCGGGATCACCCGGGTGCACACGGCCTTCTCCGCGCTCGACGGACACCCCTTCAAGTACGTCCAGGACGCGGTCGCCGCCGAGGCGGACCGGGTGTGGGAGCTGCTCGAACAGGGTGCCCACGTCTACGTCTGCGGGGACGGCCTCCGCATGGCTCCCGCCGTACGGCGTGCCCTGGCGGAGATCCACCACGACAGGACCGGAGGCGACGGCGAGGCGTGGCTGCGCGAGCTGGAGGCCCAGGGCCGGTACCAGCAGGACGTCTTCGCCTGACCCGGCGGTGAGATAGGACATTCCACCCCATATCTAAAGTGCCCTTTCGCGGAACGTCGACTATGGTCGAGGTGATGAGGGAACCGCGGTGGGGCACACCCAGGCCCACCGCGGTCACGGCGGTGGGTCTGCTTCTCGTTCTTCTGCTGGCCGCCGTCTCCCCCTCCCCGTGGTCCGGCGGCTGGAGGCCTGCGGACGCGGGCACCGGCTTCTGGGTCCCCGGCACCGACACCGCCGGTCACTCCACCGCGCCGAGGCTGCTCGCCGGTGGGACCGAGCACCTGCCGACGCCGGGACAGCTCCGCTCCCTCCTCGCCGTCGGCGCCACGGTCGCGACCCCCGGGCCGCCGCCCTCCACCTGGCGCCCGACCGGCCCCGCCGCCGCGCCCAGACACGACGTCCAGCGCGCCGTCACCTCGCGCAGCCCGCCGTCCGCCTGACGGCGCCCTCTTGAAGGCCACCGGCTCTCCGTAGGCGAGACGACGCGTGGAAGGCCCGTCCCCGGGCAGTCCACGTCCATGATCGCGTCAACGACGACGGCCTGAGGGGGCCCCGCTGCCCCTTTTCTCTTCTTTCCTGCCCCGACGGGGACCGCGTCGAGCGGTGGCCGGCCGGGGTCCCACAGTCGTGCGGTGCTTTCGCGCCGCCCTGCCTTTCGAGTTCCGGCTTTCCCGGCGGAGACCGTGTCCAGCCGTGACCGGCCACGACCGCCGTGAGTCATCCAAGGAGTCGATGTCCCATGGGCGACATCAGGTCGACAAGCAGGCTGCTTGAGGACTACCAGCGTCACACGACGCATCTGGAGGAACTGCGCGCGCTCCTGCACGAACGGCTCGGCGCCGCGCGGGACGCCATGACCGAGAACGAGACCGAACCCGGGAGCGAGCCGGCGTCCCCGGAGGACCCGGGGGAGCCCGTCTCCCTGTCCGCCAGGCGTGCCGCCCGTGCGGCGCGGACCGTCGTGGAGATCGAGGCCGCGATCGAGCGGCTCGACTTCGGGGTCTACGGCACCTGCGAGCACTGCGGGGCCTTCATCGCGCTGCGACGGCTGCGGCAGGTGCCGCACACCCGGCACTGCGGCGACTGCGACACCCCGCGCGCCCGCCCCTCGGGGCCGGCCCTGGCGAGCTTCCCGACCCTCAGAAAGGACCAGAACACCATGATCTCCGACGTCCACCTCAGCAGCGTCCAGCTCGACAGCATCCGTGAGGAGCTCGAAGGCCAGCTCCTGCGGTGGACCAGGCAGCTCTCCGAGCTGGAGGCCGCGGTCGGCGACGACTCGGTCGAGGTCTCGGAGAAGTCGGCCCTGCTGGCCGACATCGTCTCCGCCGAGCGCAGCGCCTCCGTCCTGCGCGCCACGCTGGGCGAGATCGCCGAGCTGACCTACGGCCGCTGCGACGGCTGCGGCTCCGGCATCCCGTTCGAGCGGCTCAAGGCCCGTCCGCTGGCGCGCTTCTGCATGCAGTGCCAGCGTCGCCACGAGAACGGCTGACCCGGCTCCGGCGACCGGGGCCCGTCGAAGGCGGTCAGCTCAGCCGCCGACGCGGGCCTCGGTCCACGCACGGGCGAGGATCTCCTCGACGGTCTCCTCGGGGGTCTGTTCCGAGGTGTCGAGCCAGAGGCCGAGACGCGGGGTCCGCTCGCGCAGAACGGCGTCGAGCGGACCGGCCTTCCAGTGGACGTAGGCGTCCTTGGCCCGCGCGGCCTCACGCGCCTCGACGACCTCGGCCCTCGGGGCGAGCACGACCACCAGCAGGGGACGGGCGCGGACAAGCCGGGTCATCTCCACGAGATGCTCGCCCAGCACGACGTCCTGGGCCACCACGGTGAACCCGGCCGCGAAGTACTCGTCGCAGGTGGCCGCGGTCAGCCGGTGCCGCAGACGCAGTTGCGCCAGCGCCTCGGCGGAGGGTTCGGGAGTCATCTCGGCCCTGCCGCCGACCACCATGCGGCGGAACACGTCGCCGCGCACGTGCGCCGAGCGGGGCAGCCGCTCGGCCAGCCGCTGCGCCACCGTTGACTTGCCCGCCGCCTGGATGCCCGTGACCAACAGGACGGCCCGCCGCCCGGCCTCCTCGCTCAGGGCCATGAGGAGTCCTGCTCGGGGTCGCCGCCCTCGGACAGCAGTTTCAGGTCGGACTCGACCATCATCGTGACCAGTTCCTCGAACGAGACCGAGGGCTCCCAGCCGAGCTGTTCACGGGCCTTCTTCGGGTCGGCGCACAGGAGGTCGACCTCGGCCGGGCGGTGCAGGGAACGGTCGGTGACCACGTACCGCTCCCAGTCGAGCCCGGCGGCGGCGAAGGCCGCCTCGACCAGCTCACGAACCGTGTGTGTACGGCCGGTGCCGATCACGTAGTCCTCCGGCGGGCCCGCCTGCAGCATCAGGTGCATCGCCCGCACGTAGTCGCCCGCGTATCCCCAGTCGCGGCGGGCCTCCAGGTTGCCCAGGCGGAGCCGGTCGGCGAGCCCGAGCTTGATGCGGGCGACCCCGAGGGAGACCTTGCGGGTCACGAACTCGGCGCCCCGACGCGGGGACTCGTGGTTGAACAGGATCCCCGAGACCGCGAACATCCCGTACGACTCACGGTAGTTCTGGGTGAGGAAGTGGCCGTAGGCCTTGGCGACGCCGTACGGCGAGCGGGGGTGGAAGGGGGTGATCTCGGTCTGCGGAGTCTCCCTGACCTGGCCGAACATCTCCGAGGACGACGCCTGGTAGAACCTGATCTGGCCGGATTCCGCAGGGGTGCGTGAGGCGGAGACACCCGAGCAGACCCTGATGGCCTCAAGCATGCGCAGCACGCCCATCCCGGTGACCTCGCCGGTCAGCTCGGCCTGTTCCCACGACATCGGCACGAACGAGATGGCGCCCAGGTTGTAGACCTCGTCGGGCTGGACCTTCTCAACGGCGGAGATCAGCGAACCCTGGTCGAGGAGGTCGCCCCGGACGAGGCGGACGTCCCGCAGCAGCCTGCGCACCCGGGAGACACGGGGGTTGGCCTGTCCCCTGACGAGTCCCCAGACCTCGTAACCCCGATCGAGCAGGCACTCGGCCAGATAGGAACCGTCCTGCCCGGTGATACCGGTGATCAGCGCGCGCCTGGCCAAGGCGTCCTCCTCGCTTGTGAAGCTCGTGAAGTGGGACTTCCGCTCGGCTGAGTGCCGTGTGACGGCGAATGTATCGCCCCTCCCGTCGCCGGGCACGACTCAGGGCCCCAGTACCCTAGAACACGTTCCACCGAACGTCGTTCGGTTGGCGTGATGCCGCAGTTGGCGCGCGACAGAAGTGGCTTTAGCACCGTTTCCACATTAGGTGGAAGAGAGATACCGAATGGTAAGATCCGAATACTGAGGTCATCTTTCACGGTACCTGTCCCCTTCCGGACAGGCTGAGGAAGGGGTTGCCGTGCCTGACGCGGACTCCCTGCGGGTCGCGCTGCTGTCGTACCGGAGCAAGCCGACCTGTGGCGGGCAGGGCGTTTACCTGCGTCACCTCAGCCGTGAACTGGTCGCCCTCGGGCACCACGTCGAGGTCTTCTCCGGCCAGCCGTACCCCGAACTGGACGAAGGGGTCGTTCTCAACAAGATCCCCAGCCTGGACCTCTACCGTGACGAGGACCCCTTCCGCACCCCCAAGCTGGGCGAGTACCGCGACTGGATCGACCTTCTCGAAGTCGGGACCATGTGGACCGCCGGGTTCCCCGAGCCGCTGACCTTCACCCTGCGGGCCCGCCGCGAGCTGGCCAAACGCGTCGGGGACTTCGACGTGGTGCAGGACAACCAGACGCTCGGCTACGGCCTGCTGGACATCCAGAAGCTGTTCCCCGTGGTCGGCACCATCCATCACCCGATCAGCGTCGACCGCAGGATCGAGCTGAGCGAGGCCCCGCTGCGCAAACGCCTCACGCTCAGAAGGTGGTACGGCTTCGTCAGGATGCAGGCCAGGGTCGCCCCCAGGCTGAACCCGATCCTGACCGTCAGCGAGTCCTCGCTGGCCGACATCCACCGCGACTTCAACGTGCCGCAGGCCAACATGCGGCTCATCCCGCTCGGGGTCGACACCCGCTACTTCCACCCGCGCCCCGAGATGCCCAAACGGCCTGGCTCGATCGTCGCGGTCGCCAGCGCCGACTCCCCCATGAAGGGTGTCGCCACCCTGCTGCGGGCGGTCGCCAAGCTCGCCACCGAGCGCGAGGTGAACCTCACCGTGGTGAGCAAACCGACCCCCGGCGGACCGACGGAGAAGCTGGTCGCCGAACTCTCCCTGCGTGAGCGGGTGAGGTTCGTGCACGGCATCTCCGACACCGAGCTGGGCGAACTGATCGCCACCTCGGAGGTCTCGGTCGTGCCCTCCCTCTACGAGGGCTTCTCCCTGCCCGCCGTCGAGCACATGGCCTGCGGCACCCCGCTCGTCGCCTCACGGACGGGGGCGCTGCCCGAGGTCGTCGGCGACGCCGCCGTCCAGGTCGCCCCCGGAGACCCCGAGGAGCTGGCCACCGTACTGCGGCGCCTGCTCGACTCCCCCGAGGAACGGGCCGAGGTCGGGCGCAGGGGCTACGACCGGGTCATGGAGCGCTACACCTGGCGCGTCGTCGCCCAGCGCACCGTGGACGCCTACCGCGAGGCCATCGCCGCGCACAACGCCCGGTGACCGACCACTTCACAAGGAGCGGCAAGTGCTGACCGTCGACTTCGACCGGCTGCCCGTCGGACCCGGCCTGCGTGTCCTCGACCTGGGCTGCGGGGCGGGACGGCACGCCTTCGAGGTGCTGCGCAGGGGCGCGGACGTGGTGGCCTTCGACATGGACGCCGAGGAGCTCGAAGGCGTCGCGGGCATGTTCGCCGCGATGGCGAAGGAGGGCGAGGTGCCCGAGGGCGCGGTCGGCGAGACCGTGACCGGCGACGCGCTGAAGATGCCCTTCGAGGACGCCACCTTCGACCGGGTGATCGCCGCCGAGGTGCTCGAACACATCCCCGACGACATGAGCGCCATGCGGGAGATCTTCCGGGTGCTCAAGCCCGGCGGCCGCGCCGCGATCACGGTGCCGAGTTTCCTGCCGGAACGGATCTGCTGGGCGCTCGACGAGGCCTACCACACGGCCCCCGGCGGGCACGTGCGCATCTACACCCTCGCCGAGCTGAGCGCGAAGCTGAAGGCCGTCGGCATGGAGATCGGCTCCCACCACCACGCCCACGGACTGCACGCGCCGTACTGGTGGATCAAGTGCGCGGTCGGCGTCGGCAACGACGACCACCCGCTGGCCAAGGCCTACCACGAGCTGCTGGTGTGGGACATCATGAAACGCCCCGCCGTCACCCGGATCGCCGAGACGCTGCTGAACCCGTTCATCGGCAAGAGCGTGGTGCTCTACGTGCGGAAGCCCGCGTGACCCGGTACGGCCCCGCGCCCCGAGACGACCGGAGCGGCCGATGAGGCGGGAACTGGTCGTCGAGACCGCCCTGAGCATCGCGGCCGTGCAGGAGACCGACGGCGGCGTCCCCTGGCCCGAGGGGCACGTGGACGCCTGGAACCACGTCGAGTGCCTGATGGCCATGGGCGTCGCCGGGCTGAGCGGCCCCGTGCGCAGGGGTTACGACTGGCTGGTGCGCAACCAACGCGCCGACGGCTCGTGGCCGATGAAGCTGGTCGGCGGCCTGGCCGTCGAGCGCGGCGGGGAGTCCAACCACGCCGCCTACGTCGCGGTCGGCGTCTGGCACGAGCTGCTGGTCACCGGGGACGACGGCTTCGCCCGTGAGATGTGGCCCGTCGTCAGGTCCGCGCTGGACTTCGTGGTCGGGCTGCAGACCGCCCGGGGCGAGGTCGTCTGGGAACGCGCCGCCGACGGCGAGCCCGCGGGCTACGCCCTGCTGACCGGCTGCGCCTCCATCCACCAGGGGCTGCGCTGCGGCGTGCTGCTCGGCGAACGTCTCGGCGACCCGCAGCCCGACTGGGAGCTGGCCGCCGACCGGCTCGCCCACGTGCTGTCCGACCACCCCGAGGCGTTCGCCGACAAGAGCCGCTTCTCGATGGACTGGTACTACCCGGTCCTCGGCGGCGCGGTGCGGGGTTCCGCCGCGCGGGCGCGGCTCGCCGCCGAGTGGGCCGTCTTCGTCGAACCCGGCCTCGGCGTGCGCTGCGTCTCCGACCAGCCGTGGGTGACCGGCGCCGAGTCGTGCGAGCTGGTGCTCACCCTGGACGCCCTCGGCGACCGGGACGAGGCGCTGCGGATCTTCACCGACATGCAGCACCTCAGGCACGAGGACGGTTCCTACTGGACCGGCTGGCAGTTCGCCAACCAGAAGTGGTTCCCGCACGAGCGTTCCGCCTACACCGCCGCCGCCGTGGTTCTCGCCGCCGACGCCCTGTACGGCCTCACCCCGGCCTCCGGCCTGTTCAGGGACGTGCGCGGCGCCATGCCCGGCGCCGTGGAAGACCGGGCCGCCGACCGCCCGGCCCAGGACTGCGGCTGCAGCCACGCCGGTTCACCCGCCTGACGACCCCGCGTCCGAATCCCCTCCCCCGAATCTCTTCGCCTGAATCTCTTCGCCCGAATCCGAGGCGGTGCTTGAAGGCTCGGGGACGGCTCACTACGTTCGGGCACGTGAGCGACACGGAGGGCGACGGAGAGATCGCGGGGGGCGACGGCGGCGTGACGACGGTCGCCGCACCCCATCCAGGTGTGCCCGGTCCCGGGGCACCGGAGCCGGAGAAGGGCGAGCGCACCGTCCCCGTCCGCTCTCCCTGCCCTGCGCCCCGTGCCCCGTCGCCCGCCCTACCACCCGGCGATCCGGCACCGGGCAGGCCGCGTGGCCTGCCCGGGTTGTTCTGGCAGGACCCCGATCGGACCGGGTTCGGAGTGCGGCGTTTCCGGCTCGGCCCGGCCAGGGAGCACCTGGAGAACGCCGGGCGGGCGTGCGTCGCCGGGCACAACGCGGTGATCGCGGGCGAGCCCGAACGGATCGACGGCCTGCGTGAGGAACTGCGCGGCTTCGCCTACGAGGGGGCGGGCATGGCCTGCGCGTCCCTCGACGTGCTCACCGCGTCCGGCGGCAAGCGGCTCAGGAACCTGCTCAGCGGCCAGGGCGTGCGCTACCCGCACATGATCCACCTGGGTGCGGGCCGGGGATACGCCCGGCTGCGGATGCGCCCGATGTGGGGCATCCACTCCGTCCACCCCCTGCTGCGCTGGCTGGCCTTCGACGGCTTCGGCTTCCACCAGGGCTTCTACGCCGCCGACCGGACGGTCGGGCGTCAGCGTACGGCGGGCCTGCTCGACCGGACCAGGCGGGCGATCTTCGACCAGGGGGTCGGCCGGATGCTCTGGTTCCACGAGTGCGCGGGCGTCGAGGACGTCGTCCTCCGGTTGGCCGAGTTCCCCCTCGGCCGCCGCGCCGACCTGTGGAGCGGGATCGGGCTCGCCGCCGCCTACGCGGGCGGCGCACGGGCCTGCGAGCTGGAACGGCTCAGCGCCGCGGCGGCCGAGGACGGCTTCCGCGCCCACCTCGTGCAGGGCGCCGCCTTCGCCTGCTCGGCCCACCTGATCTCAAGGACCGTGCCCGAGCACACCGCCGAGGCCGTCCTCGCCCTGTGCGAGGTCGGCGTCGAGGAGGCGGGCGGCTGGACGGACACCGCGCTCGTCGCCCTCGGGCACAACGCGCACACCGGCGACCACTACCAGGCATGGCGGGCCGGGGTCAGGAAGGCCTGGGCGAGGCGCAACCGCGACTCGTGACCGAAGTACGGCCAGGCGCGACGTCCAGGGACACGGCCGATGCCGTGCCCCCGGTCCGTCCGGCCGCCCTGGTGGCGCTGGCGGCCGTCGCCGTCGGGTGGGCGCTGACCGGTACTGCGGAGCCCCCCGCCCCCTCCCCCACCACCCCGGTCTTCTCCTTCGCCGCCGACCGGCTCGGTGGTTCCGCGACGGGAGTGGCGCTCTTCGACCTCGACGGCGAGATCGTCTCCGACGACGTCTGCCTGGCCGACCCCCGTCACGGCGGGGTGACCGTGGCCCCCGTGCCGGGCACCCACGGCGGCTACCGGCCGTTCAGGCTGACCGCCCCCGGCCCGCGCGGGGTGCCCGTCGGATGCCTGCCCGCCGACCTCGACGAGGACGGCGCGCAGGACCTGGTCGTCCTCTACCGGGACCGTTCCCCCTCCCTGTTCGTCCGCCTTCCCGGGACCCGCCCCTCCGCCACCGCCTTCGCCCACCGTGAGCCCGCCGTACGGCCCGGGCCGTGGAACGCGGCCGCCGCGAGCGTCGGCGACTTCGACGGCGACGGCCACCTCGACCTGGTCCTCGCCGCCGGGACGACCTCGGGCGGCTCGTCGCCGGACGTCCACGACGGCGGGGCGCGGCTGTACCTCGGGACGGGGACGGGCACGTTCACCGAGGCGCCGCAGGCGTTCGGCGAGGCCGGGCGGACGGGCGGGACGCTCGCGCTCGGCACCCGGGACCTGGACGGCGACGGGCTGCCGGAGCTGTACCTCGCCAACGGCCTCGGACCCGACACGCTGCTCGTCAACGAGTCGGCACCGGGCAGGGCCGCCTTCCGGGTGGCGTCGGGCACCCGGGACCTGACCACGCCGAGATCGTCCGTCCTGGGCCGGGACTCCTCGGACAGCGGGGCGGTCGCCTTCACCGACCTCGACGCCGACGGCGCGCAGGACATCCTCATCGGGCGGGGCCCCGACGAGATCGGGCCCGTCTTCGTCTCCACGGCCCTGCCCGGACTGCGGGAGCACCTGCACGAGGGCGAGGCGCCGTACGAGGACCGGGCCGGGGAGCTGGGGCTCGGCCGTACCGGACGGGTGTGGGACGTCGAGACCGCCGACCTCGACAACGACGGCCACGACGAGATCATGTACGCGGTCGCGGCGCCCGGGGGCGTCGCCCTCTTCACGCCGGGTGCGGACGGCCGTCACACGAACGTGGCCGGACCGGTGCCTCCCGGGGGCGACGCGACGGCCCTGGCGGTCGGCGACGTGGACGACGACGGCCGTCTCGACGTCGCGGTCTCCGGCCCTCTGACCCCGGCCACGCTGTACCGCAACCACGGTGTCACCGCCCCCTTCGTCGGCCTGCGTCCCCGCCTGCCCGCCGGTCCCTGCGGCGCGGCGCACGGCGCGGCAGGCGTGACGCGCCCGGCGATCGGGGCGGAGGCCAGACTGCGGCTGCCGGACGGCGGCACACTCGCCGGGCAGCTCTACCCCGCCGCCTCCGCCCCCGAGTTGCTCCTCGGTCTCGGCGAGACCGACACGGGCGGGGCCGCCCTGCCCGTCGCCCTGTCCTGGCGTGACGAGTGCGGCGTCCCGCGCACCGCCACCGTCTCCCTCGACCCCGGCTGGCACGACCTCCTGCTGACCCCCCAGGGCGTGACGGAACTGAGGAACCCATGACAGCGCCTACAAGGGTGCCCGTTTCGCGCCGGCTGGCGGTCTCGGTGACCGTCGTCACCCTCGCCGGGCACCTCCTGCTCGGGTTCGAGCAGGCCTACCTGGCACCGGTCGTCGGAGTCCTCACCGGCGTGACCGCCGAACTGGCGCTGGAGACCGTGCGGGCCTGGACATCCCGCGACAGACCCCGCTACCTGACCGACCGCGCCTTCCTGCTGCCGTCCTACGCCGAGAGCCTGCTGTGCGCGATGCTCCTGTACGGCCAGGCCCACCTGGCCGGGATCGCGCTGGCCGCCCTGGTGGGGGTCGCGAGCAGGCACGTCCTGCGGGCCGGGCGGCCGGGGACGCCCTTCGTGAATCCGGTCGCCCTGGGGGTGACCGTCGCGGCGCTGCGCCCCGGGGTCGAGATGGCGCCGCCGTACCAGTTCACCGCGTGGGTGCCGGAGGCCCTGCAGTCGTTCGTGCCGCTGGTGCTCCTGGCCCTCGGCATGACGTTCGTACGGTCTTCCGGGCGGTTGCCGCTGGTGCTGGCCTGGGCCGGGGGCGTGGCCCTGGCCGGACTGGTCGCGGGTCCCGGTTCGGGTCCCGGCTTCCTGGCGGTGACGGACGCGGCGTTCGTCCTGCACACCTGCTTCGTGCTGCCCGAGGCGCGCACGACGCCGTCCCGGCCACGTGAGCAGGTCGTGTTCGGCCTGTCCGCCGCCGTGCTGTACCTGGCGCTGCCCGGCCCCGGGCCCATGGCGGCGCTGCTGGCGGTCTGCGCGCTGCGGGGGGTCTGTCTGGCCGTGCTGGGGCGGCGGGGTCAGCCGATGCCGGGGCCGACACGCTCCAGGACCCGCAGTGAACCCTCCCGTCTGACCTCCCTGAACGCCCCGGAGGCCAGGGCGCGCAGATAGACGCGGTGGGGCTCCTGCCCGCCCTCGGCCGGGTCGGGGTAGATGTCGTGGAAGACCAGTGCCCCGCCCTGGAGGACGTGCGGGGCCCACCCCTCGTAGTCACGGGTCACCGGCTCCCGCGAGTGGCCGCCGTCGATGAAGAGCATCGCCAGCGGGGTGCTCCAGAGCGCGGCCACCCGCTCGGAGCGGCCGACGACGGCGACGACCTCCTCTTCGAGGCCCGCGGCGGCGATCGTGTGGCGGAAGGTCGGCAGGGAGTCCATCCTGCCGAAGCGCGGGTCCATCAGCGTGGGGTCGTGGTGCTCCCAGCCTGGCTGGATCTCCTCCGAGCCCCGGTGGTGGTCGACGGTGACGACCACGGAACCGGCCAGCCTTGCCCCCGCCCCGAGGTAGACGGCCGACTTCCCGCAGTAGGTGCCGATCTCGCAGATCGGACCGCGCGGGCCGTACTCGACGGCCGTCTCGAAGAGGGCGAGGCCCTCGGCGCGCGGCATGAACCCCTTGGCGCCGAGCGCGGCATCCAGCAGGTTCTCGGGCATGGTCACGTCGCTCACCGCAGCAGGCTATCGGGGACCGATCGGCGTTCCACACGGCCCTTGCCCACCGTTATGCAACATGTTCTACTTTCCACCGTGAACCAGCGCGCCCGCCGTCAGGCCCGGAGCGGGCCGCGAAGAACCCCCCGTGACAGACCACACGCGACGTCCGTGCCCTACGGTCTGATCCAGGGGCGGGTTCCCTCATCTGACCTGTCCCCCGCGTAGGAGGTTCACATGAAGGTCAAAGTCGACCACATGGTGTGCGAGGCCAACGCCGTCTGCACCGGACTCGCCCCCGAGGTCTTCGAACTCGACGACGACGACCAGCTCCACGTGCTGCTGCCCGAACCGCCGCCGGAGGCACAGGACCGTGTCCGGCACGCCGTACGGTCCTGCCCGAAGGCCGCCCTCTCCGTCGAGGGCAACTAGGAAGGCTTCCCCCCATGCGTGGTGCGTTGCTGCACGCCGTCGGCGACGACCGTCTCGACATCCGGGACGACCTCACCCTCGCCCCCGTCGGGCCCGCCGACGTCCGTGTCAGGATCAGGGCGACCGGCGTCTGCCACTCCGACCTCTCGGTGATCAGCGGAGTGCTGCCCACGTCGCTGCCGGTCGTGCTGGGGCACGAGGGCGCGGGCGTGGTCGTCGAGACCGGGGAGCGCGTGACCTCGGTCTCCCCCGGCGACCACGTGGTCGTCAACTGGACCCCGGCCTGCGACACCTGCTCGAACTGCCTGGCGGGCCAGCCCTTCCTGTGCATGACGTACATGAAGGACGCCTTCGTCAACGCCCGCTTCCGCTACGACGGCGGGACCCCGGCGTACGGCATGGCCGGATGCGGTACCTGGGCGGAGGAGATCGTCGTCCCCTGGCAGGGCGCGGTCAGGATAGACCCCGAGCTGCCCTTCGAGATCGCGGCGCTGATCGGCTGCGGCGTCACGACCGGTGTCGGCGCGGCGCTCAACACCGCCCGCGTCAGGCCCGGCTCGACCGTGGCCGTGGTCGGTTGCGGCGGCGTCGGCCTGTCCGTGGTGCAGGGCGCCCGTGTCTGCGGGGCCACGACGATCCTGGCGATCGACCCACTGGAGTCCAAGCACGAACTGGCCCTCAAGCTCGGCGCCACCCACGCCGTCACCCCCGACCGGCTCTCCGACGCCGTCCGCACGATCACCGGTGGACGGGGCTTCGACTACGGCTTCGAGGCCGTGGGCGGCTCCGCGACCATCATGACCGCCTGGAAGGCGACCCGCCGCGGCGGCGACGTCATCGTGGTCGGCGCGGGCGCCTCCGACGACCTCGTCCCGTTGAGCGCCTTCAACCTGTTGTTCGAGGGCAAGAACATCCTCAGCTCCCTGTACGGCGGCGCGGACGTCCGCAGGGACTTCCCCTTCCTCGCCGAGCTCCACAAGGCAGGCAAACTCCACCTGGAAGGCCTGATCAGCTCCCGAATCCCCCTGGCCGACCTGAACGAGGCGATAACCGCCCTGAAAACCGGCGAACCCCTCCGCCAGATCATCCTCATGGACTGACTCTCAGCCCGCCTCCCCCGGCGTCGCCCGTGAAGGGTTTGGTCCTGTGCCGTACCGGCGCCAAGTGTGAGGAGTGTCGGCTTGGGCGCGTCGGTGCTTGGACTGAGGAACGCAGGAGCGCAGCGACGGAGAGACGAGGGAAAGCACCGACTCAGGGCGCCCGAGCCCGCGACGCCACCAGGCGGAGCAAAGAAGCAGGGCTTGTGCTTTACCGGCGCCAAGTGTGAAGAGTGTCGGCTTGGGCGCGTCGGTGCTTGGACTGAGGAACGCAGGAGCGCAGCGACGGAGAGACGAGGGAAAGCACCGACCCGAAAGCGCCCAAGCCCGCGGTGCCGAAGGCACCGCAAAGAGGCAGGACACGGCCTGCGTTCACTCTCAAGTGAACGCAGGCCGTGCCGTCGCATCCGCCCCCCACCGGGTGGATGCGGGTTCTCGGGCCACCGGCCGCCCGCCTTGTGGGCGGGGACGCCGGTTCCCGAGTGGTCGTGCCGCCGGTCAGGCGGGCTGTCGCTGTGCCGTACCGTCCTCGACGTCCTCGTCGGCGAGGGCGGCGCGGTAGTCGCTGGGCGCGCAGCCGTAGATCCGCCGGAAGGCCCGGCTGAAGGAGGCTGCGTCGGAGAAGCCCCAGCGCGCCGCGATGGAGCTGACCCGGTCGGCGCGCAGATGGGCCGTGGACAGTTCCCTGCGGCAGCGATCCATTCTGCGGGTCCGCACGTGGGCGGCGACGGTCATGCCGGCCGCGTGGAAGATCCGGTGAAGCTGGCGCACCGAGACGTGGTGGGCGTGCGCGATGACGGCGGGCGACAGGTCCGGGCGGTGCAGGTTGCGCTCGATCCAGTCGGTGATGCACTGCAGCAGCTCGGCGCCCGCGCCGGGTACCGGCGATTCGCCGCTGAGCCGCTCGCTCAGGGCGGAGGTCACCATGTTGACGATGGCCTCCCCGAGATACTGGCCGTGTGGCCCGTCGACGGCGTCTCCCTCGGCGGCCAGGGAGGTCAGGAAGGAGACGGTCAGTCTCCCCGGTCCCTGCCTGCTGGCCAGCAGGGTGCCCGCCAGGTCGGCCACGTGGGCCGCGGGCAGCGGGATGGCCGAGCGCGGCACCGTGAGGGCGAGCAGGTGGTGGGCGTCGAGGACGAGTTCCATCGGACGGCTGAGGTCGTAGAAGACCAGGTCTCCGGCGCTCGCCACGACGCGGCGCCCCGCCTGCTCGATGACTCCGGAGCCCCGCAGCAGCAGGCAGAACTTGTAGTTCTCCCTGCCTCCCCTGGTGGTCATGTGCCGGGCGGCACGGCTGACCACGTGCGCGGGGGCGCGTACGTCGCTGACCTGGACGGGGCCGAGGGTACGGCTCGCGATGCGGCCGGCGAACCCCCCGGTGTCCCCGGCCCGCAGCTGTAGCGGGCCGAAGGCGTCCGACACGACATTACGCCAGAACTCGACCTGCTCCCTCGGGGGCAGGCCGGCCGTACTGACGAGTGTGGGCATGACGCTCTCCTCGGCGTTAATGAGGCGATGACCCTAGCTTCACCCCTGGTTTCTACTTGGCGGCAATCCCATTCAGATCCAACATCGCGTTATGCCCGGCACGCCCTGACAACAGACTGGCACTTAGAGTCAACCTTGCAAGTCAGATGAATGGATATACACATCTGGAGCCGTGCGCACCCCCAGCACGGCCACCACCTCGCTGAAGGAGAACCTCGATGTCCGAGATTCCTCTCACCCCAGAAGAGGAAATGGAGTCCGGCCTGAGCCGCAAGCAGTTCGTCGCGGCGGTGGGCCTGGGCGCGATCGCGGCCCCGGTGGTCGCGGGCGCGATTGCGGGCCCCGCCTCCGCGCTTCAGGGGCAGGACCTGCCTCTGGCCTGCACCCCCGGCGGCTCGACCACCATCGCACAGACGGAGGGGCCGTACTTCAAGCCCAACTCCCCGCTGACCGCCAACATCGTCCCGGCGGGAGCGGGCGGCACCAAGCTGACGGTGACCGGCCGTGTTTACAGCCGTTCGTGCAAGCCGCTGGCGAATGTGCTGCTGGACTTCTGGCAGGCGGACAACGCCGGCAACTACGACAACTACGGCTTCAGGTTCCGCGGCCACCAGTTCACCGACGCCAACGGCGCCTTCTCCCTGACCACGATCGTTCCGGGCCTCTACCCGGGGCGGACCCGGCACATCCACGTCAAGCTGCAGGCGCCCAACAGGCCGATCCTGACCACGCAGCTCTACTTCCCGGGTGAGCCGCGCAACCAGACCGACACGATCTACGACCGGCGCCTTCTCATGACCGTGCAGTCCGTGCCCGGTGGGCGCGCCGCCTCCTACGAGTTCGTGCTCAACGTCCCCTGACGGACCGCCTGATCTCCTGACGGCCTCCTTGGACCGGCCGGGCCGTCGTTCCGCCTATCCCGTAGCCAGGCGGAGCGGCGGCCCGGCCTCGCCTTCTCCGCCATAACTCCGGCGTTCACCGACCATGACTTCGGACCGTTCCAAAACGGCCTGGCAGACCTTTTGTCAAGGACGCTGTCAAGCGTGTCGTTTGTCGCAAATGTCGCAACAGGGATGTTTTGCCGGACATCACATACGCCTTCACAGAACATACTTCTGCCTTCCGACATGCCTTCCCGGGCGCCCGGTAAGCCATGATGTTCACATCCGCGCCCTCCCGAAGCACGGAGGAAAACGACAGGGTGTCAGACCGTCGCGGATAGTGATCGAGCGTGTGAATTTCTGCTAAAGTTTCTGCACTTACCGGGCGAGGGTAATCAATGCAACTCCTCCCAGTACGGCCCTGCCCAAAGACCCCGGGCTGGAGGCCCCCATGCCCCCACCGCCGCCCCTCCGCGTGGTCCAGTGGGCCACGGGCGCCGTTGGCAGATACTCCCTGCGCAATCTGATCCGCCGTCCCGAATTCGAACTCGCCGGAGTGTTCGTCTACGACCCCGGCAAAGTCGGCCTCGACGTCGGTCCGCTCGTCGGACTGCCGGAGACCGGCGTCCTGTGCACCGACGACGTCGAGCGCATCCTCGCTCTCGACGCCGACTGCGTGCTGCACATGCCGTTGCCCTCGGCCGCCTTCGACGGGGATCCGACACCCGACGTGGAGACGTTCTGCGCCCTGCTCGCCTCGGGCAAGAACGTCGTGACCACGACGGGGTTCGTCTACCCGTGGTGTTACGGCCCGGCGGTCGTCGGGCGGATCGAGGCCGCCTGCGCGACGGGCGGCTCCTCCCTGCACGGCACCGGCATCAACCCGGGCTTCGTGAGCGACATGCTCCCTATCGCGCTGAGCGGCCTGTCCGGCAGGATCGACCACGTCTACGTCCGTGAGTGCTCCGACTTCAAGGGGCATCCGTCCCGCAGGCTCGTGGTCGACCTGTTCGGCTTCACCCGCTCGGCCAAGGACTACGCGACCGCGGTGCGCCCGTTCCGTGCGTACCAGCGCGGTCTGTTCGCCGAGAGTGTCCAGCTCGTGGCGAGCACCCTCGGCGTGGCCCTCGACGAGGTCGACGAGAGCGACGAGTTCGACCTGGCGTCGGAGGAGTTCGAGATCGCCGCGGGCCTGGTCAGGAAGGGCACGGTCTGCGCGTCCCGCTGGACGTTCAGCGGGCTGGTCAGAGGCCGTCCCTTCATGACCGTCGAGTGCGTCTACAAGGCGGACGCCAACAGGGTCGACCGCTGGTCCGCCCCCGGTTTCGTCGTCCACATCGAGGGTGTGCCGCAGATGACGGTCTCCCTCGACGCGATCTCCCACGGCCTGGCCGGGGCCGCGGCCCACGCGGTCAACTCGGTGGCCGCCCTGTGCGCGGCGCCGCCCGGAATCCGCACCCTCCTCGACCTGCCGCCTCCCACCGGGCGGGGCACCGTACGACTGGCCTGACCGGCGGGGACGTCCTTCGGGCGTCCCCGCCGGACGGTCAGGTGTGCGGGGTGAAGCGGCCGAACCTGCCCCGGTGGTAGAGCAGGGGGCGGTCGTCGGAGACGAGGTTGGTCTCGGTGACCAGGCCGACGACGAGGACGTGGTCGCCGATGTCGACGGTCGAGTGGGGGACGCACACCAGCTGGGCGGAGACGCCCCCGAGGATCGGGACCCCCTGGGGGCCCGGCCACCACTCGGTCGGGGCGGCGAAGCGGTCGACGCCCTTGCGGGCGAACCTTGAGGCCAGTTCCGCCTGGTCGCTGGCCAGGACGTTCACCGCGAAGTGCTCCGCGAGCCTGAGCGAGGGCCAGGTGGTCGAGGACTGGTCGACGTAGAAGGAGACCAGCGGGGGTGTGAGGCTGACCGAGGAGAACGACGTGGCCGTCAGGCCGACGGGAACCCCCCGCGCCTGCGCGGTGATCACCACGACACCGGCCGCGTGTACGGCCAGCGCCTGCCGGAAACGGTCGGCGTCCACGGCCCGGCCGGGGAGGGTCTCGGTCACGAGTCCTCCCCCGCGAGCCGTTCCACACCGGGAACGCCGGAGAGGATCTCGGAACCGGTTGCGTCGTTCCGCTCGGTCACTTCTCCTCCTCCAGGGCGTAAACCACGCTTATGATTCGCAACCTATTCATAACGCCTTCTCTTCCCGATCTCATCGGGGACTCCCTCCTTGCCGCGTTCACGCCCGGGTCACCGAGTCCACCGAGTCCTTCGCCGTGAGCGCCGCCCTGACCTGAGGGGCGACCCTGTCGGCCCAGGGGCCGAGGACCTCGTCCAGGGCGGGGATCTGCGACTCGACCACCGCCAGCCCGGGGGTCGGCACGCTCGCGCCCAGCTCGACCAGGAGAGGACGCAGGTGGACCTCCACGGCCAGGGCGTGCCTGGCGTCGCCCAGCACCAGCAGCGGGAGCGCGACGACCGAGGCGAGCGCGCCCCCGGGAAGACGGTCCAGGAAGACCTTGAGCAGGCCGGTGTAGGTCCCCTTGTAGGTCGGGCTCGCGACCACCAGCACGTCGGCCCGCCGTACCAGGTCGAGGGCCGCCTCCACCTCGGGTGAGGCCTGGGGGGAGAGCAGCCAGGGGGCCAGGACCGACAGGTCGACGACCTCCTCCTCGGCTTCCCGCCCGGACCACTCGTCGCCGAGCCGCCCGGCCACGGCCCGCGCCGCCTGGACGGCCACTGCGTACGTGCGCGACCCGGTCCGCGGGTTGCCCACCACTGTCACGATGCTCATGAGGCCACCGACACCTTCTGCTCGAACTGCTCAAAACTGGACACCGGTCGCGCCAACCCGTAGTTCTGGCGCAGGGTGCGGCCTTCGTACTCGGTTCTGAACAGGCCACGGGCCTGCAGCTCGGGTACGACGTGATCGACGAAGTCCGCCAGGCCGCTCGGCAGGACAGGCGGCATGATGTTGAAGCCGTCCGCCGCGCCGCTGGTGAACCACTCCTGGATCTGGTCGGCGATCAGTTCCGGGGTACCGGCGACCACCCGGTGTCCCCTGCCTCCCGCGAGCCTGCCGATCAGCTGACGCAGGGTCAGCCGCTCACGCCTGGCGAGGTCGGTGACGAGTTTGAACCTGCTCTGCTGACCGTCACTCGGTTCGGGCAGTTCGGGCAGCGGCTCGTCCAGCGGGTGGCCGGACAGGTCGGCGCCGAGCATGGTGGACAGCTGCTGCACGCCGTACTCGGGGATGATCAGGTCCTGGAGCTCCCGTTCCAGCCGGAGTGCCTCCTCCTGGGTCGAGCCGATGATCGGTGAGATGCCGGGCAGGACCAGCAGCTCGCCGGGGCGCCTGCCGTACCGGGCGAGGCGGGACTTGAGGTCGGTGTAGAACGCCTGCCCCTCGGCGAGGGTCTGCTGGGCGGTGAACACGGCCTCGGCGAACCGGGCGGCGAACTCCTTGCCGTCCTCCGAGGAGCCCGCCTGCACCAGCAGGGGATGGCCCTGCGGGGGACGGGAGGTGTTCAGCGGGCCCCTGACCCTGAAGTGGGTCCCGACGTGGTCGAGGGCGTGGATCCTGCCGGTGTCGGCGTAGCGGCCCGCGGCGCGGTCGTTGAGGATCGCCCCGTCCTCCCAGCTGTCCCAGAGTTTGGTGACGACCTCAAGGAACTCCGTGGCGCGGGCGTAGCGGTCGCCGTGGGAGGGGCGTTCGATTCCGAAGTTGTGCGCCTCCGCCTCGGTCGCGGAGGTGACGATGTTCCACCCCGCCCTGCCGCCGCTGATGTGGTCGAGCGAGGCGAACTTGCGCGCCACGTGGAACGGCTCGTTGTAGGTGGTCGAGACGGTCGCGATCAGGCCGACGTGCTCGGTGACCGCGGCCAGCGCGGCCAGCAGCGTGAGCGGTTCGAGGCCGCCGAGGGCGTTGTGCCGGACGTTTCCCCACAGGGCCAGCCCGTCGGCCAGGAAGACCGAGTCGAGCCTGCCCCGTTCTGCGATCCTGGCCAGCTCCTGGTAGTGCCGTACGTCGGCGATCAGGCCGGGGTCGGTTTCCGGGTGCCGCCAGGCCGCCTCGTGGTGGCCGACGCCCATCAGGAACGCGTTGAGATGGAGCCTGCGTTCGGTCATCAGGAGGTCCTCCACGTCGAGAAACGGCGCTCCAGGCGGACGAGGAGCTGGTTGATGAGCAGTCCGAGCACCGAGATGGTGAGGATGCCCGCGTACATCTCGGGCACCCGGAAGTTGAACTGCGCGTAGTTGATCAGGTAGCCGAGGCCGGCCTTGGCGCCGACCATCTCCGCGGCGATCAGCACGAGGATCGAGTAGGCCCCCGCCAGCCTGATGCCGGTGAAGATCGTCGGTACCGCCGCGGGGAGGATCACCTTCTGGAACAGCCGGAACGGCCCGAGTCCCATCGACCTGGCCGACTTGACCAGCAGCGGATCGACCCCGCGCACCGCCGCGATCGTGTTGAGCAGGATCGGCCAGGCGCAGGCGTACAGGATGATCGAGATCTTGGACGTCTCGCCGAGCCCCAGGATCAGCACGAACACCGGGAGCACGGCCAGCGCCGCGGTGTTGCGGAACAGTTCGAGCAGCGGGTTGAGGAACTCGGCGACCGGCCGGTACCAGCCGATCAGCAGGCCGAGCGGGATGGCCACCACGATGGCCAGGACGCATCCCGCCAGTGACCTGACCAGGCTGGCCTGGGTGTGGTCGAGCAGCTCACCCGAGACGAGCAGGTCCCACCACGCCGTGAGGACCTGCGAGAGCGGCGGTAGGAAGGTGGGGTCGACCACGTCGAGGCGGGGCAGGACCTCCCAGATCACGGCCAGCACGGCGATGGCGGCCGTGCGCCTGCCCACCGCGACGGCGGCGCGCGCCGTACCGCGCAGCAGGCGGGTACCGGCTCCCGGGACGGCGCCCGCCGTACGGGACGCCTCCTGGAGCGCCTCCCTGGCGAGACCCCGCGTGGTGACCTCGGTGGAGACCGTCCTGGTCGAGACGCTAGCCAACGGGGACCACCTCCTCGGCCCTCGTCTCGATCCTGGCGGCCCCGGCGGCCTCCTCGCGCAGCAGCGTCCACACCTCGTGGCGGTAGGCGCCGAAGCGGGCGTCGGCCCGCAGGTCGCCCTCGCGGCTGTCGAACTCGATGTCGAGGATCCGCTTGATCCGGCCGGGGCGGGGGGTCATGACCGCGACCCGCTGGCCGAGGTAGACGGCCTCGTCGATGCCGTGGGTGATGAAGACCACCGTCTTGCCGGTCCGCTGCCAGATCCGTAGCAACTCCTCCTGGAGCGACTCGCGGGTCTGGGCGTCCAGCGCGGCGAACGGCTCGTCCATCAGCAGCACCTCCGGGTCGAAGGCGAGGCTCCTGGCGATGGCCACCCGCTGGCGCATGCCCCCGGAGAGCTCGTGCGGGTAGCGCTCCTCGAACCCGCGCAGCCCGACCAGCTCCAGGTGCGCCCTGGCCCGTTCGGCGCGCTCCCGCTTCGGTACGGCCTTGGCCTCAAGCCCGAACTCGACGTTCGACAGCGCCGTGCGCCAAGGGAAGAGCGCGTACTGCTGGAAGACGACTCCCCGGTCGAGACCCGGCCCCTCGACCGGGATCCCGTCGAGGAGGATGCGGCCCCTGCTCGGCACGGCCAGTCCGGCGAGCAGGTCGAGGAGGGTGGACTTGCCGCAGCCGCTCGGCCCGACCAGGGTGAGGAACTCCCCCTCCCGCACGTCCAGGTCGACGTCGTCGAGGGCGGTGAAGGGCCGGTCGGCGCCGCGGACGGCGAACTCCTTGCCGACGCCCTGGATCTGGAGCTTCATCCCTTGCCTCCGAACGGGTTGTAGGCGTTGGTGAAGAGGTCCTCGGTCTTGACCTGGCCGGGCTTGATCTCACCGGCGCGCTGCAGCCAGTCGATCCAGATCTGGAACTCCCTGGGGTCGATCACGCCGCCCTTGTCCGCGACCCCGCTGCTCTTCCAGAGCTTGATGGTGGCGGTGTCCTCGTTGCGGTGCCGTTTGGCGATGATCGCCTCCGCCCTGGCGACGTACTCCTGCCGGGAGTGGGTCTGGGTCCACTCGACGGCTCTGGCGACCGCCTCGACGAACTTCTTCGTGGTGTTGGGGTTGCGGGCGATGAACCTGTCGGTGAGCACGTAGCTGCCCGCGGTGAAGGGGCCGAACAGGTCGATGTCCTTGAACAGGGCGCGGATGCCGCCGCGTTGCAGGGCCGTGTCGCGCAGGACGCCGTTCAGCGCGGCCACGTCGATCTGGCCCTGGCGCAGCGCCTGCTCGGTGCTGATCGGGGGCACGACGACCAGCTCGACCTGCTTGATCTCCTCGGGGGTCAGGCCGCCGCGCTTGAGGTACTCCTTGAGCACGGCCTCCAGGTGCGCCCCGAGGGTGTTGACGCCGATCTTCTTGCCGATCAGGTCGCGGGGACCCTTGATCGGCGAGCCGTCGGGGACGAAGTAGCCGACGTAGCTGTCGGCGTCACTGCCGTAGTAGCCGACGACCGCCTTGATGGGAGCCTTGGCGGCGGCCAGTTTGATGATGGCGCCGTTGAACGCGCCGCCGAAGTCGGTCTGCCCGGTCGCGGCGGCCTGGATGTCCTGCGGCCCCGAGATCGTGTTGCCGATCCACTTGAGCTTCACAGGGGCGAGGTAGCCGAGGTCCTCGGCGAGCTCGGGGAAGGTCACGGCGCCGACGTTGCCCTGGTAGCGCAGCTCCAGGGTCTCCGGTGCACCGGGTTTGGCCGCGGCCTCCGCGCCGCAGCCCGCGAGGCCGAGGGCGAGCAGCACAAGGAACGGGACGTTTCTGAACTTGATCACGAACGTTTCCTGAGGGATGAAGGAAGGGGGGACGGAGGTCGGTTCGTGATCACGGACACAGAGCACTGAACACGCGACAGAAGTCGACATGTGCACACCGGGTCAGATAGAGGCCCATACCGGAGAAGCTACGCACGACTCCACGCTTAGTCAATATTTCCTACTTGTTTTGCATGAAATCGTAGGTGAGAAGTATGTGACAGGGGACGACCTAGACTGAGGTCCGTGATTGAGGACATCCGGGTCGACCCCGCCGTCAGCGCGCTGCGGCCGGACTTCGCCGTCCTGGCCATGGCCGTGTACGGCCTGCGCAACGGCCCGACCGACGACAGGTCGAGGGCCTGGCTGGCGACGGCGGCCCAGGAGGCCGTCTCCGCGGACGACCCGAAGGTCGAGGCCTGGCGGGAGGCCTACCGGGCATTCGGCGCCAAACCCCAGCGGACCAGGCCGTCCGTCGACGCGTTGGTCAGGCGCATGCCGCTGCCGGAGATCAACCTGGTGGTCGACGCCTACAACACGGTCAGCGTCAGGCACGGGCTCCCCATCGGTGGAGAGGACCTCGGCCGTTACGCCGGGGCTGCCAGGCTGGTCAGGGCCGTGGGCGACGAGCCGTTCGAAGTGATCGACAAGGGCGAGACCGTGATCGACACCCCCGAGATCGGCGAGGTGGTCTGGCGCGACGACCTGGGTGTCACCTGCAGGCGGTGGAACTGGCGGCAGTGCGTGCGGACCCGGATCACCGAGGAGACGACCGACGCGCTGTTCCTGCTGGAGCGCCTGGCCCCCATGTCCCTCGACGAACTGCACGCCGCGGGCGAGGAACTGAAGGCCCTGCTTGAGGCCGTGACGCCGGGCGTCAAGATCGAGTCCAGGCTCGTCGAGCATGAATGACCAGACCGGTACCACCCAGATGGACCCCCCGGGGATGACCGTTTTGAGCTGTCCTGAGAGGATCAGGCGGAGAGCTGCGGTCAGACTGGCGCAGGTCCGGGTCAGGGCGAGTAGCCTTGGACAGGTTCTCTATCATCAACGCCGATCTGCGGAAGAGGGCGATTTCCGCCGTGTCGTCTGAGTCGTCGCGGACAAACCCGCTGGCAGCCTTTGGTCAAAACGAATGGCTGGTCGACGAGCTATATCAGAAGTACCTCCAGGATCCCGAGTCCGTGGACCGTGCCTGGTGGAACTTCTTCGCTGATTACAGCCCTGACTCCGGGGCGGGCAGAGCCGCGCCCCCCGGGACGGCCCAGGCCGCTCCCGTTCCCCCGACCTCCGCTGCGGCGCCGGTGACCCCGGCGGCCACTCCGGCACCCCCCGCGCCGAAGCCAACCTCGGCGCCGGCTGCCCGATCCAAGCAGGAGACCCCGTTGCCCGCCGGTACCGAGGAAGTCAGACTCCGTGGCGCGGCCGCCCGTACGGCCGCCAACATGGAGGCCAGCCTCGAAGTGCCGACGGCGACCAGCGTGCGTGCCGTACCGGCGAAGCTGCTGATCGACAACCGCATCGTGATCAACAATCACCTGTCGCGGGGTCGCGGCGGCAAGGTGTCGTTCACGCACCTGATCGGTTACGCGGTCATCAAGGCCCTCAAGGTCCTGCCGGAGATGAACCACTCCTACACGGAGGTGGACGGCAAGCCGGTGCTGGTCAAGCCCGAGCACGTCAACCTGGGCCTGGCCATCGACGTCGCCAAGAGCGACGGCACCCGCCAGCTCCTGGTGCCCTCGATCAAGGCGTCCGAGACCATGGACTTCCGCCAGTTCTGGGTCGCCTACGAGGACATCGTGCGCAAGGCCAGGTCCGGCAAGCTGGGCGTGGAGGACTTCGCGGGCACCACGATCTCGCTGACCAACCCGGGCACGATCGGCACCGTCCACTCGGTGCCGCGCCTGATGCCCGGCCAGGGCACGATCATCGGTGTCGGCGCGATGGAGTACCCCGCCGAGTACCAGGGCGCCTCCCCGGAGACGCTCTCCCGCCTGGCGGTGAGCAAGGTCATGACGCTCACCAGCACCTACGACCACCGGATCATCCAGGGCGCCCAGTCGGGTGACTTCCTGCGCCAGATCCACCGGCTGCTCCTCGGCGAGGACGGCTTCTACGACGAGATCTTCGAGGCCCTGCGGATCCCGTACGAGCCGATCCGCTGGGTCCAGGACATCTCGGCCACCCACGACGACGACGTCGCCAAGTCGGCCCGTGTCATAGAGCTGATCCACGCCTTCCGGGTCCGCGGTCACCTGATGGCCGACACCGACCCGCTTGAGTACAAGCAGCGCAAGCACCCCGACCTCGACATCAAGTCGCACGGGCTGACCCTGTGGGACCTGGAGCGCGAGTTCGCCACCGGCGGCTTCGGCGGCCGTCCCCTGATGAAGCTGCGCGAGATCCTCGGCGTGCTGCGTGACTCCTACTGCCGCACCATCGGCGTGGAGTACATGCACATGCAGAACCCCGAGGAGCGCGCCTGGATCCAGGCGCGGGTCGAGCGTCCGCACGCCAAGCCCGACCGCACCGAGCAGCTGCGCATCCTGGAGCGGCTCAACACCGCCGAGGCGTTCGAGACGTTCCTGCAGACGAAGTTCGTCGGCCAGAAGCGCTTCTCGCTGGAGGGCGGCGAGTCCCTGATCCCGCTGCTCGACTCGGTGCTGTCGGCCGCCGCCGAGGAGGACCTCGACGAGGCCGTCATCGGTATGGCCCACCGCGGCCGGCTGAACGTGCTGGCCAACATCGTCGGCAAGTCCTACGGCCAGATCTTCGGCGAGTTCGAGGGCAACATCGACCCGCGCAGCGCCCACGGCTCCGGCGACGTGAAGTACCACCTGGGCGCCAGCGGTGACTTCGTCTCACCCGACGGCTCCAAGCTCAAGGCCTCCGTCGTGGCCAACCCCTCCCACCTGGAGACGGTCGACCCGGTCCTTGAGGGCGTGGTCCGTGCCAAGCAGGACCTGCTCGAACGCGGCGAGGAGGGCTTCAGCGTCCTGCCCGTGCTCGTCCACGGCGACGCGGCCTTCGCGGGTCAGGGCGTGGTCGCGGAGACGCTGAACCTGTCGCAGCTGCGCGGCTACCGCACCGGCGGCACCGTGCACATCGTGGTCAACAACCAGGTCGGCTTCACCACGAGCCCGGCCAGCTCGCGTTCCAGCGTGTACGCGACCGACGTGGCCCGGATGATCCAGGCGCCGATCTTCCACGTCAACGGCGACGACCCCGAGGCCGTGGTCCGGGTCGGCAACCTGGCCTTCGAGTACCGCAAGGCGTTCCGCAAGGACGTCGTGATCGACCTGATCTGCTACCGCCGTCGCGGCCACAACGAGACCGACAACCCGGGCTTCACCCAGCCGCTGATGTACGACCTGATCGACGCCAAGCGTTCGACCCGAAAGCTCTACACCGAGGCGCTGATCGGCCGGGGCGACATCACGGTCGAGGAGGCCGAGAGCGCGCTGCGCGACTACCAGGCCAAGCTGGAGAACGCCTTCGCCGAGACCCGCGAGGCGGTCAAGCAGCCGACCGGTGAGTTCGCCCGTCCCGACACCATGGAGACCATCCCGTGGTCCCACGAGGACACCCCGACGGGCATCTCCGAGGAGACGGTCAAGCGGATCATCGACACGCAGCTCAACCTGCCGGAGGGCTTCACCGTCCACCCGCGTCTGCTGCCGGTGCTCCAGCGCCGGGGCCAGATGGTCGCCGAGGACCGCATCGACTGGAGCACGGGCGAGACCCTGGCCTTCGGCTCGCTGCTGATCGACGGCCACCCGGTCCGGCTCGTCGGCCAGGACTCCCGGCGTGGCACCTTCACCCAGCGCCACGCCGTGCTGGTCGACCGCATCACCGGTGCCGAGCACACGCCGCTCAAGACGTTCAACCAGGGCACCACGAAGTTCTACGTCTACGACTCGCTGCTCAGCGAGTACGCCGCGCTCGGCTTCGAGTACGGCTACAGCGTGGAGCGCCCCGAGGCCCTGGTCGCCTGGGAGGCCCAGTTCGGTGACTTCGTCAACGGCGCCCAGTCCGTCATCGACGAATACATCACCGCGGGCGAGCAGAAGTGGGGTCAGCGTTCCAGCGTCACCCTGCTGCTGCCGCACGGCTACGAGGGTCAGGGTCCCGACCACTCCTCGGCCCGCATCGAGCGCTTCCTGCTGATGTGCGCCCAGGACAACATGACCGTGGCCCAGCCGACGCTGCCGGCCAACTACTTCCACCTGCTGCGCTGGCAGACGATGTCGAACCGGCGCCGTCCGCTGGTGGTGTTCACGCCCAAGTCGCTGCTGCGCCACAAGGCCGCGGTCTCGGCGGTCAGCGAGTTCACCTCAGGGTCGTTCAGGCCCGTGCTCGGCGACACCACGGTCAACCCGGCGCAGGTCCGCAAGGTCGTCCTGTGCTCCGGCAAGATCTACTACGACCTGGCCGCGGCCAGGGAGAAGCAGGGCAGGAACGACGTGGCGATCGTCCGCCTGGAGCGGCTCTACCCGTTCCCGGCGAACCCGCTCCAGGCCGAGCTGGCCCGCTACGGCGACGACGTCGAGGTGGCCTGGGCGCAGGACGAGCCCGCCAACATGGGCCCGTGGCCGTTCCTGACCATGAAGATGGTCGAGCACCCCGACGCGTTCGGTGGTCGCAGGCTCAGGAGGATCTCCCGCAAGGCGAACTCCTCCCCGGCGACCGGCTCGCACTCCACGCACGAGACGGAGCTGCAGCAGATCCTGGACGAGGTCTTCGGCTAGACCGGGCACGAAGCGCACAGAGGAAGTCCCCCACAGGTGATCCTGTGGGGGACTTTCCCCTTTGAGACCTGCCGAGAGACCTGTTGAGAGAGGACGACGATGTACTTCACCGACCGGGGCATCGAGGAGCTCGTCACCCGCCGCGGCGAGGAGGAGGTCAGTCTGACCTGGCTCGCCGAGCGGCTGCGCGAGTTCGTCGACCTGAACCCCGAGTTCGAGACGCCGGTCGAGCGGCTGGCGACCTGGCTGGCCCGGCTGGACGACGAGGACGAGGAGTAAAACACGATATATCTTGACCATTGCCGATAACGCGACATATCGTGTCTCCATAAGGAGGTCACGAACATGCGGCAGTGGACGATCGAGAAACCCGAGCAGCTCACCTTTGACACCGTGCGCAAGCTCAACGTGCGGATAGTGGCGGGGAGGCTGGCGGTGCTGGCCAGCGAGGGGCCGCCCACCCTTGAGGTCACCGACATCGGCACCCCGCCGTTGATCGTCACCCACGACGACGACGGCACGCTCGTCGTCACCTACAAGGATCTGACGTGGGAGGGTGTGCTCGGCTGGCTGCAGCCGGGGCGCAGGGAGGCCACCCTGACCCTGACCGTGCCGAAGGACTGCCCGGTCAGCGCGGGAGTGGTCTCCGCCTCGGCCGTCGTCGCCGGTTTCGAGAACCGGACCTCGGTCAAGAGCGTGAACGGCGAGATCGTGCTCGACGGGGTGAGCGGCGAGATCACCGCCGACACCGTCTCCGGGACCGTGGAGAGCCGTGGCCTGGTCGGCGACCTGTCCTTCAAGAGTGTCTCGGGTGAGCTGACCGTGGCCCAGGGCACACCCCGCCGGTTGAGCGCGACCACCGTCTCCGGCCGGATCACCGCCGACCTGGAGCTTCCGCCGACCGGTCATGTGACGCTGAACAGCGTCTCCGGCGAGATCGTGCTCAGGCTTCCGTCCACGGTCGAGACCGACGTCACCATCCGTTCGACCTCGGGCAGGATCAACACCGCCTTCGCCGAGCTGCGCCACACCAGCCAGCCGGGTGCGAAGACGCTGAGCGGCCGCATCGGCGGGGGCATGGCCTCGCTGGCCGCGACCACCCTCTCCGCGGACGTCACCCTGCTGAAGGGAGCACTGGCATGAGCCCGGTCTTCGGCCACGGGCGGCTGCGTCTCTACCTCCTCAAGCTGCTCCAGGAGAGCCCGCGCCACGGTTACGAGGTGATCAGGCTGCTCCAGGACCGCTTCCTCGGCGTCTACTCGCCCTCCCCCGGCACGATCTACCCCCGCCTGGCCCGTCTGGAGGAGGAGGGTCTGGTCACTCACGAGGTGGTGAACGGCAAGAAGGTCTTCACCCTCACCGAGCAGGGTCAGGAGGAGCTGAAGGCCAGGGGTGACGAGCTCGCCGACCTTGAGCAGGAGATCTCCGAGTCGGTCCGTGACATCGCCCGCGAGGTCAAGGAGGACGTGCGCGACACGGTCAGGTCACTGCGCGACGAGCTGACCCAGATGGCGCGCGAGGTGCGTCAGGGGGTCAGGCACGAGGAGCAGCAGGTCAGGCAGGAGCAGCGCGAGTCCTGGCGGGAGCAGAAGGCCGAGTGGCGACGGCAGAAGCATGAGTGGAAGCGCCAGGCCCACGAGTGGAAACACGAGTGGAAGCGGCACTGGGCGGAGAGCTTCACCGGCCACGGCCCCGCCGAGGCCGACGACCAGCTCGGGCAGATGCTTGCCGAGTTCGTCCAGGAGGTCCGTCAGGACACGGCGGCGGGACGGGTGACCGAGGAGACACTGGCCACCGCGCAGGACGCGCTCTACGACGCGGCCCGTCGTATCCGCGACGCCCTACGCTGACCCGCGCGGCCCGACCGGGTACGGCTCAGCCGGGCGGGATTCGGTCCAGCGGTCCTCAGCCCGGCGGGCTTCGGCCTGAGCGGGCTTCAGCCCGGCAGGGTGAAGACGATCTTTCCGAAGACGTCCCCGTCCCGCAGGGCCGCGAACCCCGCGCGGGCCTCGGTCATCGGGAGCACCCGGTCGATCGTCGGCCGGACACCGGTCTGCTCCAGGAGGCGGGCCAGCCTGCCCAACTGGTCACGGGTGCCCATGGTGGAACCGACCACGGAAAGCTGCAGGAAGAAGACCCGGTTGAGGTCGGCGGGCGGTACGGCTCCGCTGGTGGCCCCCGAGACGACGATCCGGCCACCCGGGCGCAGCGCCTTGAGCGAGTGCGCCCAGGTGGCCTGGCCGACGGTCTCCATCACCGCGTCCACCCGCTCCGGCAGCCGGGCGCCGCTGTCGAAGACCTGGTCGGCGCCGAGAGCCAGGGCGTGCAGCCGCTTCTTCTCCGACCGGCTGGTGGCCCAGACCCGGTAGCCGCCCGCCCGGCCCAGGACGATCAGTGCGGTCGCGACACCGCCGCCGGCCCCCTGGACCAGCACCGTCGAACCGGGTTCCAGCCCCGCCTTCTCGAACAGCATCCGGTAGGCGGTCAGCCACGCGGTCGGCAGGCAGGCGGCCTCCTCGAAGCTGAGCGCGGCGGGTTTGGGCACCAGGTTCCGCCGGGGTACGGCCACCCGCTCGGCGAAGGTGCCGTCGTGGACCTCGGAGAGCAGCGACCTTCCTGGGTCGAGTGTCTCGTCGGCTCCCTTCCCGATCACCGCGTGCACGATGACCTCGTTGCCGTCCTCGTCGACACCCGCGGCGTCGCAGCCGAGGACGATCGGCAGCCTCTCCTGACGGATTCCCACGCCTTTGAGCGTCCACAGGTCGTGGTGGTTGAGCGCGGCAGCCCGCACCGTGACGACGGTCCAGCCGTCCGGCGTCTCGGGGTCGGGGCGCTGCCCGAGTGTGAGCCCGGCGAGCGGGTCCTCCGGGTCGATCCGGGTGGCGGTTACGGCGAACATGGCCGCACCCTACCGAACCGGTTTACCCCTGACTCCGGCGATCACCCGCTCCACGATGTCGCGTTCCCCGGAGGCCGCGACGTATATCCCGTTCTTACAGACGCTCTCCGAGACGCCCTGCCCCGCTTCGATCGGGCCGATCCCGGCGGTGTCGCAGCCCGGCATGGGCGCGACCACGACCAGTGGCCCGCCGAATCCGCCGAACCACAGCCGCGGCCCGGCGAGTCCGCCTCTGAAGATCTGCCCGGACTTGCCCAGCCGTACGGGGGAGGAGGCCTTCAGCACGAGGTAGCCGTCCTTCGTCACCTCACCGCGCAGGTTCTCGGCCCAGAGCTGCCGCTGTTCGAAGGTCATCCCGTTCCTCTGGTCGCGCAAGGTGACGTACCAGGGAGTGAAGTCGAACAGCATGATCTGCCCCTCGGTGGGGCTCGCCGACTGCCAGAGGGTGCTCTGGCCGGCCAGCTCACGGATCATGGGGCCGCCCTGGGCGATCTCGTCGCGCCCTCCCGGGGGAACGGTCAGCTCCCGGTACAGGCTGAAGTAGCCGTCGAGCCAGCCGCCGAGGGCGGGCCGTACACCCAGTTCGGCCAGGCCGAGCTCCGCGGGATAGCCGATCTCGGCCTTCGTGCCGTCGGGGAAGACGACGTCCAGGATCTCCTTGCCGCCCTTGCGGCGTGGCTTGGGGTGGAGCACGTTGGTGGGGGCCGACGCGGCCACCGGTGCCGAGACGGCGCCCGAGGTGGTGGCCCCCGTGTCGGGGACGGGCGGGAGCCCGGGATCCCTGCTGGCCAGCAGGCTGACGACCGGGACGACCACGAGCGCGGCCAGCACCGCGATCCCGACCCAGCGCCTGGGGCCCGCGGGCCCCTTGGACTCGATGACGTCGTTCGGATCCCCGGCCACGTTCAGACTGCCTTCACGAAATTACGGCTTTCGTCCATCTTCGGCGGCGTTTGACGCCCACGCCTAGATCATCTCGATCACGAATCGGAACCGATGTGTCACCGCTTCATGACACCGGGAGGTCCGTGATTCCGGCGGCCCATTGTTTCCACGGACACCGGAGAAGCAGGGGGAACCGGTGTTGCCGGAGTTTCCCATGATGTGATGGACAGGCCTCTCACCTGCGGATCCACCCACCGCACGGCCGTGCTGAACCGTTCCACGTCAACCGCCGGGTAAGGCCGCCCCTTTTCTTTTCAGGACAGCGGAACGGCCTTTTCCGAGTCAGGACTTTCCGTACGGGACCCGGCCGTGGAGACCGGACCCCGTTCAGGACTTGGAGCGCTCCCCGAAGGAGAAGACCGCACCGGTCGCGGCGTACAGCGAGCAGTCGTTGCCGTAGGTCTTAACGAATCGGACAAACCTTCCATCCCAGGTCCCGGTGGCGGTCACCGTGACCGGGTCGTACCGGGTCGTACAGACCACGCCGGACAGGGGCGTGAGCGCACCCGGGTCCCCCTTGGCCGCGACCAGTGCGCCGCACGCCGCCACCGGATCGGAGTGCGTGCCCTGCGGCGGGTCGCACATGAGCAGAACGTGCCGGAGGACCGGCGTCGGACTCTCGCCACGGGCGAAGGTGAGCAGGAACGTCCTGACCCGGTTCGGCGGCCGGTCCCCGCCCGGCCTGACCGGCCCGGGGACGATCGGCACCACCTCTCCCGGGTACGGCGGGCCGGACCCGACCGGCGCGTTCGCCGCCCGGTCGGACCCATGGGGCGGCGAGGCGGAGGCCGTACCGAACAGGGACCCGGACAAGGGCAGGGCCAGGAACCCGGCAGCTGCCAGGCCGATGAGACGTCGCAAGGATTCCCCCGAATGTCGCGTGACGCCAGGTGCGGCTCAGCCTCCCGCACCCGTCCCGCCCCGGCAACGACCGACTCTCCCGTTTTCGCAGCTCACAGCCCGGCACAGACGCCGGCTTCCGGCACATTCAAAGCGGGAGAGATCAGACGCCGATCTTGCGAATTCGGTTCCATCCGTTTGATAACGAAAACATAACGGTACCCTGTGATGTCCGTTTTGTTGTCTTTTAACCGTTCTTTGCCTAGTACGGTCAGCACTTGTCTCTTTACGCATGCGTGGGTTGCGTCCCGAGTGACCCATGACAAAGAAGGAGCTAGATTGAACTTCCGAGCAAAGCACCTGATCCTCCCCCTTGGCGGTGCCGTCGTGGCCACCTCCATGGTCAGTGCGACTCTCGCGTCCTCAGCTCAGGCCGCTCCGGACCGCAAGACGATCACCTTGGCCGCCTCCGGCAACGCGAAGGCCATCGCGGGCTACTGGACCCCCTCCAAGCTGAAGTCGGCCAAGACGTACACCTCCGAGGGCACCGTCTCCGCCAAGCTCAAGACCGGCGCCTCGCGAGCCTCCGCCGACGGCAAGGCCGGAAACGTCGCCCCCACCGGTGAGAGCGGCAAGAGCGCGGGCAGGTCCAAGAACCTGAACCTTCCCATCACCGTCGGCAAGGTCTTCTTCCTCGACGACAAGGGCCAGGAGCGTTGGTGCTCCGGCACCTCGGTGCAGTCGAAGTACCGCAACCTGGTCGCCACCGCGGGTCACTGTGTCTACGACACCGACACGAACAAGCCTTACAACAACTTCGTGTTCATCCCCGGCTACTACCAGGGCAAGGCTCCCTGGGGCATCTACGTCGGCTCCAAGGTCAACGTCCACTACGACTTCGACGTCTACGAGGACTACGACTACGACTACGCGTTCGTCAACGTCTACAACGGCGTCAAGCAGACCGGCGCCAGGGAAGTCAAGAAGGCGGAGTTCGACAAGTACACCGGCCTCAAGTACACCGAGGACACCAAGGTGTCCAAGGAGACCTACGAGGAGTGGATCGGCCGCTACGGCGGCGTCGGATTCGCCAAGGACGCCGTCGCCGCGCAGATCACCGGCCCCGAGGACAAGCGCGGCCTCTACGCCCCGGAGGAAGTCGACAACGAGGCGTGGAAGGAGGCCGCGAAGATCGGCGGCCCCTCCACCATCAAGATCGGCGCCCAGGCTTACCAGACGATCGAGGTCGTCTCCGAGGCCGAGGCCAAGGAGTACGAGGCCGCTTCGAACACCACCCACCCGGGACGCGTCTTCCGCGACGACAAGACGGGGCAGTGGAAGATCGAGCACTCCTACGTGAAGCGCTGGGTCATCCCCGGCAAGGACGCCGAGTTCTACATCACGAAGTTCTACATCAAGACCTTCGCCGACGCGGGCCGCCTCGGCGACAACGTCGGTGGCCAGGGCTTCAGCTGGAACCAGCGGACCGGCAAGAAGATCTTCACGTTCGGTTACCCGGCCGCGGCCCACCTCGACGGTGACAAGCCCTACAGCGGTCACACCATGAAGTGGTGCTACGGCGCGACCGGCGCGGCTCCGGTCGTGGCACAGTTCAAGGCCGAGGAGCAGCAGGCCATCAAGTGCGCCTTCACCCCCGGCGCCAGCGGCGGCCCGTTCCTGCTGCAGTACAAGAGCAGCAAGCGGACCGGTTACCTCAACGGCGTCGTGAGCCTGACGCTCGACAGTGACAAGAACGGCCGTTACGACCGGGTCACCACCCCGTACTTCAACGGTGAGACCTACGGCATCTACAAGTACGCGGCCAACCTCTGGACCGGGAAGCTTCCCGTCTGAGGACAGACACCGTGAACGGGAAGACCCGCCGATGGCGGGTCTTCCCCCGTCTGACAAGGGGTTTATGTCCGAAGATGCATACTCTTTCAAGGAGGACTACAAAACCTCACGTCTAAGACCTCGAAGTAGATCACCCCACCGAACTGCCCAAAACCAAATCGATCTGGAAAAATCACCCCTTACGACCAACTTTTCCCCTTGATCCCAGAAGGGAACACCCGCCATGTCCCCCCGCGTGAGGCGGTTGACGGCCCCCCTGAGCGCCCTCGTGGCCTCCGGCGTGCTCGTCATGTCCGCGTTCACCGGGAGCGCGGGCGCCGTGAGCGCCCAGGCCGAGAAGGCGACGGCGGGCAGTATCACCTCCATCACGCTGACCAAGACCAACGCGGATGTGAAGCGGATCGCGGAGTACTGGAGCCCGGCCAAGCTCAAGCAGGCCCAGAACAACAACCCCGCCACCCCCGAGGTCAAGCCCAGCGACGGCAGCAAGGCCTCCTCTGCCCCGGTCTCCCCGACCCCCACCGGTACGGCCAGCGGCGGCACGGCGGTGAAGGCCGTCACCTACAGCAACCCCAAGGCCTCCTCTCCGGTCGTCAGCCCCGCCGTGCCGACGAAGAAGCAGTCATCGAACAGCAACCTCCCCCGCACCGTGGGCAAGGTCTTCTTCAAGATCGGCGACAAGGAGTACTGGTGCTCCGCCTCGGCCGTCGCCTCGAAGAACCGCCACCTGGTCGCCACGGCCGGACACTGCGCCTTCGACCCCAAGCGGAACAGGCACGCCGACTACTGGATCTTCATCCCGGGCTACGACCAGGGCAAGACGCCGTACGGCATCTACGTCGGCCACTCGCTCAACCTGCACGAGAACTTCACCGCCCAGGGTGACTACGACTACGACTACGCCTTCGTGACGGTGCACGACGGGTTCGTGTGGAAGCCCGGCAAGGCGGCGAACACCTACCAGATGGAGTCGGTCGGCAGCCTGGAGGACAACGTCGGCGGCCAGGGCCTGATGGTCAACCGCGGTGTCGGGCTGTCCGTCTTCGCCTTCGGCTATCCGGCCGCCCCCAACATCGACGGCAGCAGGCCGTACGACGGGCAACGGATGCTGTGGTGCGACGGGCGCACCTACCAGACCAAGGCGCCGACCCGTCTGGTCGAGATGGGCGTCTCGCTGGGCTGCACGTTCACCGGTGGAGCGAGCGGCGGACCCTGGTTGATCTACTACGATCCTGACCAGGGCGTCGGCTATCTGAACGGCGTCAACAGCTTCGCCTGGGACACCGACACCGACAAGAAGTACGACCGCATCTCCTCTCCGTACTTCATTCAGTCGACCTATGTCGTCTACGAGTACGCCGACCGCCAGCGCGCTTTCTGAACCTTATAGGAACCTTATGGCTACCTTAAAAGGGACTTAAGGCAGCCTTATATCAAGCTTTACTCTTACCTGTCTGCATAGGTTTCTGTCGTCCCCTGATTCCGATGCCTGCACTCAAGCAGCGCAAGGAGCAGTCTTGAAGCGCATCCTCCTTCCCGTCGTCGGCACCGTCGCCTCCGCCGGTCTGCTGGCCGCCGGCCTGGCCGGTACCGCCCAGGCCGCCCCGGACTGGGCCACTGACCCGATGGCTGTCAACAACGCCGCGGCGGTCTCCGTCGTCGATTACTGGACCGCGTCGAACAACGCCGCCCTGAAGAACGCCACGGCTTACTACCACGACAGCACTCCGCCTTCCTGGAAGTCCGGCGGCGGCTACTCTCCCGACGGTAAGCCCGGCTCCGTCCTCCCCATCGGTGAGGAGCGGGCCACCCCCGCCACCGCCAAGAACATCAACCTGCCCAGGACCATCGGCAAGGTGTTCTGGGTCGACGCCAGTGGGCGTCCGAAGTGGGCGTCGGCCACCTCGGTGCAGTCGAAGTACCGCAACCTGGTCGTCACCGCCGCCCACAACGTCTACGACACCGCGGGCAACGGCGATCCCCAGGTCCTCGACAGGTGGGTCTTCGTCCCGGGCTACTACCAGGGCAAGGCTCCCTGGGGCATCTACGTCGGCAAGGTCGCCTGGACGCACTACGACTTCGACGTCTACGAGGACTACGACCGCGACTACGCGTTCGTCACCGTCTACAACGGCGTCCTCGCCAACGGCGAGAAGAAGGTCACCAGGAACGAGTACGACAAGTTCACCGGCCCCAAGTGGACCAAGGGCGGCAACTTCTTCATCGGCCTGTCCAGGGACGCCGGCCGCCTCGGCGACAACGTCGGCGGCCAGGGCTTCACCTGGAACCAGCGGACCGGCCAGGGCGTGTACGTCTTCGGCTACCCCCAGGCCCCGCACCCCGATGGTGACAAGCCCTACACCGGCGTGACGCCGAAGTGGGTGTACGGCAAGACCACCGGCAAGGTCTACGTCTCGCCCGCCGAGAAGGTCGAGGAGCACGTGGGCCTCAAGGCCGCCCTCACCCCCGGCGCCGACGGTGGCCCCTGGCTCGTCAGGTACAGCAACGCCAAGCGTCTCGGCTACGTCAACGGCGTCACCAGCCTCTTCGGCGACCAGGACAAGAACAACCGTTACGACCTGATCACCTCGCCGTACTTCGACGGCGAGACCGCCGACATCTACAAGAAGGCCTCCAACGTCTGGTCCGGCAAGATCGTCGGCCCCAACGGGGAGCTCTACCGCTAGAACCCGAGGTTTTTCTCTCCTCACACGACGCGAGGCCCGGCACCCGCCGGGCCTCGCGTCCTTTTTGTCCATATTTCAGTGAGTGACGATTCCACGACGGATTGACTATGGGCGCGTTAGACGTAGTTCAGGCCGATTTGGTGCCATCGAAAAATGTGATCTGCGTCACACGAGATCGGGGCACCCCAACTTGGGATCGGTCCACCAAGGATCTTCACCACCCACACCGCCATCTCACTGATCTGCAAAAACAGTCCATATGCCTCACAACAGCAACAGGCACCCCACCCCCACCATCCCTCTTTGGAACGATCCCTGACGGGTTGACCGGCGACTTTACTTAGCGGAGCAGCTTCCGCTTACGAAGATCGCCCCTGTATGTTTCTGGCTATCCCTTTACTGACGCTTGGGACGCAAGATGCGTCCCACATCAGACCAAGGAGTTCCCTTGAAGCGCATCCTCCTCCCGGCCGGTGGCGCCGTTCTCGCCTCCGGCATGCTGGCCGCCGGTCTGGCCGGCACCGCCCAGGCCGCCCCGGACTGGGCGACCGACCCGCTGGCCGCCAACAACGCTGCCGCGACTTCTGTCGTCAACTACTGGACCGCGTCCGACAACGAGGCCCTGAAGAAGGCGACCGCCTACTACCACGACGCTTCCGCCAAGGGCTGGAAGTCCGGTGGCGGTTACTCCCCCGACGGCAAGCCGGGCGCCGTGCTGCCGACGGGCGAGGAGAAGGTCGTCCCCACCAAGGTCAAGAACATCAACCTGCCGAAGAACATCGGTAAGGTCTTCTGGACCGACAAGCAGGGCAACAACCGCTGGGCCTCCGGCGCTTCGATCCAGTCGAAGTACCGCAACCTGGTCGTCACCGCCGCCCACAACGTCTACGACACCGCCGGTGTCGGCGACGCCGAGGTGCTGAAGAACTGGGTGTTCGTCCCGGGTTACTACCAGGGCAAGACCCCCTACGGCATCTACGTCGGTAAGACCGCCTGGACGCACTACGACTTCGACGTCTACGAGGACTACGACCGCGACTACGCGTTCGTCACCGTCTACAACGGCGTCTTCTCCGGCGGCATCAAGCGCGTCACCGAGAACGAGTACAAGTCCTTCACCGGTCCGAAGTGGGTCGAGGAGAAGAAGGCCTCGGTCACCAAGGAAGAGTACGAGAAGTGGGTCGGCACCACCGGCAACGCCGGTGAGGTCATCGCCAAGGTCGACCCGCAGATCACCGGCCCGGACGACAAGCGCGGCACCTACGCGCCCAAGGAAGTCAGCAGGAACGCCTACCTGCAGGCTGCTGGCATCGGCGGCCCCGCCGTCGTCAAGCCGGGCGCCCAGGCCTTCACCGAGACCATCGTCGCGTCGAAGGAGGAGGCTGAGAAGTACGCCCAGGAGCACAGCCTCTGCTACGTCGAGAAGAAGGACAACGGGCAGTGGGTCATCACCCGCTACTACGTGAAGCAGTGGGTCATCGCCGGCTCTGACGCCAAGTACATCGTCAAGGACAACCAGTTCTTCATCGAGCTGTCCAAGGACGCCGGTCGCCTCGGTGACAACGTCGGCGGCCAGGGCTTCGCGTGGAACCAGAAGACCGGCCAGGCCGTCTTCATCTTCGGCTACCCCGAGGGCCCGCACCCCGACGGTGACAAGCCCTTCACCGGCATCACGCCGAAGTGGGTGTACGGCAAGACCTCCGGCAAGGTGTACGTCTCGGCCGCGCAGAAGATCGAGGAGCACATCGGCGTCAAGGGTGCTCTCACCCCCGGCGCCGACGGTGGCCCCTGGGTCCTGAAGTACAACAACAACAAGCGTCTTGGCTACGTCAACGGCGTCACCAGCCAGTTCGGCGACCAGGACGGCAACGGCCGCTACGACCTGATCACCTCGGCCTACTTCGACGGCGAGACCGCCGACATCTACAAGAAGGCCGCGAACGTCTGGTCCGGCAGGATCGTTGGCCCGAACGGCGAGCTCTACAAGTAAGCCGTTAGGGACCTGACGGTCTCCGAGTCAGGGGGTCCAAACCCCTGACTCACCCAGCTCCACCACAGAGGGGCCCGGTGTGCGCACACCGGGTCCCTTTGTCATGCCCGGAAAACCTCAGCGGGAACGCTCACGATCATGGTTCCCGCCTCATCTCGAGCCCGAGATGTCGCCGGAGAGCCGTTCCCCGGGCCACCGACCGGAAGTGTTAGACGTGAATTTCCCGGATTCGGTGCCATCAGACTGATGTGATCTGCATCACATCAGTCCGGTAACGGAAAGTATTAGGACGAACACGCCACTTCAGTCACACCGGCAACAAATTCAAGTTGATCTGCAAAAACACCGTAGATCACCTACAGGCGCCATGGGGGCGACATGGCCCCATAAAGGTAACAGAATGATATCGGGAGGTTTGGGCGCTTCGCAGCCTCGCCAACCGGCTTCCGCTCTTCAAGATCGACACTGTATGTTCCTGGCTATCCCTTTACTGACGCATGGGACGCAAGATGCGTTCCACATCAGACCAAGGAGTTCCCTTGAAGCGCATCCTCCTCCCGGCCGGTGGCGCCGTTCTCGCCTCCGGTCTGCTGGCCGCTGGTCTGGCCGGCACCGCCCAGGCCGCCCCGGACTGGGCGACCGACCCGCTGGCCGCCAACAACGCCGACGCGATCTCGGTCGTTGACTACTGGAGCGCGTCGAACAACGCCGCCCTGAAGAGCGCGACCGCGTACTACCACGACGCCGCCCCCACCTCCTGGAAGTCCGGTGGCGGTTACTCCCCCGACGGCAAGCCGGGCGCCGTGCTGCCGACGGGCGAGGAGAAGGTCGTCCCCACCAAGGTCAAGAACATCAACCTGCCGAAGAACATCGGTAAGGTCTTCTGGACTGACAAGCAGGGCAAGAACCGCTGGGCCTCCGGCGCTTCGATCCAGTCGAAGTACCGCAACCTGGTCGTCACCGCCGCCCACAACGTCTACGACACCGCCGGTGTCGGCGACGCTGACGTGCTGAAGAACTGGGTGTTCGTCCCGGGTTACTACCAGGGCAAGACCCCCTACGGCATCTACGTCGGTAAGACCGCCTGGACGCACTACGACTTCGACGTCTACGAGGACTACGACCGCGACTACGCGTTCGTCACCGTCTACAACGGCGTCTTCTCCGGCGGCGTCAAGCGCGTCACCGAGAACGAGTTCAAGTCCTTCGTTGGTTCGAAGTGGACCAAGGAAGAGAAGAAGCAGGTCACCAAGGAAGAGTACGAGAAGTGGATTGGCACCACCGGCAACGCCGGTGAGGTCGTCGACAAGGTTGACCCGCAGACCACCGGTCCGGACGACAAGCGTGGCGCCTACCTCCCCAGGGAGGTCAGCGAGGGCACCTACACCGGGGCTGCTGACGTCACCACCATCAAGCCGGGCGCCAA
Source organism: Streptosporangium sp. NPDC049376 (assembly GCF_044466505.1). Classification (NCBI taxonomy): domain Bacteria; kingdom Bacillati; phylum Actinomycetota; class Actinomycetes; order Streptosporangiales; family Streptosporangiaceae; genus Streptosporangium; species Streptosporangium sp. NPDC049376. The sequence continues at coordinate 39,657 of NZ_JBITMT010000026.1, read as the reverse complement.
GGCCTTCACGGAGACCGTTATCGTCTCCAAGGAGGAGTACGACAAGTACGCGGGTCCCGGCAAGAAGGCTCAGGACCCCAAGACCGGCCAGTGGACGATCACCCGCTACTACGTGAAGCAGTGGGTCATCGCCGGCTCTGACGCCAAGTACTTCATCAAGGACTACGGCTACTTCATCGAGCTGTCCAAGGACGCCGGTCGCCTCGGTGACAACGTCGGCGGCCAGGGCTTCGCGTGGAACCAGAAGACCGGCCAGGCCGTCTTCGTCTTCGGCTACCCCGAGGGCCCGCACCCCGACGGCGACAAGCCCTTCACCGGCGTGACGCCGAAGTGGGTGTACGGCAAGACCACCGGCAAGGTGTACGTCTCGGCCGCGCAGAAGATCGAGGAGCACATCGGCGTCAAGGGTGCTCTCACCCCCGGCGCCGACGGTGGCCCCTGGGTCCTGAAGTACAACAACAACAAGCGTCTTGGCTACGTCAACGGCGTCACCAGCCAGTTCGGCGACCAGGACAAGAACGGCCGCTACGACCTGATCACCTCGGCCTACTTCGACGGCGAGACCGCCGACATCTACAAGAAGGCCGCCGCTGTCTGGTCCGGCAAGATCGTTGGCCCGAACGGCGAGATCTACAAGTAAGCCGTTAGGGACCTGACGGTCTCCGAGTCAGGGGGTCCAAACCCCTGACTCACCCAGCTCCACCGCAGAGGGGCCCGGTGTGCGCAACCGGGCCCCTTTGTCATGTCCGCTGTAAAGTCCGCACGAGTTCGCCGGCCGTACCCTGTCAGGGTTCCTGTCAGGTTCGGCTCACGTGACGGAGACGAGATCTCCGGCCCGCACGTCCAGTTCGGCGACCGTCCTGTTCCCGGCGAAGGGGGCCAGCCTGCGGCGCAGGTCGGCCACGTAGGACCGGGTCCGTGCCGACTGCAGCCCCGTAGCGAGGTCCAGCGCCTCGGACGCCGCGACGCAGGCGTGTTCCAGTTCCCCGCGCTGCAGCAGTCCCGCCGCCAGCAACGCCAGGTTGAACATCCGCCCCCTGACATAGCGGCCGTCCATGTCCAGGGACCGCCGCGCGTGCCGTACGGCCGCCGCGCCGTCGCCCAGGTCGCGGAAGCAGTGGGCGAACTTGGCCGACAGGTAGGCCTCGTCGAAGTAGGCGATCCAGTCGGGCCGCTCCCCTGTCTCACGCCTGTCGAAGGCCAGTTCCGCCTCGTGCAGGGCGGCCCCGCACGCCGGGCGGTCCTCAAGGAGTGCGTGGGCGTGGGCCTCGACCACGTGGGCCTCGGCCAGCAGGGCGTAGACCCCGGCGCGGCGGGCCGAGAGCTGGGCGGCCCTGGCCAGGTCGAGGGCGTGGGCGGGCTGGCCGATGTACAGGGCCTGGTGGCTCATTCCCGCGAGGATCTCTCCGCCCAGTCCGTGGTCACCGGCCCCCCTGGCCAGCCGCAGCGCCTGGATCAGGTAGCGCTGGGCCAGGCCGTGCTGCTCCAGGTCGTAGGCCATCCACCCGGCGAGCCTGGTCAGCTCGGCCGCGGCCGACGCCAGCGCCCTGCCGGTCGTCTCGGCGTAGGAGCCCTCACCGAGCAGTGGGGCGACGGCTGTGTCGAGATATTTCACGACCGCCGATCTGACCCTGCCGCCGCCGAACCTGTTGTCGAGTTCGCCGAACGACCGGGTGACCTCCTTGATCGCGGCGATGTCGGCCATGCCGACCCGGCGGGGACCGTTGGCCGTGGGGTGCTCCTCGACGGGCAGGGTCAACCAGCGCAGAGCCCCGGTCGAACCCGCGCCGATCGCGAAGGTTGAGTCGAGCAGGAACCTGCGTCTTTCTACGTCCCCGCGCCACAGTGCTGTCACGGTCGCGATCCCTTCCTGCCACGTGTGAGTGAACTCCTGCCCCAGATCTGTGGGGGTGGAGACGGCGGGCAGGCCGAGATCTTCGACGCCGACCGCCCTGCCAAGCCGGAGGGAGAAGATCTCCGCGAGCAGCATGGGGACGGGGCCTCTGGGTCGTTGGCCACCGATCCAGCGCAGCACGGAGCTGTGGTCGTACTTCAGGCCGGACAGACCGCGGGTCACCCCGAGGTCGTTGAGCCTGCGGGCCAGCCCCTTGTGGGTGAAGCCCGACTCGATGATGAGCCGCTGAAGTGCGCGGTTCGGCTCGCGTTCCATTGCTCTCCTCACCGCGAGAACCGTCTGAGCATGGGAGACACGGCCGTCTGTGACGGCCACCGGCAACCGCCCCGCATGCCTCTCACCTGAGCAGGTAACGGAACGCCATTTTTATAGCACATTCCGTGAACATCGCTCATGGATTCGCAAACCAAAAAACGCCCCTCGCCGATCGGGCGAGAGGCGTCCCCACGAGGGTGTTCCGCCGGTGGATCTGGAAGGGGGTGACCTGTGCAGACCCCGGCCGGCGGACATGGAAGGACTGACCCGGACGAAACGGGCCTGAAACCGGAAAGCGCTACCTGCGGGCCACTCCGTCGAGACGGGCCTGCTCGGAGACAGCGGCGATGACCGCGGGGGCGACCCGCTCGTCGAACGGGCTCGGGATCACGTAGTCGGCGGACAGGTCGTCACCGACGACGGAGGCCAGCGCCTCGGCGGCGGCCACCTTCATGTTCTCGGTGATGGCCGTGGCGCGGACATCGAGTGCCCCGCGGAAGACGCCGGGGAAGGCGAGCACGTTGTTGATCTGGTTGGGGAAGTCGGAGCGGCCGGTCGCCACCACGTGGGCGTGCCTCCTGGCGACCTCCGGGTGGACCTCGGGGGTCGGGTTGGACAGCGCGAAGACGATGGAGTCTTTCGCCATCGAGGCGACGGCCTCCTCGGAGACGGTCGATCCGGAGAGCCCGACGAACACGTCGGCCCCGGCCAGCGCGGACTCGGTCGAGCCGCGCAGGCCCGCCCTGTTGGTGTCCCGCGCCAGGGCCTCCTTGACCGGGTTGAGCCCCTCGCGGCCCTCGTGGATGAGGCCCTTGGAGTCGGCCACCGCGATGTCCCCGATGCCGGCGTTGAGGAGGATGCGGCTCACGGCGATCCCCGAGGCGCCCGCTCCCGCGACCACGGCCCGCAGGTCTCCCAGCGAGCGCCCGGTCAGCCGCGCGGCGTTCTTCAGCGCCGCGAGCACGACGATCGCGGTGCCGTGCTGGTCGTCGTGGAAGACGGGGATGTCCAGCAGTTCGCGCAGCCGGTCCTCGACCTCGAAGCACCTGGGGGCGCTGATGTCCTCCAGGTTGACGCCTCCGAAGGAGGGGGCGAGGCGGGCGACGGTCTCGACGATCTCGTCGACACCGGTGCAGCTGATGCAGATCGGCACCGCGTCGACCCCGGCGAACTGCTTGAACAGCAGGGCCTTGCCCTCCATGACCGGCATGGCGGCCGCGGGGCCGATGTCTCCGAGGCCGAGCACGGCGGTGCCGTCGGAGACGACGGCGACCACGTTGGAGACCCAGGTGTAGTCGTTGACGAGGTCGGGCTCGTCGGCGATCGCGCTGCAGACCTTCGCGACTCCAGGTGTGTAGGCCAGGGCCAGGTCACCGGCGTCGCGGACGGGGACGGTCGAGCGGACCTCCAGCTTGCCCCCGCGGTGCAGGGCGAAGGCCGGATCGAGATCGAGGGATTCTAGAGAGATGGAAGATGGCGTGACAGCCACAGCGACCCCTGTGTTCAGTCAGACTCAGACGGATTGGTCCTTCGTAGACGGCCGCCGCGGGCCTGGCCCGGCTTCGGTAGTCGCTCGGGGCCTGCTCGTGGGGCCGTCGGAGGGGTACGGGGGTCACCCGTTGCTCGATTCTGCCACAGGGAGGCCTCCCACCAGGGGACAGGGGCCACTCACTTTCGTTACATGACGAGGGGCCTCTTTCGTTACATGGTGACGGTCCGGCCACGCCTGTAGGATGCGGCTCCGATCGTCGTCGCTCACCACGACTGTCGTCATCACCCACCACGACGGAACAGTCCGATGGATCTGACCTCCTACGCCGAGCTGGCCGTACTACTGATCAACAACCCGGACCGGCTGGCCGGTCTGGACGGCCTGCGCGCGCTGCTGGAGGAGAGCGGGCGTCACCGGCCCGGCTGCCGCCTCACCCGCGGCGACCTCGACGCCCTGCGGGACCTGCGCGCGGAGCTGACCGCCGTCTTCGAGTCGGCGCAGGCCGGTGACGAGGCCGACGTGGTCGACCGGCTCAACTCCTTGCTGATCCGGCATCCCGTACAGCCGCAGATCTCCGGGCACGACGGCCAGCACTGGCACATGCACCTCACCGAGGGCGGCCGGGCGGCCGACCAGTACGCCGCCGGGGCCGTGATGGGCCTGGCCACCCTGGTGACCGACCTGGGGGTGAGCAGGCTCGGCCTCTGTCAGGCGGCCCCCTGCAGACGGGCCTTCCTGGACACCTCCTCGAACCGGTCGAGGCGTTACTGCTCCGAGCGTTGCGCCAGCAGGGCGAACGTCGCCGCCTACCGGGCCCGCAGGAAGGGCGGCGGCCAGTAACGCAGCGCCACCCGGCCGACCAGTGACGAGGGGGGCACCGCGCCGAAGTCCCAGCTGTCCCTGCGGCCCGAGGCGCGCTGGTTCTCGCTCTCCAGCCACCAGTCCTCCCCCTCACGCCAGGCGGCCCGTTTGACGATGAGCAGCGACGGGTCCGAGGGGAGCCTGGCCACCACCAGATCCCCGGCGCTGACGGGAGCGCCACGCCGTACCCACAGCCAGTCGCCGGGGCGCAGCACGGGCAGCATGGAATCTCCCTCGACACGCACTCTCACGGATCTCAACCCCATCCCATACGGCATTTGAAGGCGAGTAAGGTCGGTAACGGACCATGTTGATCTCAGCATCAAGGAAGGACTTTCCGATGCTTGCACGACTTCTGCGGCCCAGGCTCGTCGCGTCCGCGCACTGCGACCTGCCGTGCGGCGTGTACGACCCGGCACAGGCCCGCATCGAGGCCGAGTCAGTCAAAGCCATCATCGAGAAGTACAACGCGAACGAGGACCCGGTCTTCCGCACTCGCGCACTGATCATCAAGGAGCAGCGGGCCGAGCTGGTCAAGCACCACCTGTGGGTGCTGTGGACCGACTACTTCAAGCCCCCGCACCTGGAGGCCTACCCCCAGCTGCACCAGCTGTTCTGGGAGGCCACCAAGCTCGCGGGCGCCGCGGGCGGCAAGGGCACCGTCGAGGTGGCCCAGGCGGACGAGCTCCTGGCCAAGATCGACGAGATCTCCAAGATCTTCTGGGCGACCAAGGCCGCCTGAGCCAGAAAGCCCGGTGATCGACACGTCCAGGCCTCGTGTGGGGTGCGACCACACGGGGCCTGACCTGTTCTTAGAGCCCATTCGGTGTCTTAAAGTGTTCTTGAGGTGCTAAATCACCCGGATCGCGAGTCCAAGCGGGCCAACCACCGCCGTGGGGCTGTAAGTTGCAGTCAGCGACTCTGCGAGGAGGAACGTGACCGAACACACCGAGACACCCGCGGTCGACATGGGCGGAATCCGTGACGTGGTCAGCGTCCGGCTGCCGGCCGCGAGTGCCTATCTGTCCGTGCTGCGTACGGCAACCGCCGGGCTGGCCGCGCGGCTGGACTTCACGCTTGACGAGATCGAGGACCTTCGGATCGCGGTCGACGAGGCGTGCGCGATGCTGCTGACCCAGGCCGTTCCCGGCACCGACCTGACGGCCGAGTTCGAGCTGACCGGGCAGCTGATGCAGGTCAGCGTCGAGGTCAGCACGGTCGGCAGCGCCGCGCCGAAACGTGATGACTTCGCCTGGATGGTGCTCACCGCGCTTGCCGACGACGTGGATGCCGTGACCGACTCCCCCGACCGTATGGCGATCGTGCTACGTAAGCGCCGGGGCGCGGCGAGGCCGGCGTGACGGAAAGGACTCGTGCCATGGCCGCCAGCGACCACGCGGTGCCCGACCGGGTGCGCGCGCGCCTGCTTTTCGCGGAACTGGCGGAGTTGACCCCCGACGACTCACGGCGCCAGCGCATCCGTGACGAGCTCGTCGAGCTCCACCTGCCTCTCGTGGAGTACCTCGCCCGCCGGTTCCGCAACCGGGGTGAGTGGCTCGACGACCTCACCCAGGTCGCGACCATCGGTCTGATCAAGTCGATCGACCGCTTCGACCTCGCCCGTGGGGTGGAGTTCTCCACCTACGCCACCCCGACGATCGTGGGCGAGATCAAACGTCACTTCCGTGACAAGGGCTGGGCGGTCCGTGTGCCGCGCCGTCTGCAGGAGCTGAAGCTCTCGCTCACCAAGGCGATCAGCGAGCTGTCCCAGCGCGAGGGGCGTGCCCCGACCGTCGGAGAGCTGGCCTCGTTCCTGAAGATGACCGAGGAGGAGGTGCTTGAGGGGCTTGAGTCGGCCAACGCCTACTCCACGGTCTCCCTCGACGCGCCCGACTCCGGTGACGACGACGCGCCCGCGGTCGCCGACTCCCTCGGCATCGTGGACGACTCCCTTGAGGGCGTCGAGTACCGCGAGTCGCTCAAGCCCCTTCTCGAACGGCTGCCGCCCCGCGAGAAGCGCATCCTTCTGCTGCGTTTCTTCGGCAACATGACGCAGTCGCAGATCGCCACCGAGCTGGGCATCTCCCAGATGCACGTGTCCCGGCTGCTGGCCAGGACCCTGGCTCAGCTCCGCGAGGGGCTGACGGCGGAGGACTAGACGCCGTCCCGGTGCTCTCCGTAGAGCGCCTGGGTCGTCGGGGGTGACAGCAGCGCGACCAGTCCGATCACTGCCACGGTGATCAGCGGGATGCCGATCGTCCGCTGGTCGGACTGGATCAGCGTGACGCCCACGACGACGGCGAAGATCTGGGCGAGCACTCCGGGGCTCCTGGACCATCGCTCGGTCCTCAGCATGCCCAGGGCCACCCAGATCAGCGCGGCCCCGAGCAGGATGCCGAAACCGGCGACGAAGGCCGAGCTCACCACGTCAGAGGGCTGCCCGATGACCGTCTCGACTCCGACGTAACCGCCGAGCAGCACGGTGACGACGCCTTCGAGCGCCATGACGACGGCTGCGACGGTGAGAGTGAGCGGACGCTGGTTCGACACGGGGTTCGACACAGCCAAAGCCTATCGCCGGGACATCTCGCCCTTCTCTGCCGCCGTGGCCGTGGTCGCGGCGGATACGCTGGCGTTATGCGAGCGATGCTCCTGGTGAACCCCAAGGCCACCACGACGAACCAGCGGACGCGGGACGTGCTGATCAGGGCGCTGGGCGCGACGGTGGATCTGACCGTCGAGGAGACCCAGTACCGGGGGCACGCGGCCCATCTGTCCCGCGAGGCCCATGGCTCCGGTTTCGACGTGGTCGCCGTGCTCGGCGGCGACGGGACCGTCAACGAGGCCGTCAACGGCCTGCTCGACGCCCCTGGCATCGCCGACATCACCGGGGAAGCCGTGGAGGGTGGCGACGCCGAGACGGCCCGTCGGGAAGATTCGTCCGATGACGGTGCCGTGGACGACGGTGTGAGCGGGGGCGCGGTGAACCGTCCCGCGCTGCTGACGATCCCCGGCGGCAGCGCCAACGTCTTCGCGCGGGCGCTGGGGCTGCCCAACGACCCGGTCGAGGCGGTCGGCGCGATCCTTGAGGCCCTGCGTGACGACAGACGCAGGACCGTCGGACTGGGCCAGGCCATCTGGAACGGCCGGCGCAGATACTTCACCTTCTGCAGCGGGCTCGGGTACGACGCCGAGGTGATCAGGGCCGTCGAGGGGCTGCGGGGCGCGGGGCGCAAGGCCACGCCCGCCCGCTATGTGAACACGGCTCTGCACCACTATCTGTCGACGGACAGGCGGCAGGCGCCCATGAGCGTCGAGGGGCCCGAGGTGCCTCCTGCGGACGACCTCTTCATGGCGATCGTCTCCAACACCTCACCCTGGACCTACGTGGGCTCCCGTCCGGTCTGCCCGACGCCGTGGGCGAGTTTCGAGACCGGCCTGGACCTGCTGGGGTTGCAGCGGCTCGACCCCGTCACGATGTGCCATCTGATGCCCCAGATCATCGGGGTGCGTGAGACCCTCCCCACCGGCCGCCACCTGGTACAACTCCATGACGAACGGGAGTTCACGGTGAGCGCCCTGCGCCCCGTGGCCTTTCAGCTTGATGGTGACTATCTGGGAGAGGTTGAGCGGGTAACGTTCCGCTCCATCCCGAAGGCGTTACAAGTGGTGGTATGACCAGTTACATCCGGTCATCGTGTGACGCATCCGACATGCATATCAGGCAAAACCTTCTCCCAAACCTCTTGCATGTACTGAGCGTGGCTGACAATCTCAACATTGACGTCGGAACGTAGGACCTTTGAGCGGAGACATCGCTCTTGGGCCACCGGCGATCTAGTGAACGCAACCCCGAACCGAACCAGGCTCGGGCGATCGTTCGCGCTGGTTAGTGAAAGTCTTCACAAAGTACACCGCCGGAGCCGAAGCAAGGGCTCCTCATCCGAAGGAGTGGACGCATGGACTGGCGCCACCGAGCCGCCTGCCGTGACGTGGACCCCGAGCTTTTCTTCCCGATCGGCAACACCGGCCCCGCCCTGATGCAGATCGAAGAGGCCAAGCAGGTCTGCCGCACCTGTAACGTCAGCGAGGCCTGCCTGAAGTGGGCGCTGGAGTCCGGTCAGGACGCCGGTGTCTGGGGCGGCATGAGCGAGGACGAACGCCGCGCCCTCAAGCGTCGCACGGCACGCGTCCGCACCCGTGTCAGCGCCTGAATCTCAGCGATCCGACAGAACCTTAGCAAACCAGGCGACGACTCCCGCGCGCCCCTCCCCCCGGGCTCGAACCGTGACCTCATGCCACGGTCTCAGGCCACGGGGAGGGGAATGCTCAGCGTGACCTCGGTGCCACCGCCCTGACGAGGTTCGATCGCCAGCCTGCCCGACAGTTCGCCGACGACGAGCGTCCGTACGATCTGCAGGCCGAGGCTGGTCGACGACTCCAGGTCGAAGTTCTCCGGCAGGCCGTTGCCGTCATCGGAGACGATCACGTCAAGCCGGTCGGCACCTCGCTCGACGATCACCTGAAGCTTCCCGGGACGCTGGGCGAGACCGTGCTGGACCGCGTTCTGCAGCAGCTCGGTGAGAACCATCGCCAGCGGCGTCGCGATCTCCGAGCGCAGTACCCCGAACGTCCCGATCCGGCGCGGCACCACCTGTGCCTCGGGTGCGGCGACCTCCCCTGTCATCGCGATCACCCGGTCGGCGATGTCGTCGAAGTCGACCTGTTCCTCGGGTGTGTGGGACAGCGTCTCGTGCACGATCGCGATCGAGCCGACCCTGCGCACCGCCTCCTCCAGCGCCTCCCGCCCCTCCGGCAGTTGCAACCGCCTGGCCTGCAGCCGCAGCAGCGCGGCCACCGTCTGCAGGTTGTTCTTGACCCGGTGGTGGATCTCCCTGATGGTCGCGTCCTTGGTCATCAGTTCCCGCTCGCGGCGACGCAGCTCCGTCACGTCGCGGATGAGCACCAGCGCGCCGATGCGCCCGCCCCCCACGACCAGCGGGATCGCCCGTAGCTGCACGACCGTCCCGCCCGACTCGACCTCGGTCTCCCTCGGTTCCCGGCCGCTGGCCACGATCATCAGGTTCTCGTTGATGGGCTCGTCGGAGTAGCACAGGTTCGCCGTGGTACGGCCGAGCTCGGCACCGACCAGGTCCGCGTTGAGCCCCAGCCTGCGGTAGGCGGACAGGGCGTTGGGCGAGGCGTAGGTGACCCGCCCCGCACGGTCGAGCCTGAGCAGTCCGTCGCCGACACGCGGGGAGCGGACCAGGATCGGCTCGGCGCCGGAGAAGGGGAAACGTCCCTCGGCGACCATCTGGGCCAGGTCGGAGGCGCTCTGCAGGTAGGTGAGTTCGAGCCGTGACGGGGTGCGCGCGGAGGAGAGGTTCGTCGAGCGCTGGATCACGCCGATGAAGTGGTCGGCGCGCCGTACCGGGATGGTCTCCTCGCGCACCGGCACTCCGCTCGACCAGTCGGGGTCGCCCTCCCGGCAGATGCGCCTCTCGTTCCAGGCGGTGTCGATGAGCGCCCGTTCGCCCTTGGCCGCCGTCATCCCCACGATGTCGTCGTGATAGACGGTCGGGCCCGTGGTCGGCCGCATCTGGGCGACCGCGATCCAGCCGGTGCCCTCCCTGAGGGGGATCCACAGGATGAGGTCGGCGAACGACAGGTCGGCCAGAAGCTGCCAGTCGGAGACCAGTGAGTGCATCCACTCAAGGTCCGCGTCGTCGAGCGCGGTGTGACGAACCGCCAGGTCGCTTAGAGTCGGCACTCGTGCATCATGCGTGGTTTGAGGGGCCGAACGCGAATCGGGCACACCACATTGGGAAAATGCCCCCATGACACATGGGCCCGATCCGCTGGCGCGCTTCCGGACCGCCGCGGTGGCGCGGGAGGCCGCGGGACTCAGACGGGTCCTGCGTGCCCGGGCCTCCGACGACGACCTGGTCGATCTGGCCTCGAACGACTATCTCGGGCTCGCCGGGGACCGGCGGCTCGCCGAGGCCGCCTCCGCGGCGGCCTTCGAATGGGGAACGGGTGCGACCGGCTCCCGCCTCGTGACCGGTTCGACCGTGCTGCACGCCCGCCTTGAGGAACGGCTGGCCGCCTTCGCCCGCGCGGAGGGCGCCCTGGTGTTCTCCTCCGGGTACCTGGCCAACCTGGCGGCCGTCACGGCGCTCGGCCGCGACGCCCTGGTGGTCTCGGACGCGGGTAACCACGCCTCGATCGTGGACGCCTGCCGTCTGTCGCGCTCCCCCGTGACGGTCACCCCGCACCGGGACGTGACGGCCGTGGAGAAGGCGCTCGCCGGCCGGGACACCGAGCACGCGATCGTGGTCACCGACGCGCTCTTCTCCGTCGACGGGGACCTGGCCCCGCTGGCCGAACTGCACGCGGCGGCCGTACGGCAGGGCGCGCTGCTGGTGGTCGACGAGGCGCACTCTTTGGGGATCCTCGGGTTCGGAGGACGGGGGGCGGCACACGCGGCGGGCCTGGCCGGGGAGCGGACCGTTGTGAGAACGGTCACACTCTCCAAATCCCTCGGTTCCCAGGGCGGGGCCGTCCTCGGCGCTCCCGAGGTCATCGAAACCCTGATAAACACGGGCCGTTCCTTCATCTTCGACACCGCTCTCGCGCCGGGGAGCGTGGCCGCCGCACTCGCCGCGCTAGATATCCTTCACAATCAGCCCGAACTGCCCGGACACGTGCTCACCAGAGCGAAGGAGCTGGCCGCCCTGGCCCGCGACCTCGGTCTGGAGACCAACGATCCGGCGGGTGCGGTCGTCCCGATCGTGCTCGGCCAACCCGAGACGGCGCTTCGGGCCGCCGTCATCTGTGCGGAACACGGGGTGCGGGTCGGATGCTTCCGGCCGCCCTCGGTACCGGCCGGCCGCTCTTGCCTGCGGTTGACCGCGCGGGCCAATCTGAGTTCCGACGATCTAGCGGTGATCAAGGGTGCGCTCACCGCCGTGGCCGAGATGAAGGTGACCATGTGAGTGAGCGAAGCGAGCGGACCTGCGGGTGGGACACGGGTCCCGTCGCCCTCGAACCTCCGGACGAGGTGCGGGCGTGACGGAGGAATCCCCCAGAATCCCGAAGTACTACGACGTCAAGCGCAGCCTGCTCGCGCTCACCAAAAGCCTGGCCGCCGGCAGCGCCCTGCCCCCCGAGCGGACGCTCGCGGTGCGTTTCGAGACGTCGCGCACCACCGTGCGCCAGGCCCTGTCCGAACTCGTGGTCGAGGGACGGCTGGTGCGCATCCAGGGCAAGGGGACGTTCGTCGCGCACCCCAAGGTCGCCCAGGTGCTGCAGCTCACCTCCTACACCGGTGACCTCAGGACCGTCGGCCTCGAACCCGACACCAAGATCCTCGACATCAGCTACATCACCGCGGACGAGCCGCTGGCCCGGCGCCTGGCGATCAACCCCGGCGGCCGGGTGCTGCGGATCCACCGGCTCCGTCTGGCCAACGGAGAGCCGATGTCCATCGACACCACCCACCTGTCCGCCCGCCGCTTCCCCCGGCTCAGGCGCGAGCTTGAGGTGCACTCCTCGCTGTACGAGACACTGCACAACGCCTACAACGTACGGCTGACGGACGCCGAGGAGATCATCGAGACCGTGCTGGCCACGCCGTACGACGCCCAGGTGCTGAGCGTGGACGTGGGTCTGCCGATGCTGCTGCTCACCCGGCACGCCTTCGACGCCGACGGCAACCCGGTCGAATGGGCCCAGTCCCTCTACCGGGGAGACCGCTACAAGTTCGTCACCCGCCTTCGCCGCCCCTGACGTCCGTAAGGTGTGGAGGATGAGCATCCTCGTGATCACCGGGACCGACACGGGAGTCGGCAAGACGATCGTCACCGCCGCGGTCGCCGCGCTCGCCAAGGAGCGGGGCGCCTCGGTCGCGGTGGTGAAACCGGCGCAGACCGGGGTCGGCGCGCTCGACCCCGGCGACCTGGACGACGTCATCCGGCTGACCGGGGTGACCACCACCTTCGAGCTGTCCAGGTTCCCCGACCCCCTGGCCCCCGCGGCGGCGGCCAGGGTTGCGGGCCTGCCCCCGGTCTCCCTCGACCACGCCGCCGCCCGCATCGCCGACCTGGCCTCCTCCCACCGCCTGGTGCTCGTCGAGGGCGCGGGCGGGCTCCTGGTCCGCTTCGACGAGGAGGGGGCGACCCTGGCCGACCTGGCCAGGGCGTTGTCCGCTCCGGTGCTGCTGGTGACGCGGGCGTCCCTGGGCACGCTCAACCACACCGCGCTGACGCTGGAGGCCATGGCGGGACGCGGCCTCGACCTGGCGGGCGTGATCATCGGTTCCTGGCCCGCCGAACCCGGCCTCGCCGAACGGTGCAACGTCGCCGATCTGGAGATGCTCGCCGCCAGGCCGCTGGCGGGTGCGCTGCCCGAGGGCGCCGGATCCCTCGGCCGGGAGGCCTTCGCCCGTACGGCCCGCATGGGCCTGGCCCCCGTGCTGGGAGGGGGCTTCGACTCCTCAGCCTTCAGATCCACATTTAGGCTCTAGCCGTAGCCGACGGCCTTCAGAGTGGAGCAGCATGAGCGACATACTCGACATCGCCCGCGTCCAGGTGCTTGAGGAAGGCAGAGGACTCGACGCCGGACAGGCCCTGCGGTGTCTGGAGTTACCCGAAGAGCGAGTTTCCGACCTGCTGGCGCTCGCGCACGAGGTGCGTGTGAAGTGGTGCGGCCCCGAAGTCGAGGTCGAGGGGATCATCTCCCTCAAGACGGGCGGCTGCCCGGAGGACTGCCATTTCTGCTCCCAGTCGGGGCAGTTCAGTTCACCGGTCCGCGCCGCGTGGCTGGACATCCCGTCCCTGGTCCAGGCGGCCAAGGAGACCGCGGCGACGGGGGCGACGGAGTTCTGCATCGTGGCCGCGGTGCGCGGCCCCGACCGGCGGCTGATGGACCAGGTCCGCGAGGGAGTCGAGGCGATCAGGCAGGCCGTCGACATCAACGTCGCCTGCTCCCTGGGCATGCTCACCCAGGAGCAGGTCGACGAGCTGGCCGGGATGGGCGTGCACCGTTACAACCACAACCTGGAGACCGCCAGGTCGCACTTCGACAAGGTCGTCACCACCCACAGCTGGCAGGAACGCTGGGACACCTGTCTGATGGTGCGCGAGGCCGGGATGGAGCTGTGCTGCGGCGGCATCGTCGGCATGGGCGAGACGCTGGAGCAGCGGGCCGAGTTCGCCGGACAGCTCGGCGAACTCCAGCCCGACGAGGTCCCGCTGAACTTCCTCAACCCCCGTCCCGGCACGCCCTTCGAGTCGTTCCCGCTGCTGACGGGTACCGAGGCGCTCAGGACGATCGCGACCTTCAGACTGGCGCTGCCCCGCACGATCCTGCGCTACGCGGGCGGCAGGGAGCTGACGCTGGGCGACCTGGGCACCCGTGACGGCATGCTCGGCGGGATCAACGCGATCATCGTCGGCAACTACCTCACCACGCTCGGCCGTACCCCCGAGGCGGACCTCAACCTGCTGGCCGACCTGCGGATGCCGATCAAGGCGCTCTCCGAGACCCTGTGAGCCGAGGAACCCGCTCCCGGTGCCGTCCGAGGAGCGGGTTCCCCCATGTGACAGGTGGTCAGAGCGTTAGCCGGGGGGAATCTGGGCAGGGTCTCCAATCACTGTCCGGCTAAGTGACTGACTGGTAGGTTGCGCGATATGGAGTCTCCAAAGCACGCGGGCGACATCGCCGTCGCCGTCTCCAAGGCCTACGGGATCGAGACCATGTTCACCCTGTCCGGCGGGCACGTCTTCCCGCTGTACGACGGGGCGGTCCACGAGGGCGTGCCGATCCTCGACGTACGGCACGAGCAGAGCGCGGTCTTCGCGGCCGAGGCGACGGCCAGGCTGACCCGCAGGCCGGGTCTGGCCGTGCTCACCGCAGGCCCCGGCGTCACCAACGGCGTCAGCGGCGTGGCGACCGCGCACGCCAACGGCTCCCCCGTCGTGATCATGGGAGGCAGGGCGCCGAGGTCGCGCTGGGGCTCCGGCGCGCTGCAGGAGATGGACCACCCGCCGTTGCTGGCTCCGATCACCAAACTGGCCTTCACCGGCTCCGGGCCCGACTCCGTCGGCGAGGACGTGGAGATGGCCTTCAGGACCGCCCTCGCCCCGCACCGGGGGCCGGTCTTCCTCGACTTCCACATGGACGACCTGTTCTCCCCGGCTCCCCCGCTCGAACACGCGACCAGGACCCTGACCCCCTCACCGCTCGAACCCGACCCCGACGCGCTCGCCGGTATCGCCGCCCTGCTCGCCGAGGCCGAACGCCCGGTGCTGGTGCTCGGCTCCGACGTGTGGATGGACCGGGCGGAGGAGGTCGCCAGGGGCTTCGCCGAGGAGTTCCGCCTGCCGGTCATCCCCAACGGACAGGGGCGTGGCATCCTTCCCGCGGGCCACGAACTCCTGGTCACCCGCGCCCGCGGCCTGGCCTTCTCCCAGGCCGACCTGGTGATCGTCGCGGGCGCCCCGCTGGACTTCCGGCTCGCCTACGGCTGGTTCGGCGGCAAGAACGGCACCCCGCTCGCCAGGGTCGTGCACCTGGCCGACGCGCCGTCGCAGCTGACCCCCCACATGCAGCCCTCCGGTGCCGCCGCGGGTGACCTGTCGCTGGTCTTCTGGGGTCTTGGTACGGCCTGCGGCGAGGCGGGCGTCTCCCCCAAGGCGTACGCGCCGTGGCTGTCGAGGTTGAGGGAGGCCGCCGACGCCGCGGTCGCCGGGGACGCCGAACTGCTGGCCTCCGACGCCGACCCGATCCACCCGATGCGGATCTACGGTGAGCTGAACAAGATCCTCGCCGACGACGCCGTGGTGATCGGCGACGGCGGCGACTTCGTCTCCTACGCGGGCAAGTACGTCGAGCCGAGGCAGCCGGGCAACTGGCTCGACCCCGGCCCCTACGGCTGTCTGGGCACCGGCCTCGGCTACTCCATCGCCGCCCGCCTGGCCAGGCCGTCCTCCCAGGTGGCGTTGCTGCTCGGCGACGGCGCCGCCGGGTTCTCGCTGATGGATGTGGACACGCTCGTCCGGCACCGCCTGCCGGTTGTGATGATCTGCGGCAACAACGGCATCTGGGGCCTGGAGAAGCACCCCATGCGGCTGCTGTACGGCTACGACGTGGCGGCCGAGTTGCAGCCGCAGTGCCGATACGACGAGGTGGTGACGGCGCTCGGCGGGGGTGGTGAGCTGGTCACCGACCCGGCGGAGATCGGTCCCGCGCTGCGCCGGGCCTTCGACTCCGGCGTGCCGTACATGGTGAACATCGCCACCGATCCGGCGATCGCCTACCCCCGCAACACGACCGGGGTCTGAACGGCCCCGGATCGCCGGGGCCGTTCAGATCAGGAGGTGCTCGGGCTCGGGCTCGGGCTCGACGGGCAGGCGTCGTTGACCAGGGTGATGTCCACCGGCCGCTTCGCGTCCCACATGGTGCCCGCGCCGGGTCGCTGCTCGACCACCTTCATGCACTGGGTGACGTCGACGTCGGGGCCGATGCTTGAGGCCGCCTTGAAACCGGCCTTCTTGAGCACCGCCTTGGCCGCCTCCTCGTCGAGGCCCATCACGCTCGGCACCTTCTTCTTCACCACCGGCGTCGCGGTCGCGCTCGGCGAGTGAGTCGGGGACGAGGACGGTTTCGGGTCGTCAGCCGTCTTCGTCGGCTTTGCCGTTGGCTCCTCCGGCTCGTCGGATTCGGTCTCCGTCGGAGTGGGGGTCCGCGTCGGGGTGGGCTTCGGCTCGTCGTCCTGGGTGGGCCTCACCGTTGGGGCGGTCGTCTTGGACGGCCTGTGGGTGGACGGAGGCTTTGCGGCGGAGGTGCTCACGGTCGGGACCACCATGCCCTGGGCGTCCTTGGTAGGGCCGGTCTCCCCCGCGGCCATCGCGTTGATCGCGATTCCGACGAGCCCGGCGCACGCCACGCCCGCGACGGCGAACACCGCGATCGTCCCGCCCTTACGCCGTGGCTTGCGTAAAGCCCGGCGACCACGTCCGGGGACGGAGACGGCGACCTCGGTGGCCGGGCTCCGTGGCGAACTCTCCTGGGGAGGCGTGGTCGCGGGCCCCGTCATCGGCGGACCCGGCTGCGGCGCGGGCTGCCAGGCGGGCTCCTGCACCGCCGGAGGCGGAGTGCCCGCCATACCACCCTGCTGGCCGGGAGCCGCCGTGGCCTGCCTGGCGGCGGCGCTCATCGCGGCACCGCTCGGGAAACGCCGGGCCGGGTCCTTGGACAGCGCCCGCTCGACCAGTGCCCGCACCCCGGGCGGGATGTGCGGCGGCAGCGCGGGAGGCTCCTCGCGGATGTGCTTGAGCGCGATGGTGACCGGTGTGTCACCGTCGAAGGGCCGCTGCCCGGCCAGGCACTCGTAGGCGACCACCCCGAGCGCGTAGATGTCCACGGCCGGTGTGACGGGTGCGCCCTCCGCCTGCTCAGGGGCGCAGTAGGCGGCGGTGCCCAGCACCATGCCCGCGTCGGTGAGCCTGCTCGCGGCGTCCGACCTGGCGATGCCGAAGTCGGTGAGCACGAGAGTGCCGTCCGAGCGGACCAGCAGGTTTCCCGGCTTGATGTCGCGGTGAACGATGCCCTGCTCGTGTACGGCCTGCAGGGCTGAGGCCGCCTGGGCGATGAGCTCCATCGCCGCCCCCGGCGCGATGCTCCCCAGACGCGCGAGCAGCCGGTCGAGCGGCTCCCCGTCGACGAACTTCATCACCAGGTATGCCGTCGCCCCCGCGCCGGGCACCTCGTGAACCCCGTAGTCATAGACCTCGACCACTCCGGGGTGGTTGATCGTCGCCATCGCCCGGGCCTCGCCCTGGAACCGCACCAGGAAGCCCGGATCGTCGGTACGGCCGGGCAACAGCACCTTGACGGCGACCGTCCTGGCCAGGACGATGTCCTCGCCGCGCCAGACCTCGCCCATACCGCCGGCGCCGATGCGGGTATCCAGGCGATACCGCCCCGCCAGCGTCGTGCCTTGGGCCACCATGAAAATCCCCCGTAACCCTCTCCGCTCCCGCCTCAGGGCTCTCCAACAAAGCGGATTTGTATCGCGGCAACGTCACGGCGAAGTCACGAAACCCTGTGGGCCGGACAGCTTGTTAAAGGCGCGTGCCGTAGCATGGCACAAATCTCAAAATCTTTGCGGTAATTGTACAGATTGTGGCTTTACCCGCCGGGGGACGAAGCCAATTTGGCGGTCACGACCAGAAAACGGCAGGTCAGGACAGTCGCGATCAGCCGCTCAGCGAGCCGTGTTCCGAACAACGCGCCGACCAGCCACGCACAGTCACCTGAACCACCATTCGGCGGCGGCAGCGGGCGCAGTAGCGGGGCGGCTCGAAGGCACGGGCGGCGAGACAGGCCGCGTGGTCTCCCTCATCCGAAGGACGACCGCAGTGATCGCAGTAGGGGGTCACAGGATCAGACCCTATGCTGGCCCGCATGACGCTCGCTCCCGGTATGCACGCCCGGCTGCTCATCATGGTCGAGAGGAGCGACACCGCGACGAAGGTCGGCAGCGGGGACGTCCCCGTGCTGGCCACCCCGCGGCTGCTCGCCTTCGCAGAACGCGCGACCGTCCAGGCGATCGGGGACGCCCTCGGACCCGGTCAGACCTCCGTGGGGACGAAGGTCACGCTGGAACACCTGGCCGCGAGCCCGGTCGGCGCCCACGTCGAGATCAGCGCCGAGCTCACCGCGGTCGAGGGCCGTCGCCTGTCGTTCGTCTTCACCGCCCGCGACCGCGACTCCGTCGTCGCGACGGGCACGGTGGAGCGGGTGATCGTCGACCGCGAGCGTTTCCTCGCCGGTCTCACCCGCTGACCCCCGGCCGCGCCGTCCGCCCCGCGGGTCTACTCGATGACGGCGATGAGGTCGCCCTCCTGGATGACGTCGCCCTCGGCCACCTTGAGCTGGGCGATGACCCCCTCGTCCTCGGCGATGACGGGGATCTCCATCTTCATGGACTCAAGGATGACCAGGGTGTCACCGTCCTCGACGGTGTCGCCCTCGGAGACGAGGACCTTCCAGACGTTGGCCACCATCTCAGCGTGTACTTCAGCCACCGGAAACTCCTATCAATCACTGTGATTCAACTGTGCCAGACGGGATGACTCAGGCCCTCATCCGGGAGACCAGCCCGGTGTCGTAGCTCCCGTCAACGAACTCGGGGTGTTCCAGCAGCTCCGCGCAGAACGGCAGGTTGTTCTTCGGTCCCTCGACCTTGAAGTCCGCCACCGCCCCGCGGGCGCGCTCCAGGGCCTCGGCCCGGGTCTGGCCGTACACGCACAGCTTGGCCATCAGCGGGTCGTAGAACGGGGTGACCGTGTTGCCCTCGGTGTAGCCCGAGTCGACCCTGACACCCTCACCGGACGGCTCCGACCAGACGGCGATCTTGCCGGGGCCGGGGAAGAAACGCTTGGGGTCCTCGGCGTAGACCCGGAACTCGATCGCGTGGCCACGCGGGGTGGCGTCGAGGTCGGTCCGCTCACCCGCGGCGATCCGCAGCTGCTGCTCGACCAGGTCGATCCCGGTGACGAGTTCGGTCACCGGATGCTCGACCTGGAGCCTGGTGTTCATCTCCAGGAACACGAAGTCCTGCTTGTCGGCGTCGACCAGACACTCGACGGTGCCCGCACCGAGGTAACCGACCGCCTCGCCGGCCCTGACCGCGGCGGCCAGCATGCGCTCGCGCAGTTCCTGGGTGATGCCGGGGGACGGGCTCTCCTCGACGACCTTCTGGTGACGGCGCTGCACCGAGCAGTCACGCTCGCCCAGCGCGAGGACGGTGCCGTCGGTCAGGCCGAGGATCTGCACCTCGACGTGGCGGGCCCGTTCGATGTAGTGCTCAAGCAGGATGGCGGGTGTACCGCCGAAGCGGGCCGCCGCCCTCGACGCCTGTTCGAACGCCTTGGCCAGTCCCTCGGCGTCGTGGGCGACGCCCATGCCGATGCCGCCGCCGCCCCCGGCCGTCTTCACCATCAGGGGGTAGCCGATCTCCTCGGCCGCCGCGACCGCCTGCTCCAGGTCGGTGACCGGGGTACGGGTTCCCGCGGCGACGGGCACGCCCGCCTCCTCCATGAGGTTCCTGGCGTTGATCTTGTCGCCCATCCGCTCGATCGCCTCGGGAGATGGGCCGATCCAGGCAATTCCCGCCTCGGCCACGGCCCTGGCGAACGCGGCGTTCTCCGAGAAGAAGCCGTACCCGGGGTGGATCGCCTGCGCGCCCGACTCACGGGCGGCCCGCAGGACCTTCTCCGCGTCGAGGTAGCTCTGCGCCGGGTTCGCGGGCCCCAGGAGGATCGCCTCGTCGGCCTCCCTGACGAACGGCAGATCCGCGTCTGCCTCGGAATACACCGCGATGGCCCGCAGGCCCATGCGCTGGACCGTACGGATGATCCGTCGTGCGATTTCGCCGCGGTTGGCGACCAGAACGGACTCGAACACTGTGGTGGACCCCTTTCGACCGCTCCACCTTATGACCGGCTTCCCCACTCGGCCCTTCGTCTGAGCCACCGATCACGGCAACACGATCTGTAGGAAACCCACAACAGTGCGAGGAAACCGTACGGCTCAAAGTCTGTTGAGGCAGGCCAGCCTGCCGACGACGCGGGTCATGGCCTCGACGACCTCGGGGTCGTACTCCTCCCCCGCACCGAGGTGGAGCCGTTCGAGCGCCGCCCCCGCCCGGTCGCGGTCGACGGACCCGCCGACCAGGTCGTCGTAGGCGTTGGCCGCCTTGATGACACGGCTGGCCACCGGCGGGTTCTCCGCGCAGCCGTCGCACTGACGCCGCACGATCTCGGCGACGCGGTCGAGCACCCCGGTCTGGCGGATCACCTCCGCCCCGAGTTCGGCGATGCGCCTGGCCTGCTCGGGCTCGGTGAGGACCGTGGCTCCGCCGGGGATCGGGTCGCGCAGGGACAACTGCCCGATGTCGTGCATGAGCGCGGCGTACTCCAGGTCGAGCAGCTCGGGCTCGGCCATGCCCAGCTCACGGCCGGTCGCCACGGCCAGGCGGCTGACCCGGTGGGAGTGCCCCGGCTCGACGTAACCGCCGACCTCGGTCACCCGCGCCAGCGCCCTGACCGTCTGCAGGTAGGTCGCCCTGATCCCGGCGTACTTACGGAAGGCCACCTGGGTGACCAGCAGGGGCGCGGCGAAGACCAGCAGCGCGGCCATGTCCATGCTGTGCGAGGCCAGCGCGAGCAGGATGCCCGAGGCCGCAACCGCCGCCCACAGCGGAGCCGCCATCCGCAGCTCGTCCTGTACGGCGACGCCGAAGGCCGCCCGCACCTGCTCGGCCCGCAGCACGGCGGCCAACAGCACGTCGACCAGCACCATCACCAGGACGAGCAGGCCCATCACCCCGAGGGCGGGCCACCAGCCCCCCTCCGGACGTTTGGCCAGTTCGAACAGCGGACCGGCCAGCGGCCGGTAGGCCAGGGCGAGCAGGGCGCCGGTGAACAGCCTGCGCGCCATGGCGTCCGGGCTCGGCGGCCTGCCGACCGCCAGATGCGGCAGCGCACCGGCGATCATGCCGACCGTCAGCACCGCGATGACCTGCAGGGCCGTGTGCCGGGCCGGGACGCCCCCCAGATCCAGCAGCAACGTGTAGCCCAGGGCGGCGGCGGCGCCGATCGGCGCGACCTCCCTGTTGCCCGGCATCGTGAGCCTGGCCAGCTCACCCGCGGCGATCAGCGCGCCGAACCCGACGGCGACGCTGGGGGCGGTCAGGCCGGTCGCGGCCGTGTGCGCGACCCCGGCGACCGCCAGCAGACCGGCCGCGCAGATCAGCAGGAGCTGACCGGAGTCGAGCCGCCGGAACGTCCTGGTGGCCAGGGTTGTCGTGGTGCTGCTCACCGCTCGGGCACCACCTGGATGGGCATCGTCGGATCGTCGTGGTCCTTGGCGGTCGTCTCCGCCGTGTCCTCGGGGGGCGCGACGACCTTGCGCGGCGCCTGCCAGCCGTGACGGTCGACGGCCTTGGTGAAGGCGACGACCATCTCCGGGTCGAACTGAGTGCCCGCCCCCTTGCGCAGTTCGGCCATGGCCACCTCCACGGGCCGGGCGCCCCGGTAGGAGCGGTCGGAGGTCATCGAGTCGAAGGCGTCGGCGACCGCGATGATCCGGGCGAACTCCGGTATCTCCTCCCCGGCCAGCCCCATCGGGTACCCCTTTCCGTCCTGCCGCTCATGGTGGTGCATGATCCCGGCGAACGCCTCGTCGAGGAAGTCGATGCCCCGCACGATCTCCAGCCCGCGCATCGGGTGCAGCTGGATGGCGGCGTACTCCTCCTCGGTGAGCGGCCCGTCCTTCTGCAGCACCTTGGTCGGCACTCCCAGCTTGCCCACGTCGTGCAGCATCCCGGCGTAGCGAATCGCCCGCAACCTCTCGGAGCCCATGCCGATCTCCTGGGCGATCATCCCGGAGGCCAGCGAGACCCGGGTGCAGTGGCCTCGGGTGTAGTAGTCCTTGGTCTCCACCGCCTGGCACAGCGCGGCGATCGTGGCGTCGTAGGAGCGTTGCTGGGCGAGGTACTGGCCGAAGGCCCAGCGGGCGACGAAGAGCGGCAGCAGCACGAGCACCGCGGAGATCGAGTTGACCGTGGCCCACAGCCCGGCGATCAGCAGTCCGAAGGTGGCGTAACCCAGGTAGGAGACCATGAACTGGGCCAGTCCCCGCAGCGGAGGCACCTGGTCGGCCTGCCCGGTGACGACCAGGACGATCGCGATGAGGACGAAGTTGAGCGGCACGAAGACAGCCGCGGCCCCGGCGAACGGCACGATCAGGTCGTCGAACCCGGCGATGTCCGGCAGCCTGGCCCTGCCGCCGAGCCACTCGTAGGCGCAGCCCGCGGCGTAACCGCAGATGGCGAACTGGGCGCCGTTGAACAGGCGCTTGACCAGCGGCAGCCCGGGACGCACGCTGAAGACGGCCGTCATGCCGACCAGCGCGGCGCCCTGCGGCCCGACGAGCACCACGGCGGCGAGCGCGGCCGAGAAGCTGACCGAGACCGCCGCCTGCTTGACGTTGAGCAGGGTCGGCACCGACTCGCACACCAGGAACAGCAGGGCCAGCACCAGGAGGTTCGACCAGTCGAGCCACTCCAGACGATCGCTTCCCGCCACGCTGTATCCGAGCAGCGCGCACGCCACTCCGATCACAGCGACCAAATAGACCTTGGCAAACCACGGCAGTCCACGCAAAGCGGCCACCCTTGGGGTCCTACGCGCGCGTGCTCAGGTCCAGGAGATCCCCAGTCGGATGGGGGTGACCGTTTCCTTCAACATGCGCTGCCTCCATGTCGATTTCCCACTCAGGCTACAGAAGCCGAACAGGCCAAGACCGGCAGACGTGGAATCGCAAGCAAAGCGTAACCAATCCATCACCCCACGCCATCACGGACCATCCCGTACGGCTCGCACCCGGTTACGGCGCCGTACGCCTGGCCCTGGCCCAGTCGACGGTGACCTTCAGCCCGGCGGCCAGGTCCGTTCCCGGCCGCCAGCCGAGGCCCTCGAACGCCGGGGTGGGGTCGACCGCCATCGCCGGCAGGTCGCCGAGCCTGGCCGGCGCGCTGTCCGGCGCGTCGGGGGCCCCCGCCGCGGCGGCGACCAGGGAGTGCAGCGCCCGGTCCGTCGTCTCGACGCCCGTGCCCAGGTTGAACCTGCGGCCGTCGCCCTCCTGCCCGCAGGCCCGCGCGAAGCCGTCCACCACGTCGTCGACGAACACGTAGTCACGGGTCTGGGTGCCGTCGCCGTACACGACCGTGGGGGTGCCGTTGAGCAGGGCGTCGGTGAAGATGGCCACCACCCCCGCCTCCCCCTGCGGAGACTGGCGCGGACCGTAGACGTTGGCGAGCACGAGCGTGGTGTACTCGATGCCGTACAACGCCCTGAAGGTCGCCAGGTAGGTCTCCGCGCTGAGCTTGGACGCCGCGTACGGCGAGCGCGGGTCGGTGGCCGCGTCCCCGGGCACCGGGATGACGGCGGGCCTGCCGTACACGGCGACGGAGGAGGCGAGGACGACCTTCCTGGTGCCGCCTCGGTGGGCGGCGGTCAGCACCGAGGCGGTCCCTTCGACGTTCAGCCTGGCGTCGTGGACGGGGTCGGCCACGCTCTTGCGCACACTGATCTGCGCGGCCAGGTGACAGATCACCTCGGGCCTGACCTCGGCGGCCAGGCCGATCAGGGCCGGGTCGCGGATGTCCATCTCGTGCAGGGAGAAGCGCGGGCTCTCGGCCGCGGCGGCGAGGTTGCCCCGGTCTCCACCGGACAGGTCGTCGACCGCGGTGACCTCGTGGCCGTCGGCCAGCAGCCGGTCGACCAGGGTGGAACCGATGAACCCGGCCCCACCGGTGACGAGTATCCGCATGCCCAACCCCCAGGTCTCTCGTTTGGCACAGCCGTACGAGAGATCCTAAGAGGTCAGCCCCTCAGTTCGGAGCGGACCTGCTCGATCCGGCCGAGCACCTTGGCGCGCAGGTCCTCGGAGGCCTTGTCGCAGCCGCAGTGTTTGGCGATCAGCTGCTTGACCACCTGTTCGAGACCGTACTCCTCCAGGCAGGGACCGCACTCGTCCAGGTGCACGCGGATGTCGGCGCAGTTGCCCTCGTCCAGCTCGCCGTCGAGGTAGGTGTAGACCTTCTCCAGGACGTCCCGGCAGTCGGTGGCGTGGGGCTTTCCACAGCTCATGCGATCACCTCGCCACAGAAGTCGCCGTGCTCGCTCACTTCGCACCCTCCGCGGGGACCAGACCACGCTCACGGGCGTAGTCCTCAAGTTGCGTCCGCAGCTGACGCCTGCCGCGGTGGAGCCTCGACATCACGGTCCCGATGGGCGTGCCCATGATGTCGGCGATTTCCTTGTAGGGGAAGCCCTCCACGTCGGCGAGGTAGACCGCGATGCGGAACTCCTCGGGCAGGGCGGCGAGCGCCTGCTTGACGTCACTGTCGGGGAGGTGTTCGAGCGCCTCGATCTCCGCCGACTTCAGGCCGCCGGAGGTGTGCGACTCGGCCCTGGCGAGCTGCCAGTCCTCGATCTCCTCGGCGCCCGACTGCTTGGGCTCCCGCTGCTTCTTGCGGTAGCTGTTGATGAAGGTGTTGGTCAGGATGCGATACAGCCAGGCCTTGAGGTTCGTGCCTTCCTGGAACTGGTGGAAGGACGCGAAGGCCTTGGCGAAGGTCTCCTGAAGGAGGTCTTCGGCATCCGCCGGGTTCCGGGTCATCCGAAGGGCCGCGGAGTAAAGCTGGTCGAGATAGGGCATGACATCCCGTTCGAACCGCGCGCTCCGCTGCTCCAGAGTCTCCTCGTCTGTCGCAGGGACCGGACCCACCCCCTTAGTATCGCCGGAGTCCTGCTGACGCGGGACGCCGTACTGAGCGGAGAATACCCGCTCATCAGGGAATGACCGATCACCGGGGCGGACGACGGGTTCGATCAAGGCGAGCATTGGCTGGCCAACCTCCCGAAAGGATCTGTGTTGTCCGCTGCAACACCCCCGCCCGGCCATCTGTTCCCACAAGATAGAAGGTGACGAACACCCCGGTGTGGGGAAAACCATACGTACCGGTAGGTACTGGAGACCACCGGAAACCAGACGCCAGGAGCCGCTTGTGCTGCCCATCCCGGCCGAAGAGCTGAACGGCTCAGGAACGCTCGGGCCGTACTGGACCTTTTACCGAGCCGTAGCCGCCGAGCAACTGAGCCGCTGGCTGCCGGAGAGCCCCTCGACCGTCCTCGACCTGTCCGGGGGCAGGGGCCGCTGGTCCGCCCAGGCCGCCAGAGCCGGGCACCGGGTGCTGGAGGTCGTCGACTTCCGCAGGGCCGTCGAGGGACAGGCGCTGCACGACGCCTCGAAGGTCCGCCAGGTACGTGCCGACGACCTGCGCTTCCTGCCCGACGAGAGTATGGACGCCGTGCTCGCCGAGGAACGCGCGATGTCGGTCGAGCTCATGGCCGAGTCCGCGATGGGCGACGTCGCCAGAGTGCTGCGCCCCGGCGGGCGGGCCCTGGTCTGCGTCGACTCCCTGGTGCTGGGGATGGCGATCCTCGCCGAGCAGAACTACTGGGCCCACCTGCGCCAGACGGACGAGGTCATGCTCGTGCCCTGGCCGGACGGCAGCATCACCCGCTGCTTCAGCAGCGGCCAGCTCCGCGAGCTGCTCACCGGCGCGGGGCTGGAGGTCGAGTGGATACGGCCCCGCACGGTGCTGTCCCCCTCGACGGTCGACCACGTCCTGGCCTCCGACTCCAGGGCGCTCACCTGGCTGGTCAACACCGAGCTTGAGGCACACCCGGACGACGACGACACCGTCGGCATCCACCTGGTGGCCAGCGCCAGACGGGTGTGAGGAGCGTTCAGCGGCGGCGTTCGCGCCGCGACTGACACCGGACACAGCGGGCGGCCTCGGGACGCGCCTCAAGCCTGCCCTCCGGTACGGCCTGGCCGCAGTCGGCGCAGCGGCCGTAGACCCCCTCCTCCAGACGTCTGAGCGCGTCGGCGACCGCGCGGCGCTGCACGGTCGCCGCCTCCAGCATGGCCAGCGTCCGGTCGGCGTCGGTCAGGACGGATCCGGCGTCCGCGAGGGAACGTTCCCATCCGGCCAGTGGGTCCCCTCGCAGAACCCCGATGGACCGGTCGAGCTCGGCGAGCATGCTCTCCAGGCGCATGCGCACGGTCGCGGCGTCCACGAATCCGCACCTCCGCAGGGTGGGGGCGGCCTGTGAAGGGATTTCCCCGACTTCTCCCGTCAGGCGGCAAGACGATGAGGTCTGTGGGCGAACGCCCCACCGATGGCGCCATGAGGCATCGCTCCCTCAGCGGATGCCCGCTACGGAGGGTTTCCACACCGTTTACCGAGAGGTTTCCTTTCCCGGCTCTTTCAGAACAGCGCCTGACCGTCTCCTTGGTCCTCGGGGAGCGGCTCCACGAGTTCGGGACCGTTGTTGCGCACCGAGTTCACCGCGCTTGAGACGGGATAGGCCGTCAGCCCCGCCGAGGCGGCGGGCACCAGGAACTCCTCCGCCTCGGGGACGCCGGGGTCGAGCCACTGCGCCCAGCGGTCCCGCTCGATCAGCATCGGCATCCGCTCGTGGATGGCGCCCAGTTCGTCACGGGCCGTGGTGGTGACGACCGCGCAGGTCGTCAGCCAGGCGAGCGGATCGTCCTCGGCCCTGCCCTTGTCGCGCCAGAACTCGTAGATCCCCGCCATCGCCATGACCTCGCCGTCGGCGGGGTGGATGAAATAGGGCTGCTTCTTCGGCCTCTTGGCCGTCCCGCCCTCCTCAAGCACCGCCCACTCGTAGTAGCCGTCCGCGGGCAACAGGCACCTGCGCTGGGCGAACGCCCTGCGGAAGGACGGCTTCTCCGCGATCGTCTCCACCCGCGCGTTGATCATCTTCGAGCCGATCGACGGGTCCTTCGCCCAGGCCGGGACCAGTCCCCATTTGACGATCCGCAGCTGCCGTACCGCCCGGTCGCCCGGACCCTCCTTGGGCACGCGGCTGAGGATCGCGTAGACCGGCTTGGTCGGCGCGACGTTGTAGTCCGGCCCCAGGTCCTCCTCCGCGGCGCCGTCCAGTTCGACCTCGAACTCCTCAAGCAGCTCCTGCTTCGGTCGCGTGGACGCGTATCTCCCGCACATATCCCCCACCTTGCCACGCCTTCGAAGGCGCGGGCCCCTCATCCCGGTAGGCTTTTGCCCATGTCCGCTCCGCTGTGGCCCGCACCTACCGCGACCTCTCCCGTCCACGCGACCGTCTCCCTTCCCGGGTCGAAGTCCGTGACCAACCGCGCGCTGCTGCTCGCCACCCTGGCAGAGGGCCCCGGCACCGTACGGCGGGCGCTGCGCAGCCGTGACTCCGACCTCATGGCCCAGGCCCTGCGGGCGCTCGGCGCCACGATGAACCCGTCCGGCGAGAGCGCCTCAAGCTCCGACTGGACCATCACCCCCGGTCCGGTCGTCGGCGGGGCGCACATCGAGGTGGGGCTGGCGGGCACGGTGATGCGGTTCGTGCCGCCGGTGGCCGCGCTGGCCGACGGTGAGGTCTCCTTCGACGGCGACCCGCACGCGCGCAAACGCCCCATGGGGGTGATCCTGGACGCGCTGCGCGCCCTCGGCGCCCAGGTGCGCGGCGACGCGCTGCCGTTCACCGTACGCGGCCCGCTGTCCGGCGGCGAGGTCACGCTCGACGCCTCCGGCTCCTCGCAGTTCCTCTCCGGCCTGCTGCTGACCGGTGCCCGCTTCGACAAGGGCGTCACCGTACGGCACCAGGGCCCGCCCATCCCCTCACAGCCGCACATCCTGATGACCGTCTCGATGCTGCGCGAGTACGGCGTCCAGGTCGACGACTCCGAGCCCGACGTCTGGCGGGTCGAGCCCGGGCCGATCGCGGCCAGGGACTTCACCGTCGAACCCGACCTGTCGAACGCGGCGCCGTTCCTCGCCGCCGCGATGATCACGGGTGGCTCGGTCACCGTGCCGGACTGGCCGACGAACACGACACAGCCGGGTGACCAGCTCAGAAGCCTGCTGGCGGACATGGGCGCCTCGGTCGAGCACACTCCGCTCGGCCTGACGGTCACCGGCACCGGGAGCGTCCACGGCATCGAGGCCGACCTGCGTGACGTGGCCGAGCTGACCCCGACGATCGCCGCGCTGGCCGCGCTGGCCGACTCGCCCAGCCGCATCGGCGGCGTCGCCCACATCCGCGGACACGAGACCGACCGCCTGGCCGCCCTGGTCGCGGAGATCAACGGACTCGGCGGCGACGCGAACGAGACGGCGGACGGCCTGGAGATCAGGCCGCGTCCGCTCAGAGGCGGCGTCTTCCGCTCCTACGCCGACCACAGGATGGCGACCGCGGGCGCGGTGATCGGCCTGGCGGTGCCCGGTGTCGAGGTCGAGGACATCGCGACCACCGGCAAGACCCTGCCCGAGTTCGCCTCCATGTGGGCGGACATGCTGCGGGAGACGCGTTGAGGACCGGGTTCCGGGTCTTCGGGGTCATGGACGGATCGAGGCGGCGAAACTGAGAAAGCGGGAGTACGACGAGGACGACGTCAGGATCCGGCCGGGGAAGGGCTCCCGGCCCCGGACGCGGATTCGTCCTGCGCACGAGGACGCGGTCGAGGGCTTCGTGGTCGCGGTCGACCGCGGCCGATACACCTGCCTGGTCGAGCCGCCGAAGAAGGACAGCCGGATCGTCGTCGCCATGAAGGCCAGAGAGCTGGGCCGCAAGGGCATCGTGGTCGGTGACCGGGTCGCCCTGGTCGGGGACGTCTCCGGCGACTCCGACACGCTGGCCCGGGTCGTCCGCGTCGAGCCCCGCAGCTCCATGCTCCGCCGTTCCGCGGACGACACCGACAACACCGACGGCATCGAGCGTCCCGTGGTCGCCAACGCCGACCAGCTCGTGATCGTGACGGCCCTGGCGGACCCGCCGCCCCGGCCCCGCATGATCGACCGGATGCTGGTCGCGGCGTTCGACGCCGACATCGAGCCGATGCTGTGCCTCACCAAGGCCGACCTGTCCTCACCGGAGGATCTGGTCTCCCTCTACGCCCCGCTGGGCGTGCCGTACGTGGTGCTGCACAAGGGCGGTCCTCTCGACGAGGTCAGGCATCGCCTCCTCGACCGGGTCAGCGTGCTGGTCGGCCATTCGGGCGTGGGCAAGTCGACCCTGGTCAACGCCCTGGTCCCGGACGCCAACCGGGCCGTCTCCCACGTCAACGCGGTGACCGGCCGGGGCCGCCACACCTCGACCTCGGCCGTCGCCCTTGAGCTCCCCGAGGGCGGGTGGATCATCGACACGCCCGGCGTGCGCAGCTTCGGGCTGGCGCACGTGTCCGTCGAGACCGTCCTGGCGGGCTTCCCCGACCTGGTCGAGGGCACCGTCGAGTGCCCGAAGGGCTGCAGTCACCTGGGCGAGGAGTGCGCCCTCGACGCCTGGGTCGAGGCGGGCCACGCCGACCCCGCCCGGCTCGTCTCGCTGCGCCGCCTGCTCGCCAGCCGCGAGGGCGCCGCCGACGACGACTGATCCCGTACGGCTCAGCGGTTGGGACGCAGGGTCCAGGTGACGGTCACCTCGCAGACCGGCGTGCCGTCGGCCGTGCTGACGGTGACCGCGACCTCGAACTCAGGGCGCTCCCCCGCGTCCAACCTGGCCACGACCTCCTCCCTGGAGGCCGAAAGGCGCGCCTCGGCGACAACCTCGCCCATCGCCAGCTTCACGTAGCGGACCGCGGCGCCGACGGCCAGCGGGGTGGCCCGGGTCAACTGGTCGCCGAAGGCCGACAGCATCGCGGCGCCGGAGGCGGACTCGGCGAGGGTGAACAGCGCTCCCGCGTGCGGGCCGCCCACGTGGTTGCGCAGGTCGGGACGGTCGGGCATCCGCGCGACCGCGATTCCGTGCCCGACCCTGTCGAAGGTGATGTCCAGCGTCCGTGCGAACGGAACGCTCTGCAGCATGAAGGCACCCACGTCGAACGTCATGACCGCATGCTACTCGCGGGTAACACCCGATGTTCCCGACCATTCGCATGACGCGCCGCAATCCCCCCGCATCTTCCTCCACCTCCTATAACCGACCGGCGACGCGATAGCGTGGCCCAACGTGACGGACTACAACGACGACCTACGCCTGGCACACGTCCTGGCCGACGCCGCCGACGACCTGACCATGCGCCGCTTCAAGGCCGTGGACCTGAAGGTCGAGACCAAGCCGGACCTCACGCCGGTGAGCGACGCCGACCGGGCGGTCGAGGAGGTCATCCGCAACACACTCGGCCGGGCCCGCCCGCGTGACGCGGTGATCGGTGAGGAGTTCGGCAGCACCGGGAACGGCTCCCGTTCCTGGATCGTCGACCCGATCGACGGCACCAAGAACTACGTGCGGGGCGTCCCCATCTGGGCCACGCTCATCGCCCTGATGGACCAGGGCAGGGTCGTCGTCGGACTGGTCTCCGCCCCCGCGCTCGGCCGGCGCTGGTGGGCCGCCCACGGCAGCGGCGCCTGGACGGGCAAGAGCCTCACCAAGGCCACCCGTTGCCAGGTCTCCTCGGTCTCCCGTCTCGACGACGCCTCCTTCTCCTACTCCAGCTTCGGCGGGTGGGAGGAGGCGGGCAGACTCCCCGAGTTCCTCGACCTGAACAGGGCGGTCTGGCGCAGCCGCGCCTACGGCGACTTCTGGTCACACATGCTGGTCGCCGAGGGGGCGGTCGACCTGTCCGCCGAGCCGGAACTGTCCCCCTGGGACATCGCGGCGCTGACGGTGATCGTCGAGGAGGCCGGCGGCATCTGGACGGACCTGTCCGGAGCCTCCGGCCTGAACGGCGGCAGCCTGGTGTGCAGCAACGGCCTCCTGCACGCCGAGGCCCTCAAGCGCCTCGGCGGCGGCCCGCTCACCCTGCCCATGTGACGCCGCCTGCGGGGTTTCGGCCCCGCAGGCCAAGCCATTCGAAGAGACCGTTTCCAGGCCCCCGGTGAACCCACCCGGTACGGCCGGGCGCCCCGGCATTCGCTCGATGATCACCGGCCGTTCACCTGATGGGCCGTTCGATCGTTCACGACCTCCCGGGAACCGTTCAATCCGGTTAGGCCCCGTCTGGGCAGTTCAGCACACCCATATCCTGGTGTCCGGCGGGTATGCCACCGGCAACCGCACCCGGAGAGCGCTCCAAGTCCGGCCCAAGGGATCGCCACGACAGCGACCGGATGCATTCATTTTGCGTTCATCTTTCTACCGGTTTTGAGTCACCTTGCCTCCCTACTCTCCTGAACGTTGAAGGACTTAGTGGGAGGAACCCAACCGTGAAGTATGCAGGCCGGCTCGCCGCGGTCACCCTTGTTGGCGCGCTCTCGCTCGCTGCGTGCGGCACCGATAACAACGGCGGCTCCGCCAACAGCTCCACACCGGCCACCGACGCCTCGTCGGCCGGATCGGGCTCCGGTGGCCTCAGCGGCACGATCAACGCCGCCGGCTCCTCGGCCCAGGCCAACGCCATCGACGAGTGGAAGAAGAACTTCCAGCAGGCGAACTCGGGGGTCAGCCTCAACTACCAGCCCAGCGGCTCCGGCGCCGGCATCCAGGCCTTCATCCAGGGCACGGTCTCGTTCGCGGGTTCCGACTCGGCCCTCAAGGACGACAAGGGCGAGCCCGCCCAGGCCGACGCCCGTTGCAAGACCGGCAAGGCGATCAACCTCCCCATGGTGATCGGCCCCGTGGCCGTGGTCTACAACCTGCCCGGTGTGGACAACCTGCAGCTCTCGCCCAAGACCATCGGTGACATCTTCAACAGCAAGATCACCAAGTGGGACGACGCGGCGATCAAGAAGGACAACCCCGACGCCAAGCTCCCCTCGACGGCGATCCAGGCCTTCCACCGCTCGGAGGAGTCGGGCACCAGCGACAACTTCACCAAGTTCCTGTCCAAGACCGCCGACTGGCCGTACGAGCCCGCCAAGGCGTGGCCCGCCGAGGCCAAGGGCCAGGGCGCCAAGGGCTCCGACGGCATCGCGCAGGCGGTCAAGACCGGTGTCGGCGCGATCAGCTACGTCGAGCTCTCCTTCGCCGAGAACTCCGGCCTGTCCAAGGCCAAGGTCGCCAACGGCTCCGGCGAGTTCGTCGAGCTGACCCCGGAGAGCGCGGGCAAGACGGTCGAGGCCGCCGAGATCACCGGCCAGGGCAACGACCTGAAGCTGAGCATCGACTACGCGACCAAGGCCGCAGGCGCCTACCCGATCGTCCTGGTGACCTATGAGATCACCTGCGAGAAGGGTCTCCCCGAGGACCAGTCCAAGCTCGTCAAGGCCTTCCTGACCTACACCGCCAGCGACGAGGGCCAGCAGGCGCTGACCAACCTCGGCTACGCCCCGCTGCCTGCGACGCTGGTCGCCAAGGTCCGCACCGCCGTCGAGGCGATCTCCTAAGTTGATGGCCACGTCACTTCGTACTCGCGACGGCGGGCCGGCCACCGGCCGGCCCGCCTCGCGGCGCAGCCGAGGTGAGACCCCCTTCCGATA
The DNA here is from genome assembly GCF_044466505.1 of Streptosporangium sp. NPDC049376. NCBI lineage: Bacteria > Bacillati > Actinomycetota > Actinomycetes > Streptosporangiales > Streptosporangiaceae > Streptosporangium > Streptosporangium sp. NPDC049376. The sequence continues at coordinate 7,083 of NZ_JBITMT010000026.1, read as the reverse complement.
CGCCTCGACGGGTGCCGGAATCCTCCTGCTGGCGATCATGGCGGCCATCGCCGTCTTCCTGATCGTCGAGGCGGTTCCCGCCCTCCAGGCCAACCAAGGAAGCTTCCTGGGGACCCTCACCTGGACGCCGAACAACACCGAGCCGTCCTTCGGTATCGCGGCCCTGGCGTTCGGCACCCTGCTCAGCTCGCTCCTCGCCCTGGTCATGGCCGTGCCCGTGGCCGTCGGGGTCGCGCTGTTCATCTCCCACTACGCTCCCCGCCGTCTGGCCGGCGTCCTGGGCTACGTCATCGACCTGCTCGCCGCCGTACCCAGCGTCATCTACGGCCTGTGGGGCGTCATCTTCCTCGTCCCGCTCGTCCAGGGGCCCTACGAGTTCATCAACGAGTACCTCGGGTTCATCCCGCTGTTCGGCGGCGAATCGGTCGGCGGCCACTCGATCATGACCGCCTCGATCATCCTTGCGATCATGATTCTGCCGATCATCGCGGCGATCTCCCGGGAGGTCTTCCTCCAGGTGCCGCGGATGCACGAGGAGGCGGCGCTGGCCCTCGGCGCGACCCGCTGGGAGGTCGTCAAGACCGCGGTGCTGCCCTTCGGACGACCCGGCGTCATCAGCGCCTCCATGCTCGGCCTCGGCCGCGCCATGGGCGAGACCATCGCCGTCGCCCTCATCTTCCCCGCGACGTTCGGCATCAACTTCCACATCCTCGCTCCCGAGGGCAACAGCATCGCCGCCAACATCGCCAACGGGTTCGCCGAGGCGGGTCCGGTCGGCCGCGGAGCGCTGATCGCCTCCGGTCTGGTGCTGTTCATCATCACGCTGCTGGTCAACACGGCGGCACGCCTGATCGTCGCCCGCCGCAAGGAGTTCTCCGGAGCAGCCGCATGACCGCGATCCAGCACGCGCCCGCGATCCGGCGCATCTCCGCAGGCAGACGCGCCAAGGACAAGATCGTCCATGGGCTCGTCTACCTGTCGTTCGCCATCGCCGTCGTACCGCTGCTCTCCGTCCTCTGGCTGGTGCTCAGCAACGGCTTCGCCAGGCTCAACATGGAGTTCCTGACCCACTCGATGCGCAACGTCGGGGCCAGGGACGCGGGCGGCGGCGCCTACCACGCCATCATCGGCACCCTTGAGCAGGTCCTGCTGGCGTCGGTCATCTCGATCCCCATCGGCCTGCTCACCGCGATCTACCTCGTCGAGTACGGCAGAGGCGGACGACTGAGCCGGGCGATCAGCTTCTTCGTCGACGTCATGACCGGCATCCCCTCCGTGGTCTCCGGCCTGTTCATCCTGGCCTTCTGGATCCTGGCCCTGGGGATGCCCTTCTCCGGTTTCGCGGGCGCCCTCGCCCTGTCGATCCTGATGATGCCGACCGTGGTGCGCTCCGCCGAGGAGATGCTCCTGCTGGTCCCCAACGACCTGCGCGAGGCCTCGTACGCGCTGGGCGTGCCCAAGTGGCGGACGATCGTCAAGGTCGTCCTGCCGACCGCGTTCACCGGCATCGTGACCGGCGTCATGCTGGCCATCGCCCGTGTCGCGGGTGAGACGGCGCCTCTGCTGCTCACCGTCTTCTTCACCGACTCCATCAACACCGACCCCTTCAACGGGCCGCAGATGGGGTTGCCGCTCTATGTGTTCGACCAATCGGCCCGTCCCACCGACGTCGCCATTGACCGGGCGTGGGCCGGAGCGCTCACGCTCATTCTGATCGTCATGCTGCTCAACCTGGTGGCGCGCCTCATCGGCTGGTGGCGCTCGCCCGCCAGACGATAGGAAGGAGGAACGTCGCAGATGAGCCAGCAGATCCAGGTTTCAAGCCTCGACGCGTACTACGGAAAGCACAAGGCGATCGAGGACATCTCGATGACGATCGAGCCTCAGTCGATCACCGCCTTCATCGGCCCCTCCGGATGTGGCAAGTCCACCTTCCTGCGGACGCTGAACCGCATGCACGAGGTCATCCCCGGCGCCCGCGTCGACGGCAAGGTCCTGCTCGACGGCGAGGACCTCTACGCCCCCGACGTCGAGCCTGTCTCGGTGCGCCGCATGATCGGCATGGTCTTCCAGCGCCCCAACCCGTTCCCCACGATGTCGATCTACGAGAACGTGGCGGCCGGCCTCAAGCTCAACGGCGGATACGCCAAGTCCGAGATGGACGGCATCGTCGAGACCTCGCTGAAGGGATCGAACCTCTGGAACGAGGTCAAGGACCGTCTGAACAAGCCGGGAGCGGGCCTGTCCGGCGGTCAGCAGCAGCGCCTGTGCATCGCCAGGGCCATCGCGGTCAAGCCCGAGGTCCTGCTGATGGACGAGCCCTGCTCCGCCCTCGACCCGATCTCCACCCTGGCGATCGAGGACCTGATGTCCGAGCTGAAGAGCCAGTTCACGATCATCATCGTGACGCACAACATGCAGCAGGCCGCCCGGGTCAGCGACCGTACCGCGTTCTTCAACCTCGCAGGTCAGGGCCAGCCTGGCCGAGTGATCGAGATGGACGACACGTCCCGCATCTTCACCAACCCCAGCCAGAAAGCGACCGAGGACTACATCACCGGCCGCTTCGGATAAACCAACCCCATAAGGAGGACCCGGGTGATCCAGCCGCAGACGGCACCCGAGGTGAGCGGGGACACCCGGACAGCGCCCCTGCTGCTGGTGGCGGATCCGGAATCGGCTCTGGTCCAGGGTCTGGCCAACGCCCTCGAACGCGAGGGAATCGAGGTCATGGGCGTCGCCGACGGCGCCCAGGCCCTGTTGCAGGCCGGGGCGCTCCAACCCGACGTGGTACTCGTCAGCGCCTCACTGCCGGTCATCGGCGCGGTGGAGTTCATCCGCGCGGTACGGCTGACGCGGGCGGTACCCGTCCTGCTGGGCGTGGGAGACAACCACGCCGAACAGGCCGTCCAGGCACTCTCGGCCGGCGCCACCGCCTGTGTGGCCCGGCCGTACCGCGTGCCTGAACTCCTTCCTCTGGTACAGGCCGCCTTCTCCGGAGAGTCTGGCATGCGCCGTACGCTTGTGGTGGGCAACGTGGAACTCGACGTCAACGCCTACCAGGTCAAGGTCAGCGGGCGGACCGTCCATCTGCCCCTGCGGGAGTTCGAACTGCTGCACTACCTGATGCGCAACGCGCATCGCACGGTGACCCGGGAGCAGATAATGCGCCACGTCTGGAACTCCACGGACACCACCTCGACCAACACCATCGCGGTGCACGTCAAACGACTGCGGGCCCGCCTCGGCGACACCGACGACCAGCTGATCCAGACCGTCAGGGGCGTCGGTTACCGGCTGGTCGACAAGGCCGCCTGATCCTCGGCGCCGGTCGGTGGACGACCGGCGCCGTTCGCGCACTCTCCACCGCGGAAGGCCGCCAGCACACGCCTGGCCGTCCCCTCGGCCACCGCGATACCCGCGTCCTTACTCGGCCCGTCCTCGGTGAGTACGGCGACGGCGTAGTCATGACCGGGCTCCCGGATCAGGCCGACGCTGGCGACGGCCCAGAGCCTGTTGGCCACGTGGTGCAGCCAGCCGTTCTTCAACGCGACCCGGCCTCCGTCGCAGACCGCGGCGCTGATCCCCCACGCCTGCCTGGCGACCACCTTCCGCATCAACCCGAGCACCTGTTCACGGTCCCCTTCCGGCAGCAGGTCCCGGTGCCCGGCCAGGATTCCGACAAGCCTGACCTGGTCCTCCGCGACGGTCTGCGTGATGCCCCAGCAGTACAGCCCCGCGCACCGGCCCGGTGGAGCGTAGGTGGCGCCGAGCCCGAACCTCCGGTTCGCCCGCGCCAGACCGTCCTGTAGCCCGATGCGCTCGTAGAGCCGGTCGGCCGCCGCGTTGTCGCTGATGCGGATCATCCTCTCCGCGTCCCGCCTGGTCCGCGCGTCCAGCTCGCGCCAGGGCGTGTCGAGCAGCAGCGCCATCAGGATGTCGACCTTCGAGACGCTGGCGGTCGGCAACCGCAGATCACCGTGGTAGACGTACGAGCGGCCGGTGCTGAGATCGCGCGCCGCGGCGGCGACCCGGACGCCACGCCCCGAGAGGAACCGGTCGAGCCTCCGGGTGAGCCTTGAGGCGACGACCTTCGGCGAGGCCGCCGTCCTCCTCGGCTCCTCCTTTGGCGCCTCCCCCGAAGGCGCCGGTTCCTCCGTCGGAACGGGCGACCGCGACATGGGAAAGGCCTTGGCGGACGTCACGCCCACGGGCGCGCACCCCCATGTCAGCCCGGTTGTCAGCACGGCGACCGTCACGGCGGCTCGGCGTGTCATCCTCGTCGTCAGATCGGGGCTTCCCCAGTCCATGATCGAGGTCTATCCCACCGGACGAGGACGGAAGCCGGCGCGGGCAAACCCAGCCCGAAGAGTGGACAAGTCCTTGATCAGCGAGCGGGCCCGGCCTCCAGCCCTTCCGTCTTCAGATGGCGGCCTACGGTGAGGATCGCCGCTGAGAGGCCGTCCCTCAGCGGGCGTCGGCTACCAGCCTGGCGATGGACTCGTCGTCACATGTGGCCCAGAATTCTCCGACCACGTCCTCAAGGTGGTCCAGAGAGTCAGCCCGGAAGAGAACATCCTGATATTTCGTGATGTCGTACTGAGTGGTGCCCATACGGGCGACGTCCAACGGCCGGATGTCCATCCCGCGGAACTCCTCGATCTCCCCGTAGGAGGACAGGATGCCCGCGCCGTACGCCCGTAGCTCACCCTGGTCGGTCATCACGCCGAACTCCAGGGTGAACCAGAAGACCTTCGAGATGAACTCCAGCGCCGCGTCGCTCTCGACTCGACGCGCCGCGCCACCCGCCAGGCGGTACAGCCTCGCGTAACGGTCGGAGGCCAGCGAGTTGGCGTGTCCGATCACCTCGTGGATCACGTCAGGTTCCGGCGTGTAGAGCGGTGTCGAGTGGTGCCGGATGTACTGCGTCGAGTGGAAGAACCCCTCGGCCAGCACACCGTAGAACTCACGCAGCGGCACCAACCCCGCGGCGGGGATGTAACGGAAGCCGGTGAGCGGATACAGCAGCTCGCTGACCTCCTGGAGCTGCGGAATCCTCTCGCGGGGCAGACCGAGCCTCTCGACGGCGTTCAGATACTCCGCCGTGGCGTACACGCGGTGCTTGGTCGCCAGCTCACGGCTGACCAGCGTCCACACCTCGTGCTCCTGCGGGGTGTACTCGGCCGTCGGAATGGGCGTACCCGGCACGTAGTCGACCGCCAGCGCCGCGATGGCGTTGCGCCGAGCACGATAGACGGGGTCGGCGAACCCGGGGTGACTGGCGGCCAGCTCGACCTCCACCGTGCCGTCGTCACGGGTCGCCACCGGTGCGAAGTACTGTGCTTCTTCGAACATACATAAAATGACAGCAATCCCAAGAAACGTTGGCAAGAGAGAGCAGTTTTGCTACTCGATCCGCGCAAGATCGCATGGCCAGACCTACCTATGACTGGTCATATCGCCTAGTCTGATGCGGTGTCCATAGACGACCTTGACAGTCGCCTCCTGGTGACGATGCGAGCCAACCCCCGGATAGGCCTCACCGAGCTGGCCCGCCTGCTCGGTGTCGCCAGAGGCACGGTCCAAGCCCGCGTCGAGAAACTCCTCAACCGCGGTGTGATCGCCGACTTCGGCCCAACCGTCACCCCCGAGGGAGTCGGCTACCCCATTCTGGCCTTCGTCTCCCTGCAGATCGCCCAGGGACGGCTGGCCGAGGCCGTAGAGGCCCTACGCCCCCTCCCAGAGATCCTTGAGGTGTACGGAACCAGCGGCCAGGCCGACCTGCTCTGCCGCGTCGTCGCGCGGAGCACACCCGACCTCCAGGAGATCATCGCCCGGATTCTGGCCTCGCCGGCAGTGCAACGCACCGACACGACGATCGCCCTGTCCGTCCAGGTCCCCTACCGAATCGAGCCGCTGCTCCACACCGCGCCGAACAACTGATCACCGGACCACTGCCTTTCACGAAGGCCATGATCGCCCGGCTGTTGAGGCCGTCAGGCGAGTATCGCCCCTTCGACCGCACCCAACCCACCGTCACCCACTGTCCCCAAAACCTTGACTCCCTTCGCACCCAACCCTTCCCCCAAGGCCTTGGCTCCCCTCCCCCTGCCCCACGGCCCTGTGCGTCCCTTCACCACGCCTTCAGAGAAGGTACGGCTCGCTCCCGACACGATGCCGCGACCGTAGGGGCCGTCGGGCACCGGTCGCCGGAGGAGCGGCCCTTCGGCCTTCTCCGGCCCCCGACCCGGGACCTCACCGTCCACAACCAGGGCCGTCCACGACCAGGGCCAACAGGATCGACCTGACCACCCCGTGGACCCCCACCGGCAGACAACACCACCCCCAAGGCCACTGCCGAAGGCCGCTGCCGAACCAGAAAAGCAACAGCCCCGACCGCGAAGCCACCCCGCACCAGAGAAAGGGACGGCCCCCGCCTCCCTCAAACACCCACACCCCGGGGCCAGACACCAACAAAAAGGGGCAGCCGCCAGCCACCCCCAACCCCAAACGCGCCCAACACCCCGCCTGGAACGCAACCCCGCCCACCACAACACCCCTGGAAGACCGGATGAAGCCGACCGGACGAGCGGTAACCGTCCTGTCCGGCGAACTCCACGCCCTCCCACCCCGCTCCTGAAACAAAAAAAGGGGCGGCTTTCGCCACCCCTAACCCCCAGACACCCCCGCCCGGAACACAACCCCACCCACACCAAACACCCCCGGAACCCCCGGGCACGCCCCGGAGCCAGGGGCAAAAGGGGGCAACCCCCGCTACCCCTCAAACACCCCCGTACTTCCAGGCCGGGCACAAACTCCCGGGCCGGGCACAAACAAAAAAAGGGGCAGCCGCCGGCCACCCCGCACCCCAGACACCCCCACCCAGGGGACACCCCCAACAGCCAAACACAAACAAAAAAAGGGGGGGCGGCCCACCCCCACCCCCACACACCCACCCCACAACAACAAAAAAAAGGGGGGCCACCCCAAAAGGATGACCCCCCACAAAGATTGTCCGGCGGCGACCTACTCTCCCACACCGTCCCCGGTGCAGTACCATCGGCGCTGAAGAGCTTAACTTCC
>NZ_JBITMT010000025.1:0-92056 GCF_044466505.1 Streptosporangium sp. NPDC049376 | reverse complement strand
TGTTGCTGCGGCGGTGGGGGGGGTGTCCTCGTGGGGGGGCAAAAAAAATAACCCCACAAAAATTTTGTTTTTCTAGTTTACCCGTTGGGGCCCCCCGGGGGGGGGGGCGCCCCCCCCGGCGCCCCCCCCCGCCAGTGTTCTCGGGGGAGCGCGAGCGCCGTGGGCGGCGCGGGAGCCCGGCCGTCAGGCGGGCAGCAGGGCCAGCAGACGCCGCTTCAGCTCGGCGTGGCGCTCGTCGTCGTAGAGGGCGGGGTCGTGGGTGGCCACGTCCCACAGCCCCTCACAGGCGAGTCGCACGATCTGGGCGGTCGTGGGGTCGGGCTCGGTGTCGAGCCCCTCACGGTGCCAGCGGGCCATCGCCTCACGCAGGGGGGCGAGCAGATAGGGGTTGCCCGAGGCGCCGGTGACCACGGCCCAGCGTCGCAGCCTGCCACTGCGCACGGCGGCGAAGGTGGCGTGCAGATAGTTCTTTGTGTAGGTGTCGTGGCCCTGGGTGGCGACGAGCTGGTCGAAGTCTTCGATCAGCCGCTCGACCATGCCTTTGATCAGGGCTTCCTTGGTGGCGAAGTGGTAGAGCAGCCCGCCCTTGCTGCAGCCCGCGCGCTCGGCGACGGCCGCCAGGGTGAGCGCCTGGGAGCCCTGGTCGCACAGCAGACCCTCCGCCGCGTCCAGCAACTCCTCCCGCCTCATGCAGAGGACTGTACCGTCCGGACGGTACAGTGGTCAAACCGAGGATGGGCTTCCCGCCGGGCACGGATACCCTTGGAAGGGACAAACGATCTGGGGAAGGGAAGTGCGGCAGTGGAGTCCGCCTATCTCGATCACGCGGCGACCACGCCGATGCTTCCCGAAGCGGTAGAGGCGATGACGGCTCAGCTGGGGCGGGTCGGCAACGCGTCGTCACTGCACACCGCGGGCCGCCGTACGCGCCAGGTCGTCGAGGAGGCCCGCGAGAGCATCGCCGAGGCGCTCGGCGCCCGGCCCAGCGAGGTCGTGTTCACCTCGGGCGGTACCGAGGCCGACAACCTCGCCATCAAGGGCCTCTACTGGTCGCGCAGGGCCAAGGGCGCCAACCGCATCCTGATCAGCGCCGTCGAGCACCACGCCGCGCTCGACCCGGCCCACTGGCTCGGCGACCACCAGGGCGCCGTCGTGGAGTCCCTTGAGGTGGACGAGTACGGCAGGGTGCACCCGCACACCCTGCGCGCCGCCATCGAGCGCGACCCCGGCAGCGTCGCCCTGGTCAGCGTCATGTGGGCCAACAACGAGGTCGGCACCATACAGCCCGTCAGGGTGCTCGCCGCGATCGCCCGCGACCACGGCATCCCCTTCCACACCGACGCCGTCCAGGCCATCGGGCAGCTTCCCGTCGTCTTCGCCGACTCGGGGGTCGACGCCCTCACGCTCTCCGGGCACAAGGTCGGCGGCCCGATGGGCACCGGCGCGCTGCTGCTGGCCAGGGGGATCGACCCGGTCCCCGTGCTGCACGGCGGCGGGCAGGAGCGCGACGTGCGCTCCGGTACCCTCGACGCCCCCTCGGTCGCGGGCATGGCCGCCGCGGTACGGCTCGCGGTCGCCCGGCAGGCCGAGACCGCCGCCCGGCTGACCGCGCTCCGTGACGACCTGGTCGCCAGGATCCGCCAGGCCGTACCCGATGTGATCCTCAACGGAGATCCGGCCAACCGGCTCCCCGGCAACGCGCACTTCTCCTTCCCCGGCTGCGAGGGCGACGCGCTGCTCATGCTCCTGGACGCCAAGGGGGTCGAGTGCTCGACGGGCTCGGCGTGCTCGGCGGGCGTCGCCCAGCCCTCCCACGTCCTGCTCGCCATGGGCGCCGACGCGGTCAGGGCACGTGGTTCGCTGCGTTTCACCCTCGGGCACACCTCGACGCCGTCCGATGTGGACAGGGTCACCGGCGTCATCGCGGGCGTCGTCGAGCGCGCCCGCCGGGCGGGCCTGATCTGACGGCGCCGCCCGGCCCGGCGGAGAGGGCTCCCACGCGGGTACGCTCAGGGGTGTTATGAGACTTCGCGTGCTTGCCGCCATGTCCGGCGGCGTCGACTCAGCGGTGGCGGCGGCCCGCGCCGCCGAGGCCGGTCACGATGTCACCGGCGTCCACCTCGCCCTGTCCGCAAACCCGCAGTCGCATCGCACCGGCGCCAGAGGGTGCTGCACGATCGAGGACTCCCGGGACGCCCGCAGGGCCGCCGACGTGATCGGCATCCCCTTCTACATCTGGGACATGGCCGAACGGTTCCAACGCGACGTGGTCGAGGACTTCGTCAGCGAGTACGCCGCGGGCCGTACGCCCAACCCGTGCCTGCGCTGCAACGAGAAGATCAAGTTCGAGGCGGTCCTCGACCGGGCCCTCGCGCTCGGCTTCGACGCCGTGGCCACCGGCCACCACGCCCGGCTCGTGGACGGCGTGCTCAGCCGCAGCCCCGACGAGGGCAAGGACCAGTCCTACGTGCTCGGCGTGCTCACCAGGGAACAACTCGGCCACGCGATGTTCCCGCTGGGCGACTCGACGAAGGCCCAGGTGCGCGAGGAGGCCGCCAGGCGCGGGCTCATGGTGGCCGACAAGCCCGACAGCCACGACATCTGCTTCATCGCCGACGGCGACACCCGGGGCTTCCTCGAAAGGCGTCTCGGCACGGCCCCCGGGCCGATCGTGGACGCCTCGGGCGAGGTGGTCGGCAGCCACGAGGGTGCCTACGGCTTCACGGTCGGCCAGCGCAAGGGCCTGCACATCGACCGGCCCGCCCCCGACGGGCGCCCGCGCTACGTGCTGTCCATCGAGCCGGTCTCCAACACGGTCACCGTCGGGCCGCGCTCGGCCCTTGAGGTCACCTCCGTCGAGACCGTGCGCCCGGTGTGGAACGGGCCCGTCGCCGAGCCGTACGAGCCGCTGGCCTGCACGGTCCAGCTCCGGGCCCACGGTGAGGTGTACGGCTGCCGCATCCAGGTGTCCGGCGAGGAGGTCCACGTCGCACTGGACACCCCCGCGACCGGGGTCGCGGCGGGCCAGGCCGCCGTGTTCTACCTGGAGGACACCGTGATCGGATCCGCCACGATCGCCAGGGCCGTGTGACCTTCGCGGGAGGCGAAGGTCACTCCTCGATGGCTCCGCCGACCGCGCGCAGATGGGCGCGGAAGGTCAGGGAGGGGTCTTCGGCGCGTCCTGCCAGGTAGGCGCCGAAGGCCACCTGCTCGCGCAGTGAGGTGCCCGCGTGGATGCGGTCGGCCTGACGCCGTTCGACGTCGCGGATCGCCTCTGCGCGGGTGAACACCTCCTCGGCGCGTCCGGCCGGGATGAAGATCACGCCGTCGTCGTCGCCGAGGACCAGGTCGTCGCGGCCGACCGTCCACTCCCCGACGGTGGCGAACTCCAGCGCGCCCTCAGGACGCTCGTCCAGGCTCAGGGGGCCGGTCGGGATCGAACCCAGGCTGAAGACCGGCAGCCCGATCGCCCGGATGTCGGCCGTGTCGCGGTGCAGCCCCCAGATCACGACCCCCGCGAGCCCGGCGGCCCGGGCCTCAAGGACCACGAGGTCACCGATGCAGCTCTCGTCGAGCCGTCCCCCGTTGTCGGCGACGAGCACGTCACCGGGCGCGGACAGCTCGCACGCCTCAAGGAAGACGTCGACGCTGCCCGCGTGCCTGGCCGGGCACACCCGTCCGGCCAGACGGCCACCGGGCACCGCGGAGCGGGTGCCCGCCGGGGCGCAGCGCACCGCAACCCCGGCGCGCAGGCAGCCGTCCGTCAGATGCGCGGTGGTCAGAGTCTCGAACCGCCGCCGGAGCTCCTTGGGGTCCATGCCGCCCTTCCTCTCGCCGGGGAGATCACGTCGCCTCCCACGGTAGGGCCGGACCCCCGGCTAGGACAGGGTGACGGACTCACCCGGCGCGAGGCGGCGGATCTCCGCCCCCTGCTTGTCGGCCTCCATCGCCAGCCACCTGTCGACGAGGCCGAGGCCGACGTCGTTGAGCAGGCCGTCATGGGTGGAGAAGGCCCTGGCCGGGCGGACCTGGCGGAGGTAGTCCACCGTCTCGGAGAGCTTCAGCCATGGCGCGTTGGTCGGCACGAGCAGGGTGGGGACCTCGGTCTCCGGCGGGGTGAACGCGTCGCCGGGGTAGAAGACCTCCTCGTCCACCAGGAAACCGACGTTGCTCACGATCGGCGCGTCCGGGTGGTTGGGGGCGTGCCACTCTCCGACGACCCGTACGGCGAAGCCCGCCGTGTCGAAGGTGTCGCCGTGCCGTACGACGTGGATCTTGGCCGGGACGTCAGTCAGGTCGGCCGCCACGGCCTCGTTGGTCCAGATCTCCAGTGACGGCTCGGCCTCGGCCGCCCCGCGCAGCCGTTCCACCTCCACGTGGTCGAAGTGCTCGTGGGTGATGAGCACGGACCGCGCCCCCTGGAGGGCTGACTCCTCGCTGAAGGCCCCGGGGTCGATCACCAGGGCCGAGCCGTTCTTCTCAAGGCGGACACACGCGTGCGTGAACTTCGTCAGCTTCATCGTCCCAGCCTAGGCAGGCCGCTCAGTAGCCGACGTAGCCGGTGCCGGTCTTGGCGCCGACGACGCCGGGCACGTTCGAGACCGAGCCGTAACGGCTGATCGCGTAGCGGACCCCGGCGATGATGTTGTCGACCGGGTTGTAGATGTCGTCGTACCCGCTCAGCTTGTAGCTGCCGAAGGTCGGGTCGATGGTCTGCATCAGCCCCTTGGACGGGGTGCCCGCGGCGGCGTTGGAGTCCCAGAGGTTGATCGCGTGCGGGTTGCCACCCGACTCGTGCTGGATGATCATGGCGATGTCGGCGGGGTTCATCTTCTCCGGCGGGTAGCCGTGGGACCTGAGGATCTCCAGCGCCTGGTCGATCCACTCCTTGAGCTTCCCGGTCGGCGCGGGGCCGCCACCGGGCGGGGGCGCGCCGCTCGGCCCGTAACCTCCTGAGGCGACCGGGTTCGGTGTCCCGGTGTCGCCGTGCGGCGCGAGGTGCGGCCGGTAGCCGACCGTCCTCTCCCACACGACCGTACGGCCGGCGCCCGGTACGAACGTCTGGTCGAGGGGGGCCGGGATGTCGGCGAAGGAGATCTTCCTTTCGGCCATGTGCTTCTTGACGGCGGCCAGCGCCTGGGTGACGGCCTTGTCGGCGGCCTCCATGTGGGGGCGGGCTCCGGTGACGGCGCCGTTCACCAGCGAGGTGATGTGCGGCTGCAGGTCCTTCTCCTCGGCCTTCGGGTTGGCCGTGCGGTAGGCGGACACGTCGTCGAGGAGGGTCGAGCAGATGGAGCGGACCTTCGCCTCCGCGCCACGCAGCACCCCGGCCGCCGTGTCGAGGGTGTTGGCGCAGCCCGCCAGCGCGTCGTGCAGGGCCTCCGCGGCGCGGCCGTACTTGCGCATGTAGGTGTCGAAGGCGTCCGCGGACTCGCCCTGCCAGGCGTCGTTGACCGCGTTGACGACGGTGCCGAGCCGCCCGGCGTGCTCGTTGAGTTTGCCCGCCGTACCACGCCAGCGGGTCGCGACGGCGCTGACGGCGTCGGCGTCGGCGTTCACCTTGTTCAGGAGGTCGGAGAGCGTACCGCCGCCGGGGAGACCGGAGATCGCCTCGGTCGTGTCCGCGGTCACCGCTCCCCGCCCGCGCGGTTGGCCGTACGGACGTTGTCCTCGATGTCGTTCAGGGCGCGCTCGACGTCCTTGAGCTTGCCGGTGACGTTCGTCAGCTCCCCGTCGACCGTCTTCTCGATCCCGTCGAGGAACTCGGCCAGGGCGGATGAGTCGGTCAGCCTGCCGAAGATGGTGGAGTCGGTCGTCTTGGCCGGATACGGACCACCCAGTTCGCCGAAGTTCTTCATCAGTTCGTGCACGGTCGTACGGCACTGCTCAAGCGCGTCGTAGCTGTAGTCGATCCCCGCCACTTCTACCCCCTATGCGAGACCGGCTAATCGATCATAAGGGGCAGATCGCTCAATGTGTCGGGGCGGCCCTCCCGGCACCGGGTGAGGGCCGCCCGAGGTGGGCTACTTGGCCGGGGTGATCGCGACCGTGGTGGTGTAGGTCCGGTACGGCGTCACCAGCTCGGTGGCCTCGATCTGGTAGCGGCCGGGGACGCACCCCCTGCCCAGCACGGGCAGCGCGAAGCGGCCGTTGCTGTCCGCCCTGAGCCGGGTGCCGTCCCTGAGACTGGTGGCGATGCAGGCCTCGTTCAGGCCGTTGCTGGTGAACCGGACGTAGCCTTTCTCGGCGAAGCCGTAGCCGTTGACGACGAAGGCGATGTCGCCGTCGGCGTCGGCGGTCGCCGGGGTGGTCCTGAGTGCGGGGACACCGGTGCCGGGCAGCGGATGGCCGATGGTCACTCTGGCGAAGTAGGTGCGGTAGGGCGACTCAAGCTCGGTGGCCTCGACCCGGTAGACGCCGCTGACGCACCCACGGGCCGCCCCGACGAGGTTGAAGTAGCCGTTGCGGTCGGCCCGCAGGACGACCCGCCTGAGGTTGGTGTCCTCACACGAGGAGTTCAGCGACGTGCTGTTGACGGCGACCTTGATCAGGGAGGGGAAGGACCGGCCCTCGACGGCGAAGGCGACGTCGCCACCGGCGGTGGGGGAGACGGTCGACGGGGTCGTCGTCAGCAGGGCGTCGTCCGCCTGCGCGCCCGAGGCCGGTAGACCGCCCAGCAGTGGGGCGGCGGCGACGGCGGCGGTGAACATGAGGCGTTTGACATTCATGGATCAGGTTTCCTCGCGTTGTCCTCGGTGGTTCCCCTGTGCCCTTTGAGGCGCACAATTTGATCTTCTTGGTGGCCACCGGTTCAGGCCTTCGTTCGGCGGCAACGAGAACGGAAAGAACCGTAAATCAATCGCCTGTTCCCTGGTCTTTCTGACAAAGCCCGTCAATTTCATGGGGGAGGTGGGCCCGCTTCGCCGAATCTGTCCGTCGCCGCGCATGTCGATCGGCCACTCACGCGGGGCCGTTCTCATCGCGCCGGGGCGGCCGCCGGTGCCGCGGCCTGGGGGTCTGGCAGATCCGGCCCCTGTTGCGGCCCGCCATGACCTCGGCCACCGGCACCCCGGGCGGCGGTGAGCCGTCCTCGCCCGGGCGCTCGGTCACCCCTTCCGGTACCGGTTCCCGCGCGAGGCCGGACGCCTCGCGCGGGTCGGCGTTCTAACAGCTGCTGGAGGACGCGGCGTAGTAGATGGACCTTCCCTCAGGAGCGACGATGGGAGCGTAGAGCAGCGTGACGGTGGTCCGGCCAGGTATGTACTTGGGGCCGTAGTCCGCCCAATAGGGGATCTCGACGCACACGTACTTTCCGGTGCTGCACTCGTTGTAGACGTCCACCTTGTTGGTGGTGCCCGAGGAGTACCACTCCCCGTGCTGGACGCCACAGGCCGCCGCGCCGGTTGAGGAGGCGGAGGCCGCGCCGGCCGTCATTCCGGTGCCGGTGAACGCGAGCGCCGCGATCGCGGCCGCGGCGACGATCCTGCTTCTTGCCGTCATGTTTTCCCCTGTTCTGAGATGTGTGCTGGTGAGGAGCGGTGAAACGGACTAGCAGTAATAGACGCTGTTTCCCTGGTTGATCGAGGTGGGGGCGTAGGCGACGTCACGCCACTCATAGGCGTTGAGGGTGTAGCGGGGGATGGGGAACCAGGCGGGCCGGTCGGGAATGGCGATGCACACCGTCCTCTTCGAGTTGCACTCGTTCTGGAGGCGGACGTGACGGTATCCGCCGATGGTGTACCACGGCTCGTGCTGGACGTTGCAGGCCGCCGCGCTGCCGGCCGTGCCGCTCGCCGTCGTGGCCGCGCCGGCGGCGGGCCCCGCGATCAGCGCGGCGGCGCCGGCGAGCGCCACCAGACCGACCGTGATCTTCTTTTTCATGCGTGCTTCTTTCGTCGCATTGCCTCTGCGGCGCGGATGTGTTCGAAAACGAATGGCGCGCCGGCTGAAACGCATCGGATATCCCCGGCCGTGGTGTTTTCGCAGGCCGGGGGCTTACGGCTTCGAGTCTCGGCGGCCCGGGAATTGTCCGGAACCCTCGTTCGTCACTGCAGACAAACTTGATTGACCCGATGTGGCTGTGTATTTTGTGCTGGTTTGCCGTTTCTGATGGGAATTAGTCACATTCGGGGAGAGTAAGTTGGGGGAACGCGCAGGGCGCCGGGAACGGCCGGTCGATCCCACCGATGGTCCGGTGGCCGCATTCGCCGTGGAGTTACGCAAATTACGTGAGGAGGCGGGTGGCCCGACCTACCGCGCCATGGCGGCGCGCGCGTATTTCTCAGCCGCCACGCTGGCCCAGGCGGCGGCCGGGGACAGACTGCCGACCCTGCCGGTCACGCTGGCCTACGTCGAGGCGTGCGGCGGGGACGCTCAGGAGTGGCGGGCCAGGTGGGAGGAGGCCCGGTCCGCCCAGCGGGAACACGCGGCCAGGAACGGTGAGCCCGAGCGGGCGCCGTACCGGGGACTGGCGAGGTTCGAGACCGAGGACCAGGCCTACTTCTTCGGCCGGTCGGCGCTGGTAGAGCGGCTGGTGACGCTGCTGGAGGCGCACCGGTTCGTACTGGTCGTCGGCCCGTCGGGAAGCGGCAAGTCCTCTCTCCTGCGCGCGGGACTGGTGCCGGCCCTGCGCGGGCGCGCCGTACGGGTCCTGACACCGGGCGCGCACCCGCGACTGCCCGGCGACGCCGCCGACGTGCTCGTGATCGACCAGTTCGAGGAGACCTTCACCCTGTGCGAGGACCCGGCCGAGCGCCGGAGGTTCGTCGACGCGCTGATGGCCGCCGGACGCGACGACCGGCGCACCCGGGTGGTGCTGGCCGTACGTGCCGACTTCTTCGGCCAGTTCACCCACCATTCGGACCTGGTCGAGGCCGTCAGGGACGCCACCGTCCCGGTCGGCCCGATGAGCCCGGCCGAACTGCGTGAGGCGATCGTCAAACCCGCCACGGCGGCGGGACTGATCGTGCAACGCGAACTGACCACCCGGATCCTCGACGAGGTCGCCGGGCAGCCGGGCGGGTTGCCGCTGATGTCGCACGCCCTGCTGGAGACCTGGCGGCGCCACCACGGCAAGGCCCTGACCGTCGAGGCGTACGAGGCGGCGGGAGGCATAGACGGCGCCGTCGCCCGCACCTCGGAGGAACTCTACGAGGAACTCACCCCCGAGCAGCGGGAACGGCTTCGCCACCTGCTGCTGCGCCTGGTCACCCCGGGAGAGGCGGGCGCGCAGGACACCCGGCGCCCGGCCGGGCGCGCCGAACTGGTCACCGGAGGCCCGGACGACCCCGGCCCCCTGCTGCTGGAACGGCTGGCGTGCGCCCGTCTGATCACTATCGACGACGAAACGGCCGATCTGGCGCACGAGGCGTTGCTGACCGCCTGGCCCCGGCTGCGCTCCTGGGTCGAGGAGGACCGTGAACGCCTGCGCGTGCACCGCCGCCTCACCGAGGCGGCCGACGCCTGGCAGGCGCACGCCCGCGACCCCGGAGGCCTCTACCGGGGGCTGCGCCTGTCGCTGGCGCGCACGCACCTCGCCGAACGGGCCGGCGAGCTCACCCCGCTGGAGCGGGACTTCCTCACCGCCAGTACGGAGGGGCGTCATGGCGAACGCCGCAGGAGCAGGCTGCGCGCCTTCCTCATCGGTGTGCTGGCGACCGCCATGGTGATCACGGGTTCGCTGGTCTGGCAGCAGAATCTCGTACGTGACCGGCAGGAACGCGAGGAGCAGGCCCGCCGCGCCGCCGGCTATGCCGCGAGCCTGCGCCAGACCGACCCGCAGCTGTCCATGCGGCTCAGCCTGGCCGCCTGGCGCCTGGCCGACCTTCCCGAGACGCGGGCGAACCTCCGTACGGCGAGCCTCCAGGCCCAGCAGGAGGTCTTCACCGATCCGGACACCGGGTCCGACACCGTGCGCTGGCTCAGCTCCGACGGCCGCTTCCTGTACAGCATGGGCGCGGACAAGGTCGTCCGCTGGGACGTGGAGACCCACCGGGTCGTCACGACCACGCCGGGGCCGGCTCGCTGGCTGGGCAACGTGGGAAAGGGCCAGGGAGATCCACTCTGGCTGCCCGTGCACTACCCCGCGGCCTCCGAGACGGTCGAGGTGACGCTGCGGGACATGACGACCGGTCAACGCGACCCGCGGCCTCTCGACGACGCCAACCGGGGAGTGGAGGTCGCCCCGAGTGGACGGCGCGTCGTCACCTACCAGGCGAACGGCTCCCACCATCGCGTCCGTGTCTGGGACGCTTCCGCCAGACGGTTGATCGTGCAGGTGAACGTTCGCAGAAAGGGAGGGCCCGTCCGGCGAACAGGCGATTGGTCGTCCACCCTGGCGATGTCGCGCGCGTTGCAGAACGGGCGCTACCTGACCGAATCGAATGTCCCGGACGCGACGCTCAGCGCCGACGACACGACAATGGCCCTCTGCGTGCCCGGCACGCCGGTGCGGGTGTGGGACCTCAGGACCGGCCGAGAGCCGGACGTCCCCAACATGCCCACGCCCTCCGTCGATCAGTGCCGTGAGGAGAGCCTGCGTCTGTCCCCGGACGGGCGGCGGCTGTTGATGACGACCGGCACGAAGATCCGGCTCTGGGATCTGCCGTCGGGCAGAGAACTCCCCGCCATCAAGGAAGCAGGCGTGGACGAGATCGGTTTCAGCGCGGACGGCGCTTTCCTCGCGACGGCCAACTCCGACGAACTCCTCGTGTGGCGGATCGGCGTTCCGGACGCTCCGCTGTTCCGCCATCCGTTGGCCGGTGAACGCGCCTTCGACATCAGAGTCGATCCGGCCGCGGGCCAGGCGCGCTATCTTGCCGGGGCATCCAACGCCTTTTCGTGGCCCGCGACCGTCAGGACACTGAAGCTGAACCCCGTCGTCAACGCCGACTGGCGGGACGAGAGCGCTACCTCCGCCTTTTTCAGCTCTAACGAGAACACACTCGTCACCGTCTACCCGAATCGGGTCGAACTCCGGGACACCAGGACCGGACGACGGCTTCCCGGGCCTCCTCCGGTTCCCTGCCGAGAGATGGGCACCATGATGCCGGAATGCCACGTGACCGCGGCGTTCCGTCCCGACGGAGCGGTCCTGGCCTACGGCGACACCCGCCTCGAACCTTTCGACGCCCGGATGTGGGACCTCGCCGGTCGGCGCGTCGCCGGCAGCGCCGGCCCCTTCGACAGCGCCACGTCTGTCGCCTACACCCGGGACGCGGGCACTCTGCTGGTCAGCGGGCCGCCCACGAATGGTTCGCTCGTCCTGTGGGACCTGAACCGGGGCGTCACCACCACGACGGTCCCCGGTGTCAACGGCAAGATCGTCCTGGCTCCGTCCGGGCGGTTGCTGATCACTACCGGGGGGCAGGTCGTCGACCTCGTCTCCGGCCGCGCCGGCGTGCGCGAGAGCGGCCTTCACTCGGCGAGCGCGCTGTCCTTCAGCGCCGACGGCAGATTCCTGGCCGTCGGCGACGAGACGGGACGGACCGCCCTGTGGGACGGCACCGCACGACGTCAGTTGGGCGCGTTGATCTCCGCCTCGCCGTATACGTCGAGCTGGGTCAGCAGCCTGGCCTTCTCCGCCGACGGGAGCGTCCTCGCCGTGGGCACGGTCAACGGCACGGTGCAGCTGTGGGACACCGCCACCCGGCAGCCGATCGGCGCGCCCATCTCCACCCCGAGCGGATTCGTCGCCGCGATGACGTTCGACGGTGACACCCTGTACGTGGCGGGCGAGCACATCCCCCTGCGGCGTTACGACCTCACCCCGGAGGCCGCCGCGCGGACCGTCTGCCAGAGGGCGGGCCACGGTCTCGGCCCGGCCGAATGGGCGACCCACTTCCCCGGCTACCCCTACCAGGCCACCTGTGCCTAGGGTCGCCGACGGTGGAGGACGACCTCCGGGTAGCGGTTCGACGGCCCATCGAGGAGGGGTTCCCGAGAACCGCGCAGATGCCTGTCGAAGAACGCCGTCGAGTAGGCGTTCACGATCTCGTGCACCCGCCCGGGGTCGGCGGGGCCGGTGACCCCCAGGTACGGGAACAGCGGTGACCAGGAGGGGACGTCCGTCAGGTTCACATGGAACATGTCCGGCACCTGGACGAAGTAGCCGTCGCCCTTCAGGTTGCCGAACGCGGTCCGCATGGAGGTCTGGTGCTGGACGATGTCCACCTTGTTCCACCTCTCCTGCCGCATCGTCCGCGCGTCCCGCGTGATCCACAGCACCGGTCGCCCGAGCCCGGGGGACACGACGTCGTCGGGCATCGGGGCGTCCATGACGAGGCAGGCGCCGAGCCGTGTCTCGGTACGGCACGCCTCACCGGCCACGATGCCGCCGAGGGACACGCCGAACGCGCCCACCCGCCGCATGTCCAGTTTCCCGGTCAGCAGGCGCTCGGGGTCGGAGGCGTTCAACGCCGTCAGCCGGTCGAGGACGAAGGAGACGTCCCGCACGAGATAGGGAACGATGCCCTCCGGATAGGACCTGCCCTGGAACGTCGGGGCGGTCCTCGCCGGGCTGACGCTCTGCTGTACCAGGGCGTTCAGTTCGTTCTTCCGGAAACCGGTGACATGCCGGCCGTCGGGGAAGGTCACCGAGGCCGCGATGTAGGGGTGGTCCACGGCGACCACGACGTATCCGTGGGAGACGAGTTCCTCCACCTGGAAGGTGTTCATCTGGCGGAAGCCGTTGAAGCCCTCAAGGAACACGAGGACCGGATGGACGCCGGCGGACACCGGCACCGACTCCCTCGCGTTCGTCGTCACGTACCGCAGGTGGTCGAACGTGAACGACGGCAGGTCGATCATCCTGGCCAGCGCCGGAGCGAGCGCCTCGACGCCCTCGGCGTAGGCCGCGCGCTCCCCGCCGGAGGAGCGCGCGGCCGGGTACCAGACCTGGGCCATGAGCTCACGGCGGGCGGCGGGGTCGGCGCTGAAGGTCTCCTGGCGGGAGGTGTCCGTCCAGTGGTACGTCACGGTGCCGACGCCGTACGGGCCCGTGGGCTCGGGGAAGGTGAAGACCGGCAGGACGACGGGTGGCGGGAGGGCGACGAGGAGTCCCAGGACACCGAGACTCACACCGAGGAGGCCCCTGAGCCGCCGTCCCCACAACCACACCAGGAAGAACGAGAGGGCCAGCGCGTACGCGGGGAACAGTTGCCAGCGCGCGCCCTCGACGACGACCTGCGCCACGGCGGCCAGGAGCGCGACGGGCGGCACGTGGTTCACCGGCCTCATCCCGCGCAGCCGTGGCAGCGCCAGGGTGAGGAACGACAATGTCGTGGTCGCGAGCGCGACGAACTCAAGCGGCCGCACGGCCTGGCCTCCCGTCCGTTCCAGGTGAACCCGTTCAGCCGGCCCCGATCACCGCCGGTGCGGGCTCCTCCGACCGCCGGGAGAGGCTCTCGCCCTCGATGTCGAGGTTGGGCAGCACGCGGGACAGGGGGCGGGGCAGCCACCAGGCGGCGCGGCCGAGCAGGGACATCACGGCGGGCACCAGCGTCATGCGGACGACGAAGGCGTCGATGAGCACGCCGACGGCCAGGGCGAAGCCCATGGACTTGATGATCGGGTCGTGCATGAAGACGAAGCCGCCGAAGACGGAGGTCATGATGAGCGCGGCGGCGGTGACGACGCGGGCGTTGTGGCCCAGGCCGTTCACGGTCGCCCGCTGGGCGGTGTCACCGTGGACGAAGTCCTCCCGCATGCGCGAGACCAGGAAGACCTCGTAGTCCATGGCCAGGCCGAACAGGATGCCGATGAGCAGGATCGGCAGGAAGCTGACCAGCGGCCCCGGCCTGCCGACGCCGAGCAGGTCCGCCAGGTGCCCCTGCTGGAAGATGGCCACGGTGATGCCGAACGTGGCGCCGATCGTGAGCAGGAAGCCGAGCGCGGCCTTCAGCGGGACCAGGATCGACCGGAAGACCAGCAGGAGCAGCAGGATCGAAAGCCCGACCACGAGCAGCAGGTAGACGGGCATCGCGTCGGCGAGCTTGGCCGAGATGTCGATGCCGATCGCGGTCACGCCGGAGAGCGCGACGCGGGCGCCCTGGATGTCGTTCATCCGCTCGCGGATGGCGCGCACGGTCTGCTCGGTCGCGGCGTCGGCGGGACCCGTCTTGGGGATGACGGTCAGCAGCGCGGTCGTGCCCTGGGCGTTGGCCTGCGGCGGGGTGACGGCGAGCACTCCCGGGGTGGTCTGGATGGCGCCCGCGGCCTGCTTGGCGGCGTTCGCGGTCGCCTGGGCGTCGTCACCGGTGACGACGGCGATCAGACGGCCGTTGAAGCCGGGGCCGAACCCCTCACTGATCAGGTCGTACGCCTTGCGGGCCGTCGAGCCCTCGGCGGCGGTGCCCGCGTCGGGCAGCGCCAGACGCATGTCCCTGGCGGGCAGGGCCAGCGCGCCGAGCACGACGACGGCGACGACCAGCACCGGGACGCGCAGACGGGTGACGAGCCGTCCCCAGCGGAAACCCATGGCCTCGCGGTCGTCGCCGGTGCCCGTGTCCGCACCCGCGCGCTGCCTGCGGGGCAGCACCCGCGCGCCGGCGAAGCCGAGGATGGCGGGCAGCAGGGTCAGCGCGACGAGTACGGCCAGCGCCACCGTCGCCGCCGCGGCCAGGCCCATGACGCTCAGGAACGGGATGCCGACCACGGCCAGGCCCGCCAGGGCGATGATGACCGTGGCCCCGGCGAAGACGACGGCCGATCCGGCGGTGCCGGTCGCCCGTCCTGCGGCCTCCTCGGCCTCCATGCCCTCGGCCAGGTACTGGCGGTAGCGGGAGGTGATGAACAGCGAGTAGTCGATCCCGACGGCCAGGCCGAGCATCAGCGCCAGGACGGGGGCGACGTTGCTCAGCTCGACCACGCCGGACAGGGAGAACAGGCCCGCCATCCCGGCGCCGACGCCGATCAGGGCGTTGAGCAGCGTCATGCCCGCCGCGACCAGGGAGCCGAAGGTGACGACGAGGACGACGGCGGCGATCAGGACGCCGAACGCCTCGGTCGAGCCGATCTCGACCTCGGCCTTCATGATCTCGCCGCCGTGCTCGACCCGCAGGCCGGGGGTGGTGGCCCCGGCCCGTTCGTAGGCCGCGCGCTGGGCGTCGGTGATCTTGTCGAGAGGGCTGTCGAACTGGACCTGGACCAGCGCGTGGCGGCCGTCGGGGGAGACGGCGCCGACCTGGAAGGGGTCCATCGCGGCCAGCACCCCGGGTACGGCCGCCGCCTCACGCACGATCGGCGCGAGGGCGGCCGGGTCCAGTTTGCCGCCCTCGGGCGCGGCGACGACGATGGTGCCGGTCGTGCCGCCGGCCTGGGGGAACTGCCGCCGCAGGGAGTCCAGCGCACGCTGGGACTCGGTGCCGGGCATGGTGAAGTTGTCGGTCGTCGGCCCGGAGAACGCGGCGGCGGCCCCGCCGAGCAGGGCGAGCAGGATGAGCCAGGCGGCGAGTACGCGCCCGCGCCTGCGGAAGGAGAACCGGCCGAGCCGGTACAGCACAGCAGCCATGGAGAGGGAGGGGTCCGTTCAGGCGAGGTCCGGCGTCCGGCGGAGGCCGGGCCGGTCCGGGTGGTTCAGGGGTGGTCGGGCTCGCGGCCCAGGGTGCGCAGCGCGCCGCGGATCATCTCGGCGCGCAGGACCTCCTCGGGCACGCCGAGATCGTCGGCGGCGGTGACGGAGACGGCGCCCAGGACCATGTAGGCGGCGATCGTGTCCGAGGGCGCGGTCGAGCCCCCGGCCAGTGCCGTGAGTAACCGCCTGATGGTGGCGGGGACGGCGCCGAGCGCCGGGTGGACGGTCATCGTGGGGATGTCCTGGAACAGGATCCGGACTTCCAGCCGGAACCGCAGGGCCAGGTCGACGAAGCCGGTGACGGCCGCCCGTGCGGCCTGCTCACCGTCCAGTCCGACGAGCCGGGTCCGCAGCGCGGCCAGGCCCTCGCCCGCCGGGGTCAGCAGTTCGGTGAGGATCGCGTCCTTGCTCGCGAAGTGGTAGAGCAACGCCGCCTTCGAACAGCCCGCGACCTGGGCGATGTCGTGCAGTGAGGTGCCCTTGTAACCGCTGTCGGAGAACAACCGCAGCGCCGAGCGCAGGATGTGCTCACGCAGAGCGGAAGGGGGACGTGCCATGCCCCAATGATAACTGTCCGATCGGTCAGATCTGACCGATCGGACAGGAATGGAGACGTTCGGGCCCTCGGTGTGGTCACGAGGAGGCCGGGAGGTCTCCAGCACGCCGATGGAAGTACGGCGTGCCGGGGGTGGAGATCGACCCGCGCGGGATCAGGGGGCCGGGGAGGGGGCCGGAGTCCCGGGAGGCGTGGTGGGGAACGGCGGGAAGGGGCCGCCGGGCCAGTCCTGACCGTCGTGGACGGCGTCGGGGTCGACACCGAGGGTGATCGAGGCGCTGATGCCCCTGGCCACGTGCCTGGGGTCGTAGCGCACGTCGAGCATGCCGTCGGCGGTGGTGTCGCCGGTGTAGAGCATGTCCTGCTCGTTGGTGGTGCGGGTCTTGGTGTTGGTCGAGTACGGCCTCAGCACGGAGACGGCCTCGATCAGCTTCTCGGGGAAGTAGAGCTGGCCGGTGTGGCAGTCGTTGCCGCCCAGGTAGGCGCCGTGCCGGAAGACACCGTTGACGTGGACCTTGACGTGGATGTGGATCGCGCGGCCGATGTACCAGCCGGGGAAGGCGCTCCTGAAGGTGACCCAGCCGTTCCTGTCGGTCATCTGGAAGCCGCGGAAGTAGGTGGTGTCGCTGTCGGGCTCGGCGTGCATGCCGCCGCCGGGGGCGCCGGTGGGCATGTCCGTCGGGAAGGCGGTGGGGAACGCGGTCGGGAAGCCGGGGCCGTCACCCGAGGAGGCCTTCTCGTAGCTGGAGTAGATGCCCAGCGCGTCACAGTGCCAGATGTCGACGGCCTTGTTGCGCAGCGGCCTGCAGTTCTCCGAGTCGACGATCCGGATGCGCAGCAGCAGCGGGACGCCGGGCTTGTGCTCGGTGATGTTCGAACGGTACTTGTCGTAGTCCAGGTAGTAGGGCCCCTCGATGGTCTCCTTGGAGAGCGGCAGGCAGAGCTTGCTCGTGGGAGTGGGGACGGTGGGGGTGGGGGTGTGCGCGGCGCCGGCCGTCGTGCTCGCGGACGCGGTCGAGGCCAGGTAGCCGGTGCCCAGGCCGGCGGCGGCGATGCTGACCCCGCCCGCGATGAGGAGCTGTCGGCGGTTCGGTTTCGGTGCGCTGGTTTCTTCCATGCGCACGAACATTAGGGGCGCCGTGTGAAAAAAGTCTAAGAAAATGGACTGGATTCTGATGTTACGTAACGGAAATGTGATCCACGGGGGAGCGGTTGCGTCACGGGTATTAACCAAATCTTATATGTGAAAGATATGGTTCGGACGCCGTTGGTTACTCTCTGTAAATAAATCGGTTTCCCGTTGACGGTGTGGCGGGGCGCCCCGCCGGTGGGGCGGGGCGCCGTGCCTCGGTCAGGCGCGCTTCCAGCGCCACCGCCCGTTGGGGTAGCGCGTGCACGTGTACTTACGGCCGGTGGCCTTGGCGTAGCCGTACCTGCCGTGGGCGGCGGCGGGGCAGTAGGCGCCGGGGGTGACGCAGTTCCAGTGGTTGCCCGAGCGCTGGTAGGTGCACGAGACCGTCGCGCCCGCGGGCACGGCGGCGGCCACCAGGGCCGAGGCGGTGGTGGGCACGAGCACGGAGGCGGTCAGGGCCGCGGAGACCACGAGACGTCTGAGCAAGGAGCGCTCCCAGCGTGTGGGGATGAACGGTGAACACCGAGGAGACGCGCCTCATATATCCGCAGGTTGACCTATAAGTGTGTCCTTATTAGGACAATTACCGGGGTTCGATCAGGTCTCCTCGGAAGGCGGGAAGAAGGCCGTCTGGGTCAGGCGGGAGCCGTACCGGCGGTCGACGTGGTAACCCCGTCCCGGCGGCAGCGGATGGGCGCGGACATTGCCGAACAGGAAGCCCTCGTCCTTGTTGCCGGACAGGATCACCGCGGGGCTGGCCATGTCCTTGACCCGCTGGATGATCGGGTCGAACATCGCCCTGCCCACACCGCCCATCGCGCGGGACATCACCAGGTGCAGACCGATGTCACGGGCCTGCGGCAGCAGGTCGGCCAGCGGCAGCAGCGGGTTGGAGGAGGTCGCGACCAGGTCGTAGTCGTCCACCACGATGTACAGGTCGCAGCCCTGCCACCAGCTCCTGTCCCGCAGCTGCTCCGGGGTGAGGTCGGCCGGGGGCAGCCGCTTGAGCAGCGCGCCGCGGACGTCGTTGATCAGGTCGGTCGCGGCGGCGCTCGACGCGGCGTAGCCGATGCGGTGCTCGGTCGCCGCCGAGTCCAGCAGCGACCGCCGGTAGTCGATCACGATCATCATGGCCTCCTGCGGCGTCTGCCTGGCGACCAGTCCCTCGGTGATGACCCGCAGCAGGTTCGACTTGCCGCTTTCGGTGTCGCCGACCACGATGAAGTGCGGGTCGGCCTCGAAGTCGAGCAACACCGGCGACAGGGCCGCCTCGTCGATGCCGAGCGGGATGCGGGCGCGCCCGGTCTGCTCGACGCCGGGCAGCGTCCCGACGGGCAGTACGGCGGGCAGCAGCCGGACCGGCGGGGCGGGCGGCCCCTGCCAGGCGTCCCTGATCGCGTGGACCAGCGCGCGCACCCCCGTCGACAGGTCGTCGGCCTTGCGCACACCGTCGATCCTCGGCAGCGCCGACAGGAAGTGCAGACCCTCCTTGGTGAGTCCCCGCCCGGGAACCCCCTCGGGCACGGCCAGCGCCGACTTGCGGTTGATCTCCGACTCGTAGGCGTCGCCGAGCTTCAGCTCGACCCGGGTGCCGAACAGGTCGCGGATGCCCGGCCGGAACTCCGACCACTTGTTGGTCGCGGCCACCACGTGGATGCCGTACCCGAGACCGCGGGCGGCGAGGTCGGTGATGACCGGTTCGAGCGACTCGAAGTCCTGCCGGACCGTGAGCCAGCCGTCGACGACGAGGAACACGTCGCCGTAGCCGTCGCCCTCCGCCCCCTCCGCGAGCCGCTGCCGGTAGGCGGTGATCGAGTCGATGCCCTGCTCGGCGAAGTCACGTTCCCGCCGCTGGAGCAGCGCGGAGATCTCGGCGACCGTACGGCGCACCCGGTCACCGTCCAGGCGGCTGGCCACCCCGCCCACGTGCGGCAGCGCCTCAAGCGCGGCCAGCGAGCCACCGCCGAAGTCCAGGCAGTAGAACTGCGCCTCACGTGGGGTGTGGGTGAGCGCCATGCCGGTGATCAGGGTGCGCAGGACCGTGCTCTTGCCGCTCTGCGTGCCGCCGACGACGCCGACATGACCCGCGGCTCCCGACAGGTCCAGCCAGAACGGGTCGCTGCGCTGCTCGAAGGGCTTGTCGATGACGCCGATGACGGCGTGCAGCCTGCCTCGGCCCGCCCAGCTCGGCGTGCTCAGCCCGAGCTGTGGGGTGACCGAGATCTGCGGAAGCAGGTGGGCCAGGGTCGGCGGGTCGCCGAGCGGCGGCAGCCAGATCGGGTGCGCGGGGGGTCCCTGCCCGGCCAGCCTGCCGACCACCAGGTCGAGCAGGCTGGCGGCGGCGCGCTCGACGGGGATCTCCCCCGTCGTCAGCTCCTTGGGCGGCTCCTCGATGACGGGGACCGGGGCGAAGCCGGGACCGTACTCGACGACCTGGTGCAGGCCCGCCGCCCCGCCCCGCGCCACGGAGGACAGCGGGTCGGGCTGGTAGGAACCGGAGACATAGGCGGCCTTGAACCGGGTCATCCCGGTCGTCTCGAACTTCAGGTAGCCGTTGCCCGGCGCCGACGGCAGCTCGTAGGCGTCGGCGACACCGAGCACGACCCGGCTCTCCATGGCCGAGAAGGTCCGCAGGCCGATCCGGTAGGACAGGTGGGTGTCCAGGCCGCGCAGCCGTCCCTCCTCAAGGCGCTGGGAGGCCAGCATCAGGTGCACGCCGAGCGAACGGCCGAGCCGTCCGATCATCACGAACAACTCGATGAACTCGGGTTTGGCGGTCAGCAGCTCGCTGAACTCGTCGATGACGACGAACAACGTCGGCATCGGCGCCAGGTCGGCGCCCTGCTCGCGGGCCCGCTCGTAGTCGCGCAGGGAGGCGTAGTTGCCCGCGGCGCGCAGCAGCTCCTGGCGGCGGACCATCTCGCCGTGCAACGCGTCGTACATGCGGTCGACCAGGGGAAGCTCGTCCTCAAGGTTGGTGATGACCGCCGAGACGTGGGAGAGGGTGTCCAGGCCGAGGAAGGTCGCGCCACCCTTGAAGTCGACGAGGACGAAGTTCAGGATCTCCGACGAGTGGGTGATGGCCAGGCCGAGCACGAGCGTGCGCAGCAGCTCGCTCTTTCCGGAACCGGTCGCGCCGATGACCAGGCCGTGCGGTCCCATGCCGCCCTGGGCGGACTCCTTGATGTCCAGCTCGACCAGGCGCCCGTCGACCCCCAGGCCGATCGGCACCCGCAGCCGGTTGCGTCCCGCCCTCGGCCGCCAGGTCACCGCCGGGTCCAGCAGGGTCGGCTCACCGACCCCGAGCAGGTCGGTCAGCGAGGTGTTCACCGACAACGCGTCCTGGGTCTCCCCGCCCTTGACGGTCGAGGCGCGCAACGGGGCGAGCTGCCTGGCCAGGCCCTCCACGCGCAGGAAGTCCAGCCGGTCCGGGTCGCCCAGACGGGTCGAGCTGCGCTTGCCCGCGTGGTCGATCTTGACCATGAAGAAGCCCTCCGGCCGCACGTCGATGCGCAGCGTGTTCTTCTCCTCGATCGGCCCCGCGGAGCCGGACAGGTCGATCAC
The DNA here is from genome assembly GCF_044466505.1 of Streptosporangium sp. NPDC049376. Taxonomy (NCBI): domain Bacteria; kingdom Bacillati; phylum Actinomycetota; class Actinomycetes; order Streptosporangiales; family Streptosporangiaceae; genus Streptosporangium; species Streptosporangium sp. NPDC049376. The sequence continues at coordinate 71,233 of NZ_JBITMT010000025.1, read as the reverse complement.
GGTGACGCCCTGGATGGCGTCCGTGCCGAGCTGCGAGTCGTGCGGCACGTGCCCGCCGTCGAGGATCAGCACGTGGTACGGCAGCGCGTCCGGCGAGGCGCCTGGCCTGAACCGCGCCCGCTCCTTCAACGCCCCGCCGAGCAGCCGGTCCAGTTCGGCCAGGTTGTCGGTCATCAGCCGCACCTGGCCCGCCGCGTCGGTCTCCTCCGGGTGCAGCGCGTGGGGCAGCCACTTGATCCACTCCCACTGGGCCATCCACTCCTCGCCCGCGCACACCATGATCCGCATGTCGTCGGGGGAGTGGAAGACGGCCGTCTGGGCGACCATCGCGCGGACCAGTTCGCGCACGGCCACCGGGTCGCCGGTCAGGTTGATCCGCGCGAAGGAGTGCAGGGCGACGGCGACCGGCAGTTCGGAGACCGTCGAGTGGGCCCTGACGAACCTGCGCAGCGCGCCCGCCGACAGGGCGTCCAGGTCCTCGACCGGTTTGGAGTCCGGCGGGATGAGCTGGATGGCGAGCTTCTGCACCCCGGTGCCGAGCCGTACGGTGCCGAAGTCGTCGTCGCGGGGGCGCCGTTCCCACAGCCGGGGACCCAGGGCCACCCACCACAGGGAGTCGGGGGAGGGGCTGCTCCATTCGAGGGCCTCGCGCTGCTGCTTGGCGGCGCGCCGTACCTTCTTGCGGACCTGGGCGAGGTAGCGGAAGTAGTCCCTGCGCAGGCCGTTCAGCCGGTTCTTGCGCTCGCCCGACTGGCGGCCGAGCTGACCGGCGGTCATGCCCATCATGGAGACGGCGAACAGGCCGCTGGCCACGTACATGATCGGGCTTCCGGTGCCGCCCGCGGTGAACATCAGGCCCATTCCGGCGGCGCCCGCGGCCATCGGCAGGTAGGTGAGCAGACCGGTCAGTCCCTGCGGCTGCACCTCGGGGATCTCCGGGGGAGACTCCAGGAGGATCTCACCTCGCGGGGGCTTGGGCGGGGGACGGCGCTCTGGGCGCCGTACGACGACGATGCTCACCCTGGAGGTGCCTTCCTGGTCGGTTTGTGCACATCTGTGGCGAAAGCGATTGCCGACGGATGTCGCGCGTGATCCCTACTCTCCCCGCTACCGTATCCGGCATATCGGTGGTTTCCGTGATGCTCCACGATGCTTGCAACCAAGAGGGAGGACGACCGTGAGGTCGCTGGCTCAGGCCCCCCAGGGGGCCGTCACACCGGGTCTCCCAGTTCAGAGCGCCGCTCCGTTGCCTCCCATGTGCCACATCACGATCGTCGCCCCCCGCAGGAAGGCCGATCTGGCGCTGCCCGCGGACATCCCGCTCCCGCACGTCCTGCCGGGCCTGTTACGCGCGATGGGCGAGGTCGGGGGTGAATCCGCGGCCGCCCCCGGATGGGTGCTGCAACGGCCGGGCGGCGCCCCCCTCGACATCGGCCAGAGCCTGGGCGCCCTCGGGGTGCTCGACGGGGAGGTGCTCTACCTGCGGCCCCGCGAGGCCGTGCTGCCGCCCGCGATGTTCGACGACGTGGCCGACGTCGTCGCCACCGGCTTCAGGGAGGCGCCGGGAGGCTGGGGCGTCAGGCACACCCGCTTCGTGGGGGTCGGCGCCGCGACCGCCCTCCTGGTGGTCGGGGCCCTCGTCCTGCTGTTCTCCGGACCACCCTGGCGGGTCTCGGCGGTCTTCGCCGGAGCCTTCGCGCTGTTGCTGACCGTCGCGGGCGGCCTGCTGTCCAGGGCGGTCGGCGACGCGCCGGCGGGTGCGATGATCGGCTGCGCGGCGCTGCCGTACGCCTTCCTCGCCGGACTGCTGGCGCCCGCCGGGGACACGGGGCTGGCCGGACTCGGCTCGGCGCACATGCTGGCCGCGTTCGCGACGACGGGCCTGGTCGCGACCATCGGCACACTGGCCGTCGCGGACGGCGTGCAGGCCTTCCTCGGTGTGTCCATCGCCTCGGCGACGGGGGCCGTCTGCGCGGCCGTGGTGATGTTCGCCCAGGCACCCCCGGCAGGGGTGGGGGCAATCGCCGCCTCGGTCCTGCTGGCGTGCGGCCCGCTGTTCCCGATGCTGTCCTTCAGGTTCGCCGGTCTGCCGATGCCCTCGATGCCGACCAACGCCGAGGAACTGCGCCTGGACAACCAGCGGATCGACGGCCCGGCCATCATGGAGCGCACCGCCCAGGCACAGCGCTACGCCACCGGCTTCGTCGCCGGAATCGGCCTGACCTCGGTGGTGGCGCAGGTCTACCTGGCCTTCGACCCCGGCTGGGTCGCCCTGGCCACCTCGGCCACGCTGTCACTGACGCTCCTCATGCGGGCCCGTGTCTTCCAGGGAACCGGGCAGCGACTGTGGCTGCTGCTTTCCGGCGTCTTCGGGCTGGCCGTACTGGCGTTCTCCAGGGCCCTGGCCGGCGGCGGCGTCGCCCTGGCCGTGGCGATGGGCCTGCTGTGCGTCGCGCTCGTACCCGCGGGCATGGGCCTGTGGCTGCAGTCGGGCAAACCCTCCCCCTTCTGGGGCAGGGCGGCCGACATCCTGGAGATCGTCCTCATAGTCGCCCTCTTCCCCCTGGCCCTTGGCGTCCTGGACCTCTACACCTGGATCCGAGGCCTGGCCGGCTGACCTGCGATTCTCCCCGGCGCCAGGTGTGAGGGGTTTGGCTTTTTATGCCTTACCGGTGCCGTGCGTGAGGGGTTTCGGTTCGGGCGCGCCGGCGCTTGGACTGAGGAGCGAAGGAGCGAAGCGGATGAGCGACGAGGGAAAGCGTCGGCTCGGAGCGCCCGAACCCGCGGCGCCGAAGGCGCCGCAAAGAGACAGGGGATGAGATGGAATTCGGTGAGTTCGCCAACATAGATGTGGAAAAGCTGCTCTCTGGAAACAGTTCGCAATTCGCGAAAATGGAGGAGCTGCAGAGGACGATCGTCACGCTCGTCGGTCGTGCCCAGGACGAGGACGGCCTGGTCGCGGTCGAGTACGCCGCGGAGGGGCTGCGGGGACTCGAACTGCACCCCAAGGCCATGCGGCTCAGTTCGGGCGAACTGGCTGAGCGGATCAAGGAGGTCTTCGCCGAGGCGTCCAGGGACCTGCAGAGACAGCTCGCCGAGGCCGCGGATCAGGCGTTCGGCGAGGGGGACAATCCGCTGAGGACGTTCGGCGGTCCGGACGGGCCGCTGGAGCAGGTCCAGGAGGCGGGGGTCGCCTACGACCGTGCCTTCCAGGACGTGATGGGGGAACTCGACCGCATCCGGCGCCGTCTCGAACTGTGAGTTCACGTAGACGGCTTTCCAGATCACGGAACGTCGCCGTTTTTTCGCCGACTTCTTTCCGTGATGGAGGAGTCACGCACTCGTCTGGCCTGCCCGTTTATAGATAAGACGCTAAATGTTTACTTTTCCGTAATATGAATGCATGTTAGCTATGTGATCCCTGATGGCTAGCATGCCGTCTGATGATGTTCGTCGGGGTAGTCCTTTCTGTCCGCTCGTGTGGCTTCTCTGGCCATCCGGGTGGCATCGCGTGGGCCGTACGGTCCGCACGGGGGCGTGACACCACCACGGACAAGCAGGCCTTATGTCACGGAGGTGTGACCGGTGGCGGAGTTTTTCGGTGCGAGCCCCGCACAGATCAAGAAGGCGTCCGAGCTCGTCGTGGACACCGCGCAGTACGTCGAGGGCCTGCGCAAGGGCGTCGAGACGACCACGCAGGAGCTGACGGCCTCGGGCTGGCTGGGCACTGCTTCGGCCAAGTTCCTGGGCGCCATGCGCGAGTGGGACCGGCAGATGACGATCGTACGGAGTGACCTGGAGAAGATCGCCCAGAACCTGGGCGACAGCTCCGTCACCTACGACGCGGCCGACCAGGACGTGCAGTCCGGTATGAACCGGGTTGACGCGCTCATCAACACCGGCGCCAGGTAGTACGGCCCCATCCCGCAGTCGAGGACGGAGAACAGAGTGTCCGACTATACGAAGGTCAACTTCGTGGAGATGGAGAAGGCCGAGCTGGGCCTCCTCCAGGTCGTCACCGCCATGGACAAGGCGACCGACGACCTCATCACCAAGCTCCAGCAGGTGCTCGGGGAGCACTGGGCCGGTGACGCGGCCAACTTCTTCGAGGAGCACAGGAAGGTCTGGGACGCCGCGGAGCAGGAGATGGGGCGTCAGCTCAACGAGGCCGCCAAGGCCCTGGGCATCGCCAGCGAGAACTACAAGGCCGCCGAGGCGCGGAACAAGGCCATCTGGAGCAACCACTGACACGGTCGCCGTGTGAGCGGGTGCTCTCCGGCCGCCGCCGTACGCGGCGGCCGGGGTGGCGCCGGGCGCGCCGAGGAGAGGCATGAGCGCATCGGAGTGGCCGAGTCTGGACGACGTGGCGAACATCACCGAGTTCGACACCTTCCAGATGAGAAAGGTCGCGCAGGAGCTTGAGGAGTACGCCGCGGGGTTCGCGGGCCCCGCGTTCTTCGAGGGCTACACGACGGGTTCCGCGGCCAGCGTCGAGACCAGCGGAAACCTGAGCGGCCAGGAGGTCGGCGAGTGGCCCGCCGCCCGGACGTTCGGGCAGACGGTCGCCGGGGGAGCCTCCACGGACGGCAGGATCGCGGTCCTCGCCCAGGTCTACGCGGAGTTCGTCGCGCAGTACGCCCAGGTCATCAAGACGATCAGGGACAGCGCGAAAGAGTACGACGGCGCCAACACCGCCAACGGCGCCGGGAACGGGTGACAGGGGGAGCAGTGGACACCCAGAAACGGACCGTGCGGGTCCGTTCGGCCGCCGCACCGGTCCAGGGGGAGGTCGGCGACTCCTTCACGGCGATCGACGACTGGCTCAAGGGCACCTCGCCGGCCGAGATCGAGAACGCCGGCTTCGGGTTCACCAACGGGGCCGCCGTCATCGAACTCGTCACCGGTGCCCTGGAGGGCAACGCGGCCAGGCTGGCCCAGGTCTGGGGCGGCCCGGCCGCCGTCGAGACGCACAAGGCCATACGCATGCTGCACACGACGGGCACCGAGCTGGCCGCGGTGATGAAGGAGGTCGGCACCGTCCTGCGGACGTACGGGGGCGTTAACCTGCCCGCGGCGCGCCAGGAGATGGAAGGCCTGCGCACGAAGCGGGCGAAGGCGCTTCAGGTGGGCCCGCAGCCCCCCCAGGCGGACGGGACGGTCGACGCCCGCAACCTCCTGAAGAAGCTCAACGGGCAGATCGTCGAGCTCTACGCGAAGATCCCCGAGGAGTTCACCTACACGCTTCCGGCCGCCGCGGAACCCGCGGGGACCGGCGGTTACACGACCACGGACTACTCCTCGGTGGGACGGCCGACCGGTTCGCGGGGCAACGGGAGCACCTCGCGGACGGACACCGGCCCCTGGCGGGGAAGCGGCTCACCGGCCGACGGTCCGTACGGCACCGGCGGCACGAACGGCGGACACAGCGGCACGGGCGGCCCGGACGGCACGGACGACGGCTCCCAGGGCGCCGGCACCCCGGGTCACCCCGGCGGCACCGGCGGCACCGACGGTTCGGGCACGACCGGCCCCGGTTCGGGCACCGGCGGCCAGGGCTCCCCGGGAGAGCCGGGACCGACCGGCCCCGGCGGACAGACGGCAGGCCCGGGTTCGGGCGGGGACGGCACGGCCCCGGCCGTGATCGGCGGGCACGAGACCACGTCCGACGGCACCGGCGCCACCCACGGCTCGGGAAGGACCGAGGTCGCGAGCTTCGCCCCGACCAACCTGGTCGCGCCGCCCACGATCCAGCAGCACACGGTCCTGCCCGTGTCCCCGGTCACGACGTCCGGCCCGCCCCTCGCCCCCACGGTGATCGGCGGCCCCGGGTTCGGCGGTCCCGGCCTCGGGACAGGCGGGGCGGGAGCCGTACCCGGGGCGTCGTCCCCGGCGAGCAGGGGCGGCTCACCGATGATGCCGTTCATGTCGCCGGGCGGAGGCGCGGGCGGCGGGGCCGAGGAGCAAGGCCAGGAGCGCACGACCTGGCTGTCCGAGGATCAGGACGTCTGGAACTCCCGTGGAGACGTGATCCCCCCGGTCATCACCTGACTTTTCCGAACTTTCCGAAAGGTGCGGCATGGCGATCGAGCTCGATCCCGACTGGCCCGGTCTGACCGTCAAGAGCGACAGCAGCGGCAAGGGCGGTCCCGACCTGAACCGCGCCACGATCAAGGAGATCGCCGGGCTGCTGGAGAAGGCGCTGCAGAAGCTGACGACCCCCACGCCGCCCCCCGCGACCGCGGTGGCGACGGCCAGGGGAGAACGCGCCGAACTGCCGGGGCCTCCCCCGGGGGGCGGGTCGCTTCCCGACCTGCAACTGCAGTGCGCGCTCAGCGACGAGCACCTCGGCAAGTGGCTGACCGCCCAGCAGTTCACCATGGCGATCAACACGTCCTACTCGGTCCTCGTCGGAGAGCGGGGCCAGAAGGGCGGCGGCCTGTACTCCTCGACGATCGAGCAGTACAAGGCCGTCATCGACACGCTCTACGAGATCGCCAAGGCCTACGACGGCGCTGAGGTGGCGAACGAGGGCACGGCTCCCAAGACGGGCGCCTGATAGGGAGGCCATCATGGCGGAAACAGGCTCCAACCGGCTCAAGTACGGCATCGAGCCGCAGGAGACGCACCTGTCGGTCACGCTCTTCGACAGCATCAAGGACCAGGTCAGGGAGTGGGTGGACGCCACCCAGCCGAACTCGGTGAAGCGCGCGGGTGACTACTACGTCGCCGCGCACGACCTGCTCCAGGAGGCCGCGGCCACCCTCAAGCAGCGGGCGACCGATCTGGCCGGGACCTACAAGGGAGCCGAGAGCGTCGAGGCCCAGAAGGAGCTCCAGCGACTGCACGGGAGCATCCGCGAGCTGGCGGGCAAGATGCGGCAGGTCGGCACCACGCTGCGCGGCTACTCCGAGACGCTCAACTGGGCCCAGCGCAACATCGTCACCAAGCGGGGCGAGGACTCGCGCTCCGACCACGACACCGACTGGGCGGACCAGATCCCGTTCTACGGCGCGTACCGCGCCGAGGACAGGGCGAGGGACCGGTTCAACGAGATCAACGAGAAGATCATCCAGCACTACAGGGAACTGCCCGAGGACGTGCAGCACTCGCTGCCGACCCCGATGCAGCTCCCCATGCCCGACTACGGCGGCGTCAACCTGCCCACGGGCCCCGGGGGAAGGGTCACGGGGCCGGGCGGGGGCGACTACAACGGCACGCCCACCCGGCTGTCCGTCGACGACCCCACCAACCGCCTGGGCCTGAACGGCTCGGACCCCTACGGCCAGGGTGACCTGGGCGGCCTGGACGGTTCAGGACAGGGCGGCAAGGACCTCCCCGGGCAGGGGCCCGGATCGGTGGACGGCTTCCCGCCCGGTTCGGGGACGGGCGGTCCGGGCTCCGGCGTCGACGGCTCCGACCCGAACCTCACGAACCCGGGAACCGTGAACGGCTCCCTCCCCGGCACCGATCCGAACGACCGGTTCGGTACCGGCTCGACCTCCCTCGCCGGCCTGAACCCCAACGACCTGGGCAACGGCACGCTCGGTCTGCCCAACGGCCAGGGAGCGGGCACCTTCGGCAACGCCAACGGCCTGATCGGCACCGGTACGAACGCCGGCACGGGAACGGGAACCGGCGTCGGGGTGGGAGTCGGCCTGCCGGGCGGCACCGGGGGCCTCGGCGGCGCCGGAGGCCTCGGCGCGGGGGCCGGGGGGCTTCGGGGCGCGGGAACCCCGGGGATGCCGATGATGCCGATGGCTCCCGGTGGCGGCGCGGGTTCGGAGGAGAACCAGGACCGGGAGAGCAGCACCTGGCTCCTGGAGGACGACGAGGTCTGGGGCAACGGTGGTGACACCACTCCCCCCGTGATCGTCTGATGTGATGGTCTGTCGTGAGGATGTCGTGAGGAGAGGAAATGGGCGATTCGCCACTGGACGGGATCTCGCTCGGGGTCGGTGGTCCCGCCAAGGTCGTCTCGTTCACCGATGACCAGCTGAAGAACCTCGGCACCGAGTTCGGCAGCCGGGCCAAGGACGTCGACGGTCTCATCCACGGCACCGGTTCGATCGGCATCGCCCCGCCCGCCTTCGGCGTGCTCGGGATAGGGCTGAACACCGCCCACGACACCGCCCGCGACGGCGCCGTCAACGCCCTCAAGGCGGGCAAGGCGGCGATCGACTCGTGGAACGCGGCTCTCAAGGCCGCGTCCGAGAACTACGCGGCCGCGGAGAAGGCGAGCACGACCGAGGAGAAGCCAGGCCCCGGCGGTCTGGGGGGTCCCGGCAAGCTGGGAGGCCCCGGCAAGCTGGGAGGTGCCGGTCTCCCCAAGATGGGCGGTGGCCTCGACGGTGGGGCCGGTGACGACATGAAGTTCCCCGGGTCAGGGACGGATCCGTTGGACAAGGACCTGCTGGACCGCAAGTTCCCCGACGACACCAGATCCCTCGAAGGCACCAAGCCTGACGACGTCAAGTTCCCTGACAACACCAATTTCCCCGGCCAGAACGGGACGAACCAAAACCTGCCGGACTCCAATCTGCCCGGGGCCAAGCTCCCCGACCCGAACGGCATCGGGGGCGACCTCAACAAGCCCGGCCTCGGGCTGGACGACCCCACGAAGACCGCCCTGTCGTCCTACAACCCTCCCAACGTGGGCAACCTGGGCAATCTGGGTAACGTGCCGACCGGGAATTCGGGACTGCCGGGCGGTACCACCTGGACGGGAGACACGCTGGGGCCGGGCTCGTCCGGCCGGGGAGGCGGGTTCTCCGGGGTCGGCGGCAACGGGTCCCTCCCGGGCGGCCTGTCCGGCACGGGCACGGGCGGCGCGGGTGGCATGGGCGGCATGCCGATGATGCCGATGGCACCCGGTGGCGCGGGCGGCGAGCAGGGCAAGGAACGCGAGAAGACCACCTGGACCTCGGAGGACGAGAGCGTCTGGGGCGGCGACGAGGACATCGCCCCACCGGTGATCGGCCAGGAATGACTGACCCCCTCGGGCCGCGGCCCGAGGGAGACGGACGCTGAGGCGTATGAGCGGGAACCGGATGCCGGAGAAGGAGACGAGCCGTGGCCTACGAGAGTGATCGATGGGGATACATGTCGTTGATCCCGACGGGGCTCGCCGCCGCGGCCGTCCTCATGCATCCGGGGGCCTACCTCATCGTCGCGGCCATCGGGACGATGGTCTCCAACCCCGGTGACATGGCGAAGGCGGCCGGTGAGTGGCGTGACCCGAAGGGGGCGGGCGGGGTCGACATCGACACGCTCAAACAACAACTGATCGACCTGAAGGGGAGGGCCGAGAAGGAGGGCAAGTGGGAGGGGGACGCGCAGAAGCTCTTCGCCGCCACCATCGACGAATTCGTCACCCAGCTGGACGGCGTCAAGAGTTTCCGCGCGGGAACGGCCGACACCCTCGACCAGACCGCGTCCCTGTACCACAGGACCTTCCAGTTCGCCACGCTCGTGATCGGCGCCATGACCGTCGCGGCGGCCGCCTCCCTCGCCCTGTGGGCCTTCCCGCCGCTGCGGGCGGGTCTCATGCTGCAGATCAACACTTTTCTCAAGGGACTCGACGCCGTCGTCAGAGCCGTGCTCAAGAAGAAGCTGCTGGCGATCGGGGCGGTCTCGGTGATCCTGATGATCGTCAACGACATGGCGAAGGAGCACGGGCGGCTGTTCTACGGCATGCAGTCGATGCCGGAGCTGGAGACGGACTTCACCCAGGTCAACCTGCAGTACGAGAAGAGCACCGGGCTCACCGTGAAGCCGGACACCTCCGCGCTGAAGCCTCCCAAGCCGAAGGGCGGAATCATTCCCGGCGTCTTCTGACCGGTCACTGTCGCTGCTGCGGCCCGGTGGTCCGGGGCCGGTCGGCCTGCACCGGTTTCCTGGCCGCCGGGATGTCGAGCGCCGGTCCCTCGGGGATCAGGTGCACCAGGTGCGCGGGCAGCGGGGCGATGTCCTGCGTCGTGTAGCCGAGGGCGGTCAGCGCCTGCGGTGAGGTGACGGCGTGCCGCCGCCCCTGGTCGTCGACCAGGTAGAGCGACTGGATCGCGTCCAGCCTGCCGTCCCCGGGCAGCAGCCCGGCCAGGGCGCCTCCGCCGTACGGCAGGACCACCTGGTCGACCACGTCCTGGTTGAACCAGCCCTTCGGCGGCGTGGGGACCGCGACCGTGCTGCCGACCGTCAGCAGCGCCTTGGCCGAGCCGCGCTCGGTGTCGGCGTAGACGGCGCAGACCGGGCTGGTCGACGGAGGGGTGATGACCGCGGGCATGGTCCTCGGGAGGTCGCCGCCGCCCATCGAGGTCGCCGAACGCCTGGCGCCGGTCGCGGTCGCCGGGTCAAGCTCGATCGCCTTGACCGGGGCCCGGCCGTACGCCTTCTTGCTGCCGGGGTCCTGCAGCAGCAGGGCGGCCTGGGCCGGCGTGAGGGGCGCCAGGCCGTCGGCCAGCTGGACGTACCACTTGGCGCCTCCGCCGGCGACCGGCGCAACGGTGAACACCCTGCCGACGATCGACGCGCCGCCGTCGGGGCCACGCGTCTGGCGGCCGAGGCCGGGGACGGAGGGAGAACGGAAGTCGGGCCCGGCGGGCAACGCGTTGAGCCAGGCCAGCGGGACCTGTCGGGGCCGCTCCTCGGTCAGCGCCCGTGCCCCCTCGGTGGAGACGCGCATCCGCTGGTTCGACCAGAGCAGCCAGGCCTGCCCGTCCTGTTCGACGAGCATGGCCTTGTCCTGCCCGATCGGTTCGCCGCCGACGGCGAACCCCCCGACCAGGGTGGTGTACGGCCTGCGCTCGCCGTTGGCGTCCGCCCCCTCGACCACGCAGGCCGACCAGGGGGAGCGGACCAGGCGGTCGCGGGCGGGCAGCGACTCCGGGGCGCCGGGGATGCCGACCAGCGTGCCGCGGGGGTAGCCGGACAGCGAGGCGGAACTGACCACACGCACCTTCACGTTCTCCTGGCCGACCAGCAGCCGCGCGGAGGCCATGTTGACGACCGGGATCATCGTGCCCTGGGGGGCGCTGTAGACGAACGTGGCGCCCGTCTCCTCCTCGACGATCACGGTTCCCGGGTCGGTGAGCGCGGTCGCGTTGCCCGGCCGCAGCAGGCCGATCACGCCGAAGACGGCCGCGACCAGTACGGCGACCAGTACGCCGCCGAACATCGCCACGTTGTGTCTGCGCATGGGCGACTCGGGCAGGTCTGGTTCGCCCTGGAGCAGGGCGGTGCCCAGGCGCTGCGTCATCAGCCTGTACGCCTGGTAGAGGTCACGCCGGGTCTGCATCCCAACCCCCGTATCGCTGGATGCGTTACCGCAAGCATAGAAGGACGATCTTGAAAATGGTCCTTTTTGTGGTGGATGTAAACGGTTGTCGTCCAGAGCGTTTCCGATCATCGAAAGCCCGCTGAACAAGGTCCGGGAAAGCCGGGACGGCGGGCCGGGCGGTGATAGGAGATACAGGAACGACCGTTGATCAAGGAGGGGCACATGGCGCTGGACATTCACGTCACGTCCGACGCGATTCGAGCACTCCACACCGAGGTGACGGACACCACCATCCCCAAGGTCAGGGAACTGCGGGACATGGTGGCGAGCACCCACGTGTCCTTTCCCGGCTGGGGGGCGGCCGGTGAGGTGGCGATCGGGATCAGGTACCGCCAGATCCAGCGCCAGATGGAGGAGAGGTTCACCGAGGCCCTCGACGTCCTGGCCTCCTGGCAGGAGGGGCTGCTGACGGCCGAGGGCAACTGGAAGACCGCGGAAGCGGCCAGCGGCGTCGTCGTCCGCCGATGACCGCCTCGAACAGGCCCCAGTGGAGGACCGCGACACGCAGCGCCAAGGGCGTCGTCGTCAACTCCTCGAAGATCATCAGCAGTCTGGAGAAGGGCGCGCGGCTCGCGCCGACCCTGTGGGCGGGCGTGGCGATCGCGGGGACGGCGGTCGCCAACGTGCCGGGGATGGCCGACGCCTACAACAACTGGGAGTCGATCCACTCGCGCCTGGACACCCTCAACAAGAGCTTCCTGGCCTCCCTGCGGGACAAGGAGAAGGACGGGTGGATCGCCAAGGACCGTGAGGCGTTCAACCACGCGGTCCAGCAGTACCAGGAGGCGGTGGAGAGCCTGCGCGCCTACGTCAAGGCCGTCGCGGGGATCGTGGACGAACTGGGCGATGCCTACCGCGCCTACTGGGCCGCGCTCGCCGCGCTGGCCGCCCGGCTGATCTCCCTGCTGCTGATCGCCGCGGCCATGCTGACGACACCGTTCGCCGGGTCGGCCATGCTCAACCTGAGAATGCTCGGCACCCTGGCCAGCAGCATCATCGGCGCCTCGACCGCCGCGCTGGTGAAGATCATCGCCGCGGGGGCGAGCAGCGTCTCGCTGTTCTTCTCGGGCAAGGCGTTCTGGCAGATGTTCAACCTCTCGCCGACCGGCGCCGCGAAGATCGACTTCACCCAGGCGATGATCGTGACGGGGAACCTGCCCTCCTTCCAGAAACCGCCCCCCTCGCAACCCGGGCAGCCGACCCGGCTCCCGCCCTCGGCGGGTTTCCAGTGGCTGGCCCCCAAGAGAGAGCTTCCGGCGCCATGACACAGATGAACCGCGACTTCGACGACCTGCGCCTGGACACCCCGGAAGGTCTCGACGAGTTCGTACGGCGCAGCGACGAGATGCTGAACAGGCTCGGCGGCGTCCAGTACGAGCTCGGCGCGATCACGGGAGAGGGCGAGGCGGCCGACGGCATGGCGCGGGCCGTGGTCGACTCGACGGGACGCCTGGAGCGCGTCACCCTCGACCCCAGGATCGCGCGCCTGGACACCGCCACGATCGCCGAGGCGGTCACCGAGGCGGTCCGCGCGGCGCAGGACGACGCGCGGCGCCGTAGCGAGGAACTGATCAGCGAGGCGACGGGCGGCGAGCCGATCACGCTGGACATGGCCGCGGCCCGCCGCCAGCTTGAGGAGATCGGCGAGGACCTGGCCCGCACCCTGCGGGATCTGTCCTCGGGTTTCTGACCCGGCGCTACCTGCCGTTGATCTTGTCGAGTGTCGCGTCGACCTTGGGGTCGGGCTTGTTCGAGGCGGGCTCCCCCACCTCACGCTTGGGGGCGACCCAGGCCGAGGGCGGCTCCGTGGAGATGACGGCCTTCTTGAAGTCGATCTTCATGGCGCCGGTCGGCATGATGTTGTTCAGGTCGAGCATCCGCTGCGTGAGGGGAAGCAGGGTGGTGCCTATCAGGGCGAGGTAGCCGCCCAGAAGCGCGGTCATCTTGGCCGCGAGGCTGTTGACGATGGGGCCGATTCGCTGGAGCGCCACCTGCGCGGCGGCGGCCGTGGCCGGATTTCCCCTGCTCGCGAGCCGGATGGCCGTTATGTAGAGGGTCACCGCGGAGGAAAGGACGAGGATTCCCTTCCAGTAGTCGTAGTACGCCTGGTGGACCGCGTCCACCTTGCCCTCCAGGGTGTAGCAGACGCCGCTGAGCTTCTGCAGCTCGCCACTGAACAGGGCGGTCGCGTTCAGGAACTCCTCGCGGTCGTCGGCCTGCCAGTCGGCACGGGACAGGAAGACCGCGTTGCCGATGAGAGAGGGGTAGGCGACCTCAAGGGCCTTGGCCAGGGCGTTCCAGTTGGCCTTGGCGTCGTTCATCCCCGGGGTGTTCGCCACGGCCGTGCTCACGATGGCCACCGCGGTGGCCAGGGCCGGAACCGGCCTGGCGTTCGCCCTGAGCGCCTTGAGGGCCTCGTCCGCGAAAGCCGTGAGCTCCCTGCGCGCCGCCGTCGCCGCCCGACCATGGTGGGTGAGGTCGACCTTCGGTCCCGTCACCTTCTCCGCCGCCTTTGCTGTCGCTGCCGTCGTTCTTCTCGGATTTCCCGGACTTCCCGGATTTCCCGGATGGAGGAGCCGGCGCCTTCCGGCGGAGCCGTCATGAGTAGGTGACCTTGCTCGCGTCCTCGGCGTCCCTCCAGTTCTGCTTGACGGTCTCCAGGGCGCCGACCCAGGCGTTGATCGCGGCGGTGGCGTCCTCGACGGACTTCTTGACGTCGCGCTGCGTGCTCTCGTACGCGCCGCCGAAGGCGAGACCGAGCAGGCCGAACCCGGGGCTGTCGACGTTGGTCTCGTCGATCTTCGTCTTGAGGTCCTCGAACGCCGGTACCACCCGTTCGTTGAGGTTGCGCTGGATGTTCGCGATGCAGGTCGAGGTGACGTGAATGTTCTGACTCATCCGCCGACGTACCCCCGTGTAGTTCAGCTTTTGGACATCTGGTGGTTTCGCATGTGAACAGCGGTGTTTAAGTGATCTTTACGGTACCGTGTGGCTTTTCTGGTGTCAGGAGTGATTTCGGTTATCTGTTGTCACTCATCGTCAGGAGGAGGCGCGTGGTGTTCGATCCCACCAACTTCGGGCTGGAAGACCTGGAACGCATCAGCAGAGACGCCGAACGTCAGACGGCGCGCCTGGCCGAGATCGAAGGCGAACTGGACGAGGTACGCGGCACGGGAACCGGGGCGGACGGGCTGATCGGCGTGACCGTCGACCCCTCGGGCAGGGTCGAGAGGATCGATCTCAACCCTCGCGTCATGCGCCTGGACAGCCACGTCCTGGCGGAGGAGCTCATGCGGGCGATCGGGGTCGCGCAGGACGACAGGGAGCGCAGGACGAAGGAGATCCTCGAAGACGCGGGGCTCCCGGCCACCCCCCTGGGCCTCGACGACGCGCGTGAGCGGATGGAGGCCGCCTACGAGTTCTTCGCCCACTCCGTCGGCGCCGAGGACGGGCGTTTCGAACGGCGCTGAGGAAGCCTGGAAGGCGTCGGCCCCCGCCGGGGCGAACCCGGCGGGGGCCGACGTCGTCGTTGCGAGGCACTCAGAGGCGCGTCATCCGCAGTTGGCCGGCGGGGCGCTGGCGCTGTCCGCCGAGTTGCCACCGCTGATGCTCACGCACTTGCCCTTCGCGGGCAGGATCACCGGGCCCGCGTAGTACTTGAACTCCCCGCGCTCGGTCTTGCTCCCGCCGTCCTTCACCTGAAGGGTGGCCCAGACGGAGGTCGCCTTCCCGATGTCGGTGGTCTTCATGGTGACCACGCAGTTCGAGCCGGTCGAGGAGTTGTAGAGCTGGTAGACGGCTCCGCCGGTGAAGGGCACGGACCGCTGCACGTAGTAGCCCGCCCCGCAGGCCTGCTGCGGCGTGTAGGGGTTGGTCTGCGGCCGGGACTCCTCGGCCGGGGGCTTGGCCGTCGAGGGCTCGGCGGTCGGTTGGAGCGGCGGCCTGACGTTGCCGGGCTCGATGGGCTTCTCCGAAGGACGCTCCGTCTCGGGCTTCGTCTCGGGCTTCGCGGTCCTGGTCGGAGTCGACCGTACGGTCTTGGTCTCCTCGGGGGTGCGCGCCGTCCGGGTCGGCGTCGGCGTCGGCCTCGCGGCGTGGGTCGGCTGTGCGCTCGCGCTCGCCGCGGGCGTCGGGGTGGCCGTCGGCGCCGGTGAGGGGGAGGCCGTCTGGCTCGGCTCGGGGCTGCCGTTCGGCGACGGGGACGCCGTGGAGGTCCCGCTGGGAGAGGCCGTGGGAGCCCCGCTGGGGGACGCGGTCGCGGGCCCGCTGGGCGGGACGGTGGGAGTCACGGTCACGGTGACGGTCGGCGTCGGCGTGTGGGCCTGCGTCGGCTCGGCCGTCTGGCTCGGCTTGCCCGTCGGCTTCGCCGAGGTTTCCGCGGTCGGCGCCGTGCTCGGGGGCGCGGGGACGTTGGTCGGCGGAATCGGGGGCGTGGTCGGTACGGCGGGCGGCGGGGTGGTGAACGAGGTCAGCGTCGGCACCGGGGGCTCACCCGTCGGCTCCTCCGTGGTCAGCTGGAGCGGGGCGACGTCCGGGACGTTCGGGTCAGGCGTCGTGCCCCACGGCACGGTCACCCGGTCCGAGGGGTCGTCGGTGCCCTGCTGTCCCTGACCCCCCGTGCCGTTCGTCGGGTACGGCTGCCGCCCCTTGCCCTGGTCGACCAGTTCGAGGGGGTTCGCGACCTTCCCGTCGGCGGAGGCGCGCTCGACGTTGTTGAGCGAGGTGTAGTTCCCCGCGGCCCAGATGCCCGCTCCGGCCAGCACGGCGACCGTGCCGACGCAGGCGGCCAGCAGAAGTCCGCCGGGCTTCTTGCTCCCCGTGGTCGAGGCCGCGACCTGCAGCACGATGGGCGGCTGCGTCGAGGCCGAGGTGTCCTTGGGCAGCGGCGGCGCGCTCCATCCCGCGGACGCCGCAGGCTGCGAGGCGGCGGCGTCCTGCTGCTGGGGCACGGCCGGTGCGACGGCGTCCCCGGTGACTGCGCTCCCCGTGACGGCGCCTCCGGTGACGGCGCCCCCCGTGACGGCCGTGCCGGTGAGGGCGGGCCGGTCGCCGAGCAGTTGCAGCATGGCGGCCTTGGTGTCGGGACGCTGCTGCGGCTGCTTGTCGAGGCAGGAGATCAGGAGGGCGGTCAGCGCGGGCGCGAGCCCGGTGAGGTCGGGGGAGCCGTTGAGCACGGCCTGCGGGTCCCCGCCGAAGGGGGCGCGGCCGGTCGCGGCGTAGGCGATGGTCGCGGCCCAGGCGAACAGGTCCGCGGGCCTGCCGGGCGCCGGTGCCGGACCGCCGGTGAGGTTGGCGTGGACCAGCTCGGGGGCGTGGTAGTCGGGCTCGGGCCCGGTGACGCCGAGGGCGGTGTCGCGCACCCGCGGACCCTCCGCGCTCAGCACCACGGTGTCGGGGTTCAGCCCGCCGTGGGCGAGGCCCGCCAGGTGGATGGCGGTCAGGGCGGCGAGGGTGCCGGAGGCCAGCCGCTCCAGGGCGTCGGGGTCGAGCGGTCCGTCCGCGGTGACCGTCTCGCGCAGGGAGCGGCCCTCGACGTGCTCGTGGACGACGTAGGGGGAGTCGTCGAACCAGCCGACCTCGACAAGCTTGGCGGTGTGCGCGCCGGAGATCCGCTTGGCGGCGTGCAGCCGGTTGGTGATCCGCTCCCGCGTCTGGGGGTCGGCACCGGGAAGCGCGGGCAGCAGGCGGATGACCCGGGTGGTCTCCTGATCGGGAAGACGCCCCAGGTAGACGGTCTGACCGGAGGCGTCGCCGAGACGTCCGGTGAGGAGGTAGACACCAATCCGTTCCGGATCTTCAGGTGTCAATGGGTTGAAATCCCCCATCGGCCATCCTTCCAACTCAACTATCGATAAAGACTGCTATAGGTATATCTAGGGCTATCAAAGCAAATCTGATCAGTGAAGTTCACATGTTTCACAGCTCTTTCATGTCTGTTCTCCCGGATGCCCTGGCTGCCATCCCCGGCGCCGGCCTCGCGGCACGGCGAACCTGAACACCACGGCCAGCAGGACTCCCGCGAGACAGAGCAGGGCGACCCACAACGTGATCGAGACGCTCAGGGCGTCCTCGGGAGGCGTGCGCCGGATCGCGTCGGCGGGCAGCGGGGCGGGCTCCTGCGGCGCCAGGGCCACCTCGTCCGAGGCCATGATCGTCGAGACGGCCAGCAGCGGGTTGACCATCCCGGCGCCGCTGCCCGTCCCCGAGGCGCCGTCGGCGGTCCGCGCGATGCGCCAGCGCACCTGGTCCTTGTTCAGCTCCGGGTAGCGGGAGCGCACCAGAGCCGCGACACCCGACACGTAGGCCGCCGCGAAACTGGTGCCGTTCTCCTTCTCGACGTAGGACCGCCCCGGCCAGGTGCTGGTGATGTCACTGCCGGGCGCCAGCACGGTGACGGGGGTCATGGAGTTCGAGTAGTCGGCGACGCTCCCGTCGGAGTTGGCCGCGCCGACCGAGATGACCCCGGGATAGGCGGCCGGATAGGCGGGGGCCGGAGTGCCGTCCTCCTTGTTCACGTTGCCCGCCGCGGCGACCACGACCGCGTCCTTGGCCAGCGCGTACGCGACCGCGTTGCGCAGGTCGGGCTGGTCGCTCGCCTGGATGGAGACGTTGATCACGTCGGCGCCGAGCTGGGCCGCCTTGACGATGCCCAGGGCCAGCCTGCCCAGGTCGCCCTCGTCGCCCAGGGGCTGCTTGATGGAGATCAGCCTGGCCTCGGGCGCGACCCCCGCGAAGGGCACCCCCTTGAGCCTGGCCCCGCCGATGATGCCCGCGACCGCGGTGCCGTGACCGACGCAGTCGGCCTTGCCGGTTTCTGTGAGGTCGAACGCGGTCACCCGGGTCAGCTGGGGATGCGTGACGTCCACGCCGCTGTCGACGATCGCCACGGTCACCTTGGCGCCCCTGGACAGCCGCCACGCCTGCGGCAGGTTGAGCCGCCGCTGCCCCCACGGCTCCGCGATGCTCGTCGTGCCGCGCTTCGGCGCGCACCTGGTGGGCGCGGCCACGGCGGGAGCGGCGGTTACGGCCCCCGCGGTCACGATCGCGATGGCCGCGGCCGTCAGCCTTCGCGTGAATCCGTTCACCTTCTGTCCCCCAAGACCGGTGATACCGGGCAGAACCCTACTGAACCCGATCAAGCGCCGTCACGGTGTCCGGCGGTCCTAAGCTGACTGCCGTGACCGGACGAGGCGGGCGGGTGCCCGGGGTTCGGTGAGAGGGCGGGGAGCGGACATGGGAGAACACACGGCTGGGACCGCGGCCGGATACGCGTGGGGCGAGGCGACGGCGACGGGCGTCGGGTCGCACCCGGGGCAGGACCACGAGGAGGCGATCAGGGTCGTCTTCGGGGAGCTTTCCGCTCTGCCGTACCTCCCCGAGCTGCCCGGACGAGGCGTCGGCGCCGACATGATCGGGCGGTCCGCCTCGCTGCTGGTCGAGCTGGCCGTCGAGGTCCAGCCCTCGGGATGGCGCTTCGCCGACCGGCCGGGACGCGACGCCAGGCGGGCCCGTGACCACCTGCTGCGCGACCTCGACGCCCTTGAGGAGGCGGCCCAGGGGTACCGGGGGCCGTTCAAGATCCAGGTGGCCGGGCCGTGGACGCTGGCGGCGACCGTCGAGCTGCGCCACGGCGACAGGACGCTCGCCGACCCGGGGGCGGTGCGCGACCTGGCCGCCTCCTTCGCCGAGGGGCTCGCCGCGCACGTCGCCGACGTGCGCAAGAGGGTGCCGGGCGTCACGGAGATCGTGCTGCAGCTCGACGAGCCCGGCCTGCCGGGAGTGCTGGCGGGTACGGTCCCGACCGCGTCCGGCTTCGGGCGGCTGCCCGCCGTCGAGGCCCACGACGCCACCGAGCTGCTCGGCTCCGTGCTGCCCGGGGGAGTCTTCCCGATCGCCCACTGCTGCGCGCCCAGGGTGCCCTTCGGCGTCCTGCGCGAGGCGGGCCTTCGCGGCCTCTCGCTGGACGCCTCCCTGCTCAGGCGACGCGACGAGGACGCGATCGGCGAGACGATCGAGGCGGGGACCGCGCTCTTCCTCGGCGTCGTGCCCGGCACGGACGCGCCGCTGCCCGACATCGGGGTGATCGCCAGGCCCGCCGCGGAGCTGTGGAGCAGGCTCGGCTTCCCCGCCTCGACGCTGGCCTCGCAGGTCGTGCTCACCCCCGCGTGCGGGCTGGCCGGGGCCTCACCCGCCTACGCCAGGACCGCCCTGGCCACCTGCGCGCGGGCGGCCCGCGTGCTGCGGGAGGACCCGGGCGAGTGACCTCCCCGGCCGCGGGGCCGTACGGCGGTCGCGTGACCAGGGCGGGCTCGTCCGCGGAGCTTGTCCATGGGCGGGTAACGGCGCCGCGCACTGTCGGTGGTCGGCGATAGCGTTCTCCTCGTTTCCGGTTGACGAGGGGAGAGCCTGCGATGGGCGCTGAGGTCGAGGGTGTGCCGGTTGCGGCGCTTGAACGGCACGCGGAGCTGGCCGAGCTGGCCGACGAGGCCAACTGGCGTTACTACGTGCTCGACTCACCGACCGCGAGCGACGCCCAGTACGACGCGTGGATGCGCGAGCTGCGCGCCCTTGAGGAGGAGCATCCGGCCCTGCGCACGCCGGACTCCCCGACGCAGAAGGTCGGCGCGCCGATCTCCAGCGACTTCACGGCGGTCGCCCACCTGCAGCGGATGGAGAGCCTGGACAACGCCTTCAACGCCGACGACCTGCTCTCCTGGCAGGTCAGGGCGGAACGGCTCGCCGAGCGCGAGACCGCGCCCTACCTGTGCGAGCTGAAGATCGACGGCCTGGCCATCGCGCTGGTCTACGAGAAGGGCCGCCTGGTGCGGGCCGCGACCAGGGGCGACGGCCGCGTCGGCGACGACGTCACGGCGAACGTGCGCACGATCGCCGACGTCCCCCAGCGGCTCACCGGCCCGGACGTGCCCGACCTCGTCGAGGTCAGGGGCGAGGTCTACATGCCCGTCGAGGGCTTCAGGAAGCTCAACGAGCAGCTGGTCGAGGCGGGCAAGCCCCCCTTCGCCAACCCCCGCAACTCCGCGGCGGGCTCGCTGCGGCAGAAGGACCCCAGGATCACCGCGCAGCGACCACTGCACATGATCGTCCACGGTGTCGGCAAATGGGAGGGCGAGCCCCTGCCCCCGACCCAGTCGGCGGTCTACGAGCGGCTCAGGGCGCTGGGCCTGCCGGTCAGCGACCTCTACAAGGTCGTGGACGACCTCGACGGCATCAACGCCTTCATCGAGTTCTACCGCGAGCACCGCCACGACCCGGTCTACGAGATCGACGGCGTCGTGGTGAAGATCGACCGCATCGAGATCCAGCGCAACCTGGGCTCGACCAGCAGGGCGCCCCGCTGGGCCATCGCCTACAAATACCCCCCGGAGGAGGTCAACACCAAGCTCCTGGACATCCAGGTCGGGGTCGGCCGCACGGGCCGGGTCACGCCGTACGGCGTCATGGAGCCGATCGTGGTCGCGGGCTCGACGGTCGAGCGGGCGACCCTGCACAACGGCTCCGAGGTCGCGCGCAAGGGCGTGCGCATCGGCGACACCGTGGTGCTGCGCAAGGCGGGCGACGTCATCCCGGAGATCGTCGGCCCCGTCGCCGACCTGCGCGACGGCACCGAACGCGAGTTCACGATGCCGACGCACTGCCCGGAGTGCGGCACGGAGCTGGCCTACGAGAAGGAGGGCGACGCCGACCTGCGCTGCCCCAACACCAGGGCGTGCCCGGCCCAGCTGCGTGAGCGCATCTTCTTCGCCGCCGGGCGCAGGGCCTTCGACATCGAGGGGCTCGGCTACGTCGCGGCGACCGCGCTCACCCAGCCGCTGCCGCCCCAGGAGCCGCCGGTGCGCACCGAGGCCGACCTGTTCGACCTGACCGTCGAGCGGCTGCTGCCGATCAGGTCCGTCGTCCGCGATCCCGACACCGGCCTTCCCAAGACCGACCCGGAGACCGGTGAGCCCAGGGTCGTCACCTTCTTCGCCAACCAGAGCGGCGAGCCGAGCAAGAACGCCGAGAAGATGCTGGAGGAGCTGGAGCGGGCGAAGGACCAGCCCGTCTGGCGGGTGCTGGTCGCGCTCTCGATCCGGCACGTCGGCCCGCCCACCGCGCAGGCCGTCGCCGCCGAGTTCCGTTCGATCGACGCGATCGAGCGGGCGACCGAGGAGGAGCTGGCCGCCGTCGAGGGGGTCGGCCCCCGGGTGGCGGCGGCGATCCACGACTGGTTCCAGGTCGACTGGCACAAGGAGATCGTGACCCGCTGGAGGCAGGCCGGGGTCCGCATGGAGGACGAGCCTCCCGCCGACCTGCTTCCGCGGACGCTCGAAGGCCTGACGTTCGTGGTGACCGGGACGCTGGCGGCCTTCACCCGTGACGAGGCGGGCGCGGCCCTTTCAGCCAGGGGCGGAAAGGTGTCCGGTTCGGTGTCTAAAAAGACCTCTTTCGTGGTCGTTGGGGAGAACGCAGGCTCCAAATATGACAAGGCCGTCAAGCTCAAAGTGCCGATTCTCGACGAGGATGGCTTGCGGGTCCTGCTGGAGGAGGGGCCGGAGGCGGCTGCCGCGGTGGCGGTGACGCCGGAGGAGTGACCACGGGGGCGAGAGGCCGACCAGGGGAAACGACGAGCGGGGGGCCGTTCCGTGACGGGTGCTTCGAATGGCCGGTGACGGAACGTGCGCAATTGGTTCCGCGAAGTGGCCCAGAGGCCGTACTCTCCCATAGTGAACTAATGGGGGTTTTGTTACTCATGGCCGACCCAAATGACACACGCGACACAGGTCCGCGTGCGGGCTCACCGCTGTGGGCCTATCTCACCACCGTCATCACGCTCGGGTTCACGGCTCTCCTGCTGGCCCAGTGGCTGACCGGCCCCGCGCAACTGGCGGGGCTCGCGCGCAGCCCGATGTTCTGGATGCTGGCCGTCCTGGTCGTCCTGGGCGAACTGCGGCCGGTGATGCTGTCGTCGTCGATGACGGTCGGGGGCACCTACCCGTCGACGATGTTCACCTTCGCGGCCCTGCTCCACTACGGGCTGCCGGTGGCGGTGCTGACGCAGGCGGTCGCCATCGTCGTCAACAGCGCCGTCACCCGTAAGGCGTGGCACCGGGTCATGTTCAACATCGCCCAGACGACACTGGCCCTCACGGCCGCGGGGGCCGTGCTCGCCGTGCTCTGCCGCCACGCGGCCCCGGCGATCTCCTGGGTGCCCGACGGGCGTGACCTGCTCGCGATCGCCCTGGCCGGGCTCGCCTACTTCTCGGTCAGGGCGCTGCTGGTCTCCGGCGCGGTCGCGCTGCACGAACGGCGCTCCCTGCACCGGGTGATCAAGACAACGATCGGCCACCAGAGCCTGGTCTACGCGGGCCTGCTCGGCCTGTCCCCGCTGGTCGTGGTCGTGATGAACGACTCCCCGGCGCTGGTGCCGCTCTTCCTCGCGCCGATGGCCGCCGTCTACTTCACCGCGACCCTTTCCGTACGGCGCGACCACCAGGCCACCCACGACGGGCTGACCGGCCTGCCCAACCGCAAGATGCTCGTCGGCCGCAGCGAGGAGGCCATCGCCGAGGCGAGGGCCGGGGAGAAGGTCGGGCTCTTCCTGCTGGACCTCGACCGGTTCAAGGAGGTCAACGACACCCTCGGCCACCCGGTCGGCGACCGGCTGCTGCAGATCGTGGCGCACCGGCTCACCCACAGCGTACGGCCGGGCGACGTGGTGACCAGGCTCGGCGGCGACGAGTTCGCGGTGCTGCTGCCCTCGATCAGGGACGCGGCGGCGGCCAGGGAGGTGGCCGCGCGGCTGCGGGTCGCCCTCACCGAACCGGTCAGGCTGGAGGGCATGACCTTCGACCTGGACGCCTCGGTCGGCATCGCCCTCTACCCCGACCACGCCCCCGACTTCGAGATGCTGATGCAGCGTTCCGACGTGGCGATGTACCTCGCGAAGGAGGCGCGCACCGGCGTCGAGGTCTACGTCGCGGAGAAGGACCGCAACAGCCCCGAGCGGCTCAACCTCATGGGCGACCTGCGCAGGGCCATCGACCGCCGTGAACTGCGTCTTCACTACCAGCCCAAGCTGGAGCTGGCCAGCGGCCAGGTGCGCGGGGTCGAGGCGCTGCTGCGGTGGCGCCACCCCGAGCGCGGGATGATCTCGCCGGGGGAGTTCGTGCCGATGGCGGAGCAGTCCTACCTCATCCGGCACCTCACCCAGTACGTCATCGACGAGGCGCTCGAACAGGCCGCGCACTGGTGGCGGATCGGGCTCAACGAGCAGATCTCCGTCAACGTCTCCGCCCGTGACCTGCTCGACTCGACCCTTCCCGACCTGCTGGGGGCCGGGCTCGCGCAGTACCACCTGCCGCCGGAGGCGATCCAGCTGGAGGTGACCGAGCGCGTCCTGATGACCGACCAGGCCTACACCGCCGACGCCGTCCGCGCCCTGAACGCGCTCGGGGTGCAGCTCGCACTGGACGACTTCGGCACCGGCTACTCCTCACTGGTGCGCCTGCAGCGCCTGCCGGTCTCCGAGGTCAAGATCGACGCCTCGTTCGTCAGGAGGCTCGGCGAGTCCGTGGACGACGAGCGGATCGTCCGCTCCATCATCGACCTGGTCCGCTCGCTGGGGCTGCGCTCGGTCGCCGAGGGCGTCGAGTCGGACGAGGTGGCCGCCCGCCTGGCCGAAATGGGCTGCGAACTGGCCCAGGGACGGCTCTTCACCGAGCCCATGTCCGCCGCCGACGCGACCGTCTGGCTGAGCGAGCACCGGGACAGGGCCGTGCCCGACCTCGGATTCCTGCGCGGAAGCGAGGTTCTCGACCCCCAGACGGCCTGATCCCCGGCGAAGGCCGGCACGCGCGCTCCCGGGCGGTTCGGTGACGGCCGCCCGGTGACGCGGGGGCCCGTGGAGACGCCGGAAGGGAGGGCGCGCGTTATTGGGTCAGGTACGTCAGGTCACGAGCCCTAGGATGACAGTGTCCAATTGCCATTCACGAAACGGGTTCAACGACTCATGTCCGCCATAACCCGCGACGAGGTCGCTCACCTCGCCAGGCTGTCCCGGCTGGCGCTGGCCGACGAGGAACTCGACCACTTCGCCGCGCAGCTCGATGTGATCATCGGTGCGGTCGCCCGCGTCGCCGAGGTGGCGGCCGACGACATCCCGCCGTCCTCGCACGCGCTTCCGCTCACCAACGTCTACCGCCCAGACGAGGTACGGCCCGGCCTGACGCCGCAGGAGGCGCTGGCCGCCGCCCCGGCCGTCGAGGACGACCGCTTCCGTGTTCCGCGCATCCTCGGGGAGGAAGCATGAGCCTCGTCCACACCTCAGCCGCCGAACTCGGCGCGCTGGTCGCCGGCGGCGAGGTCTCGGCCGTCGAGGTCGCCCAGGCCCACCTCGACCGGATCGCCGAGGTGGAGCCGAAGGTCAACGCCTTCCTGCACGTCGACGCGGAGACGACGCTCGCGCAGGCCCGCGCCGTCGACGCCCGCCGGGCCGCCGGGGAGCGGCTCGGCCCGCTCGCGGGTGTGCCGATCGCGCACAAGGACGTCTTCACGACCACGGACATGCCGACGACGGCCGGTTCCAAGATCCTTGAGGGGTACCGCCCGCCGTACGACGCGACCGTGACCAGGCGGCTGCGTGAGGCGGGCCTGGTGATCCTCGGCAAGACCAACCTCGACGAGTTCGCGATGGGCTCCTCCACGGAGAACTCGGCCTACGGGCCGACCCGTAACCCGTGGGACCTGTCGCGCATCCCGGGTGGTTCCTCGGGTGGTTCCTCGGCCGCGGTCGCCGCCTACGAGGCCCCGCTGTCCACCGGCACCGACACCGGTGGCTCGATCCGCCAGCCCGCGGCCGTCACCGGCATCGTCGGCATGAAGCCGACCTACGGTGGCTCGTCCCGTTACGGGCTGATCGCCTTCGCCAGCTCCCTGGACACTCCCGGCCCCTTCGCCCGTAACGTGCTGGACGCCGCGCTGCTGCACGAGGCCTTCTCCGGGCACGACCCGATGGACTCCACCTCCGTGGACGCTCCGGTGCCCTCCGTCGTCGAGGCGGCGCGCAACGGCGACGTCGCGGGGCTGCGCATCGGCGTGGTCAGGGAGTTCGGCGGCGACGGCTACCAGCCCGGGGTGCTCGCCCGCTTCCACGAGAGCGTCGAACTGCTCGAATCACTCGGCGCCAAGGTCGTCGAGGTCTCCTGCCCGTCGTTCACCACGGCGCTGCCGGCCTACTACCTGATCGCGCCGTCCGAGGCCTCCTCCAACCTGGCCCGCTTCGACGCCATGCGGTACGGCCTGCGCGTCGGTGACGACGGCACGCGCAGCGCCGAGGAGGTCATGGCGCTGACCAGGGCCGCCGGGTTCGGTCCCGAGGTCAAGCGGCGCATCATCCTGGGCACCTACGCCCTGTCCAGCGGCTACTACGACGCCTACTACGGCCAGGCGCAGAAGGTCCGCACGCTGATCGCCCGCGACTTCGAGGCGGCCTTCAACCAGGTGGACGTGCTGGTCTCGCCGACCACGCCGACCACGGCGTTCCCGATCGGCGAGCGCGCGGACGACCCCATGGCGATGTACCTCGCCGACCTGTGCACCATCCCGACCAACCTGGCGGGCAACGCGGCCATCTCGGTGCCGTGCGGCCTGGCGGACGAGGACGGGCTGCCCGTCGGCCTGCAGATCATGGCCCCGGTGCTCGGCGACGACCGCTGCTACCGGGTCGGCGCCGCGGTGGAGAGGGCGCTGGAGGGCCGTTGGGGCGGCAGCCTGCTGTCCAAGGCCCCGGTGCTCTAGGGCACGGGTAAGGCGAGAAAGGAAAACAGGGGGAAAGGCGGCATGATCACTCGGATCGAGATAGACGGGTTCAAGTCATTCTTGAACTTCGTCCTCGACGTGCCGCCCTTCCTGGTGCTGGTCGGCCCGAACTCCAGTGGCAAGTCGAACCTGTTCGACGCCCTGGACTTCGTGGCCGCCGAGGTCACCGGCCAGGGCGGTCTGCTGGGCGCCTCCAGGGGCCTGCCCGCCGAGCAGTTCCACCGGGTCGCGCGGGGGACGCCCGTGCCGGGGTTCGTCGTCTCCGTCGAGACCCTGGTCACCCCCGAGCCAGGAGCCCTGCTGCCGGTCAGGTTCGACGCGGGCGCGGAGATGGTCCTGAAGATCCCGAGGTCGAGCGGGGTCGTCGTCAGCCACGTGGCCAGCGACCTGCCGGAGGAACTCCTGGAGCTCATGGTCGAGGACCCCGAGCCCGAGGAGACGCCCCGCCGTACGGTCACCACGTGGCGGCGCTACGTGCCGGAACCGCGGGTCATGCGCGGGCGCTGGTCCGCCGAGGACCGCGGGCCGCTGGCCGCGGACGGCCGCAACCTCGCGGCGGTGCTCGGGCGGATGGCCGGTACGGCGGCGCTCGCCGACCTGACGGCCGACCTCGCGGGAATCGTGCCCGACGTGGTCGCGCTGGTGCCCAGGACCGAGCGGGAGGAGTGCTCCTTCGAACTGGTCGTCGACGGCCAGGGAAGCGTCCCGACGCCCCTGCTGTCCGACGGGACCCTGCGCGTCCTGGGTCTGCTGGCCGCCCTGCACGACCCCGACCACCCGGGCACCCTGCTGGTCGAGGAGATCGAGAACGGCGTGCACCCGACGCGGCTCGGCGAGCTGCTGCGGCGGGTCAGGCAGCGGATCACCCGGCCGGGGGGCGTGGAGCCGCACCGGCAGGTGATCCTCACCACCCAATCGCCGGTGGTGGTCGCCGAGACCTACCGGGCCGACCCGGACGCGCTGACCTTCCTGGACACCGCGGTCCGCGTCGATCCCGACAGGGACCGGGTCTCCCGGGTGACCGTGGCCAAGTCCGTCCAGCCGGACGGCGAGCCGGGCACGTTCGTCTCGCCACGGCAGGTCGGCAAATACCTCGGGACGGCGGCATGAGCCGTCCGCTGGTACCCGGCCTGATCGCCAGGGGAGAGGTCGAGGAGGGCTTCCTCGGCATCGTGATCTCCCGCCAGCTGCGTGAGCTGACCTGGATGTCCCCGCACACGGTGGACGTCGGGGCCACGGAGGTCGTCTCCTCCGGCAGGGAGGGCGTGGTCACGGCGCTTGAGGAGCTCGCCGCCGACTGCCACCTGCTGTTCACCCACGAGAGTGAGCGTGAGCGCGGCAAGGGCGACGGCGTCCGCTACCACTCGCACTACCTGGTGCCCGTCATCGGCCTGGGGGAGACGGAGCGGTGGCTGCTGGCCGACCGGGCGATGTGGGCCCGGCTTGAGGGCAGCGACCTCGGCCTGCTCCCCGCCCGTCCCCGTGACGCGGACAGGATCACCGACCCGGAGGCCGTGCTGGCCGCGACCGTTCCTCAGCGGGGCAAGCCGATCGGCGACTACCTCCAGTACGCAGGGCGCAACATGGACCTCGCCGTGCTGGCCCAGGTCCCCGGATACGCCGACTGGGTCGCCGAGACGAGGAACGCACTGAAAGGACTTGGTTACCTGTGAGCGGGAGGAGTCCCGGCACAGCGGGCGGAGCGGCGCGCAGGACGCGGGCGCTCCGCGGAGTGAACGAGGAGGGTGATCGACCGATGAGCGCGCGAGAGCCCGACGCAGCGGGCGGAGCGGCGCGCGAGGTGCGAGTCTCCCGCCCAGTCAACGAGGATTGGTGAACAACCGATGAGCACGGAAACGCTGATGCCGTACGACGAGGCGCTTGAGCGCTTCGAACCGGTGCTGGGCCTGGAGACGCACGTCGAGCTGGGCACGGCCTCGAAGATGTTCTGCGGTTGCCCGACCACGTTCGGCGCCCCGCCCAACACCCAGGTGTGCCCGGTCTGCCTGGCGCTGCCCGGGGCGCTGCCGACGGCCAACGCCGCCGCGATCGAGTCGACGATCCGCATCGGCCTTGCGCTCAACTGCTCCATCGCCGAGTGGTGCCGCTTCGCCCGGAAGAACTACTTCTATCCGGACATGCCGAAGAACTACCAGATCAGCCAGTACGACGAGCCGCTCTGCTTCGACGGCTACCTCGACGTCGAGGTGGACGGCAAGACCGTGCGGATCGAGATCGAGCGGGTCCACCTGGAGGAGGACACCGGCAAGTCCACCCACGTGGGCGGCGCCACCGGGCGCATCCACGGCGCCGACTACTCGATCGTCGACTACAACCGCGCGGGCATCCCGCTGGTCGAGATCGTCACCAAGCCGATCCCGGGCACCGACCGGCTCGCCCCCGAGGTCGCCCGCGCCTACGCCACCGAACTGCGCGAGGTCATGCGCGCGCTCGGCGTCTCCGACGTGCGCATGGAGGAGGGCTCCATGCGGTGCGACGTGAACGTCTCCCTCATGCCGCGTGGCGCGACCGAGTGGGGCACCCGTACCGAGACCAAGAACGTCAACTCGCTGCGCAGCGTCGAGCGTTCGGTCCGCGGTGAGATCTCCCGTCAGGCCGCGATCCTTGCCGACGGCGGCGTGATCATCCAGGAGACCCGGCACTTCCACGAGGACACCGGCACCACCACCTCGGGGCGTTCGAAGGAGGAGGCGCAGGACTACCGCTACTTCCCCGAGCCCGACCTGGTGCCGATCGCGCCGGACCCCGCGTGGGTCACCGAGCTGAAGGCCGCGCTGCCCGAGCTGCCGCGCGTACGGCGCCTGCGGCTCCAGCGGGAGTGGGGCGTGTCCGACCTGGACATGGAGTCCATGCACAACATCGACGCCATCGACCTGGTCGAGGCGACCGTCGCCTCCGGGGCCCCGCCCGCCGACGCCCGCAAGTGGTGGATGGGCGAGCTGGCCCGCAGGGCCAACGAGGCGGGCGTCCCGCTCGGTGAGCTGGCGATCACCCCCGACCAGATCGCCAGGGTGTGCGCGATGGTCGCCGGGGGAGCGCTGAACGACAAGCTGGCCCGCCAGGTGCTCGAAGGCGTGCTGAACGGCGAGGGTTCCCCCGACGAGGTGGTCGCCGCGCGCGGCCTGCAGATCGTCAACGACGAGGGTGAGCTTTCGGCGATCATCGACCAGGTGCTGGCGGACAACGCCGCCGCCGCGGAGAAGGTCCGCTCCGGCAAGATCGCCGCGGTCGGCGCCCTGGTCGGCGGCGTCATGAAGGCCAGCAGGGGCAAGGCGGACGCGGCCCGCGCCCGTGAACTCCTGCTGGAGAAGCTCGGCGTCTCCGAGTAGTCCCTGCCGGAGGCAGTCAGGTTTCGGCCGGCTTCGGCCGACGAAAGGCCCCACCGATTTGGTGGGGCCTTTTTGTTATCTGGAAATCACTTTCTCCCACTAAATGTGCATTGACTGGGGTTGTTAACTTCTTGCACAGTAATCACATTAATCTCCCCCTTCTCTCTGGTGCCGCACAGCCCGAGATCGGAGAATTCCATGAAGAGACAACTGGCGCTCCTCGCCGTGCTCTCGGCCGCCGTCTGCGGGACGTCGGCCGTCGTCACCCCGGCGCAGGCCGCCGTTTCCGCCGTCACGAGCGCCCGGGCGATCGACGCCATGGTGATCGCCAACGGCGTCCGGCTGAGATCGACCCCCGGCGGAAGCTGGGTGGTCGGCTACCTCTACTACGGGGATTACGGACAGATCCTCAGCGTCAGTTCGGGCACCTGGTGCCAGTTCAGACTCGGCGGAAGGTCGGCCTCGGGACTACCCGCGGGAACCGTCGGATGGGCCTCCTGCTCATACTTCGCCACCGAGGACGGAGTGCGTTTCTCGCGGACGGCCGTCGACGCGCTCGGCGCCTGACAGAGGCCGGTCCGCCGTACGGACTCATCTCCAGGCCCCGTACGGCGGGCCCGGCTCGGGGCGCGGAAAACCACTCCGACGGTGCCGGAAAAGGCGGGAAAGGGCCCTTGCGAAGCACGAACCATGCCGCAAACCCGCCATGCCGAGGTGATTTGTTACCCCTCACCAAGGGTGCCCGCGGACGGTTGTGGTTTAGGGTTGCCGGAAGCAGAGGTCACGAAGCAGGAGGAGCCTGAGGAAGTGCGGAACGGAGCGTCGACAGATCCGCCGACCGACCCGTTCGCGGCGGTGCCCCTGCCCTCGCATCCCGTTCCCCCGGGCGCCCGTGACCCCGCCCAGCCGCCGGGAAACAGGCCCAAGGGGCGTTCGAAGCTGCCCCCCGGCGTCTCCCCCGACATCTTCGGCCCCACCGGTTCGCCCGGCCTGCTCGGTCCTACCGGTTCTCCCGGCCCGCGCGGCGCCGGTGGACAGCAGGGCCCCATGAACCCCGGCGCACCGGGATCCCCCGGTTCGCCCGGCCTGCCGCCGCCCGCCCCCAAACCGGAGCCCTGGCGGATGGCGGCCCCCCAGGACAAGGCCGCCCCGTCGCGTCAGGAGCCCGCACCCGGTGACGCGGGACCTCCCCGGGGAGGGTCACCCCGCACCGAGAGGACACCCGCACGCCGTGGCGGACGCGGGCTGCTGCTGGCCCTGCTGCTCCTGCTGGTGCTCGGCTGCCTCGCCTACGGCATCCCCGCGATCGTCATGGCGGGCAAGATGCTGCCCGGCACCAACGTCCGGGGCGTCGACATCGGCGGGCTGACCGCCACCGAGGCCGCCGAACGGCTCAGGGACAAACTCGCCGCCCCCGCCACCAGCGCGATGACCCTGCGAGCCGCGGGCAAGGAGTACACCCTCGACCCCGAGGAGGCCGGGCTGGAGTTCGACGTCGTCGCGACGATCGACCAGGCGCCGAGCGACTTCCCCTCGCCGGGAGAGGTCTGGCGGGCCCTCACCGGGACCAACGACCTGAACCCCAAGATCTCCGTCGACCCCGAACTCATGAAGAACGCCGTCAAGGGACTGGCGAGAAGGATCGACCTCAAGGTCAGGGACGGCGAGGTCACCTTCAAGGGCACCCGGCCCGTGGTCGTGGCCCCCAGGGACGGCCGCAAGCTGGAACAGGAGGCGGCGGCGGACGTCATCGCGAAGGCCTTCCTCGGCTCGCCCGGAGCCGTCGACCTGCCCGTCTCGGTGATCAAGCCGAAGGCCACCCCCGAGGCGGTCGAACAGGCCAAGACCGCGGCGACCAAGGCGCTCTCCGGCCCGGTGACCCTGGTCCGCGGGGACAAACAGGTGCGAATGACGGTCGAGACCCTCGCCGCCCACCTGTCCTACGAGCCCGGCCCGGAAGGTGAGATGCGTCCCGTCTTCGACGCCAAGGGCGCCGTCGCCGACCTGGAGAACGGTCTCGTCGACCCCGGCCTGGCCCCCAGGGAGCCCACCTTCGAGATCGTCGGCGAAAAGCCGAAGCTGGTCCCCGGGCACAAGGGGCAGGGTGTCGACACCGGAAAGCTCGCCGACGACATGGCCGCCATGCTCGCCAAGGGCGGCGAACGGAGCGTCCAGGTCACGCTCACGACCGTCGAACCGAGACTCTCCGAGGCTCAGGCGCGTGCCCTCGGCATCAAGGAGAAGATCAGCGAGTTCACCACCCCGTACGTCTGCTGCCCGCCCAGGGTGACCAACATCAGGACCCTGGCCAAGATCATGGACGGCTACATCGTCAAACCCGGCGAGACCTTCTCCCTCAACGGCGTCATCGGCGAACGCGACACGGCCCGGGGGTTCGTCCCGGCGCCGATGATCCAGGGAGGCAGGCTGATCGACTCGGTCGGCGGGGGCATCTCCCAGTTCGTCACGACCATGTACAACGCGGTGTTCTTCGGCGGCCTCGAAGACGTCCAGCACGTGCCACACGAGTTCTACATCTCGCGCTACCCGGCGGGCCGTGAGTCCACGGTCTCCTGGCCGGAGCCCGACTTCCGCTGGCGGAACGACTCCAAGTACGGCGTGTTGGTGAAGACCTCCTACACCGCGAGCGGTGTCACGGTCGCCTTCTGGAGCACCAAGCGCTACGACATCGAGTCGATCTCCTCGGAACGTTACAATCTCACGCCGTTCAAGAGCGTGACCGAGAGCGGCCCGGGCTGCATCCCCATGGAAGGCCAGCAGGGCTTCACGATCGACGTCTGGCGGATCTTCAAACAAGACGGCGAAGAGATCAAACGCGTCAAGCAGACCACCGTCTACCGCCCCGAACTAAACCTGAAGTGCGTGGCGGGCGGAACACCCCAGACGGAGTGATTTGCGGCGCCGAAGGCGCCGCAAAGAGGCACAGCGCAATAATCGGGGCCATGAGAATCTGGGTCCCCTCGCAGGCCGCGGCTGATGTTCTTCGTGATCTCCCCGATGTGGAGTGCGTCGTCTACGACGGGACCGGGCCGACGCCCGAGGGGATCGGGGAGGTGGAGGTCTGGGTTCCGCCGTTGATTCCGCCCTCGCTGGTTCCCGAACTGCTCGGTCGGATGCACGGGCTGCGGTTGCTGCAGACGGTCACCGCCGGGGTCGACGCCTACCGGCCCCACCTGCCCGAGGGCGTGGTGCTGTGCAACGCGCGGGGTGTGCACGACGCGGGTACCGCGGAGTGGGTGGTCGGGGCCATGATCGCGGTGCTGCGGGAGTTCCCGGGGTTCGCCGCGGCCCAGGGGCGGGGGGAGTGGACCTACCACCACACCGGGGTGCTGGCCGACTCGACCGTGCTGGTCGTCGGGTACGGCTCGATCGGCCAGGCGCTCGAACGGCGGCTCGAAGGCTTCGAGGTGGACGTCGTGCGGGTCGCGCGGACGGCGCGGGAGGGCGTTCACGGGCAGGACGAGCTGCCCGAGCTGCTGCCGAAGGCGGATGTGGTCGTGCTGCTGGTGCCCGCGACCCCCGCGACCACGGGGCTGGTCGACGCGGCCTTCCTGGCGTCGATGCGGGACGGCGCCCTGCTGGTGAACGCGGCCAGGGGCGGGGTCGTCGACACCGACGCGCTCGTGGCCGAGCTCGAACGGGGCAGGCTGGTCGCCGCACTCGACGTGACCGACCCGGAGCCGCTTCCCGCCGGTCACCCGCTGTGGTCGGCACCCGGGGTCTTCATCACCCCGCACGTCGCGGGAAGCACCCCCGCCTCGGGGCGGCGCCTGCTGAGGTTGCTGCGCTCGCAGCTGCTGAGACACCTCGCCGGAGAGCAGCTTAAAAACGTGATCACCGGTTCGTACTGACCGGGAAAGGATTCCCGACCGTGGCTGCCTCGTGACCTGGGGTGCGTACGGTGAATTACTGCGAGTCCGATCGCTCGCGCGGTTATCGGATCGGTGACGACTCCGGCGTTGTCACCATCCGCGTCAGCCGGAGAGCACACACTGATCGTGTGCCGTCGTGGGACGCGGAGGACGAAGGACGACGCGTTCTCGACGGCAACGCGGGCACGGCAAACGGAGACCGCCGCGCACGCGAGACGAACCGAAACCGATGGGCAGACGACATTGATCCGCTGGCGTGACCCCCGGGTAGCGCTGACCGCCGCGGCCTTGACCGGCGTGGCGGGGCTGGTTGCCGCCTTTCTCAGTGGTGCTGCCGTTGTGATCGTCGGCGCGGTCGCGGGCGTTACGGCCGCGGCGTTCGCCGCGTTCTCGCTGTTCGCCGCCGCGCGCCGTCCGTCCGACCGGGCCAGCGCGCTGGCCTGGCGCTGGCTCGCCGCGGGCAGCGCCACCTGGCTGGTCGGCATCGCCGTACGGCCGCTGGCCGACGGGACTCCCTTCGTGGTGACGTTCGCCGATCTGGTCCTGCTCGCGGGCACCGCGATGCTCGCCGTCGGCACCGGTCTGTGCGCGGTCAGACAGGCGCGTGGTCAGGCGCTGTTACGGGACCTGGCCGACGCCTATGTCTGCGCGGCCTCGCTCTTCGTCATCGGCTGGGTGTCGTTGTTCGGCCCCGCCTACCGCGACGCGGGTGACGCGGGAACTTTCGCGGTCACCCTCGCCTCACCGTTGCTCTGCCTGGTCCTGGCCTGCGCGGTCGGCCCGGCCGTCGTGCCCGCCAGGCGTTCGGCCTGGCCGGTCGGGCTCGCGGCGCTGGCCGTACTCGCGGCGGTCACCGCCTCCGAGACCGTCACCGCGCTGGCCAGACTGACCGGTGACGAGCCGCCGCTGGGCCAGGTGTGGCTGGCGCCCGCGGCCTTCCTGCTGCTCGCCGCGGTCGCGTGGAGTGACCGCACGGCCCGCCCTGACATCACCGGCGAGGACCGGGACGAGGTGGCGGGCGACGCCATGGCGGAGGCCGTGGCGGAGCCGGGGGAGCAGCAGGAGGCCGAGTCCTCTGCGGCGGAGGGCGAGACGGAGGAACTGGTCGGGCAGACGGCCTCCTCGCTGCTGTCCGCCGCGCCGCTGGTCCTGGTCGTGGTCGCCGCCGTGGTCGTGCTCCTGCGGGTGCTCGGCGGTGGCGTCCAGGGGCCGGTGCCGGTCCTGGCGCTGGTCTCGGTCTCGGTCGTCGTCGTCCTGGTGCTGCGGCTGTTCGTCGTGCTGATGGAGACCGGCCGGATGCGGCGCCTGGTCGATCTCGGGGAACGTCAGCTGCACGACCTGGCGGAGAGCACCGGGGACGTGGTCCTGGTGTGCGACTACGAAGGCGTGGTGCGTGAGATCGGCGAGGGCGTCGAGACCACGTACGGCTACCGCCCCGAGGACATCGTGGGCAGGAGGATCTTCGACTACATCCACCCGGAGGACGTGCCCGCCATCCAGGTGGCGATGCGCGCGATGAGTCTGGACGAGGAGCCCGCCGAGAACGCGGGGACCTGCATGGTCGCCTGCCGGGTCAGGGCGTCGGACGGCACCTGGCGGCCGACGGAGTCGGTCGCGACCCGCCGGGTCCGCGGCGAGGAACTGCTGCTGGTGACCACCAGGGACGTCAGCGACCAGGAGGCCCTGCGCAACCAGGTCGCCCATCTGACCTTCCACGACGGTGTCACCGGGCTGCCGAACCGGGCCTACTTCGAGGAGCGAACCCGGGAGGTGCTGGCCCGTCCCGGCGCGGGCGCCGCGGCCGTGGTCTTCCTCGATCTGGACGGTTTCACCGCGGTCAACGACTCGGTCGGCCACGCCAGCGGCGACTACCTGCTCGGCCAGGCGGCCCGCAGGCTGCGCGCGGCCGTACGGGCCGACGACACGCTGGCGCGGTGGGGCGGGGACGAGTTCGCGGTGCTGCTCGAAGGGGCGACGGACGCCCAGACGGCGGTCGACCTGGCCGAGCGCCTGGTCCGCACGGTCTCCTCGGAGCCGTTCCGGGTGGCGGACCGCGACGTCGCGCTGACCGCGAGCGTGGGGGTCGCCTTCGCCGACGAGGACGTCTCCTCGGCCGATCTGATCCGTAACGCGGACGTGGCGATGGCCCGCGCGAAGGAGCTGGGCGGGCGCCGGGTCGAGGTGTTCGCCGCGCACATGCACACCGATGTGGTCAGGCGCCTCGAACTGGCCGCCGACCTGCAGCGGGCGCTGCTGGAGAACCAGTTCGCCATCGAGTACCAGCCGGTCGTCGACCTGGCCACCTCACGGGTCACCGCGGTCGAGGCTCTGGTGCGCTGGTGGCGGGGGAGCGCCTTCGTGCCACCCGAGCTCTTCCTCGGCCCGGCGGAGGACACCGGCCTGATCGTGCCGTTGAGTGAGTGGATCCTGCGTGAGGCCTGCCGGGAGGTCGCCTCCTGGCACGCCTCCTCGTGGAAGATCGGCCTGTCGCTGAACCTGTCGGCCCGCCAGATCATGGCGCCGCGCTTCGTGGAGAGCGTCGAGTCGGCCCTGTCGGAGAGCGGCCTGCCGCCCAGCGCGCTGACCCTGGAGGTCATCGAGGAGATGCTGGTCGAGGACGCCGAGGAGACCGTCAACCGACTCTCCGAGCTGCGTGAGCTGGGCGTACGGCTGGCCATCGACGACTTCGGCACCGGTTACGCCTCGCTCGCCCTGCTGCGGCAGCTCCCGGTCGACATGATCAAGATCGACCCGTCGTTCGTCTCGGGTCTCGGACGCGACGAGACGCTGACCCTGCTGACCCGCACGATCGTACGGCTCGGCCACGATCTCGGCCTGATCGTGGTCGCCGAGGGCATCGAGCGTCAGGAACAGCTCGAACTGCTGCGTGAGATGGGGTGCACCAGGGGGCAGGGCTTCCTGGTCGCGCGGCCGATGGCGGCGCGCGGGGTCGACTCGCTCATGCACACGGACATGCCGAGCATGCCGAGTGGCGTCTGACGGACCGGCCAGCTTTGAAGGCCGTTTTACCTGGTCAGCGACCGGGGGTGGGAAAGGCGCCGTCCAGGTTCCCGTATTTTTCCGTCTCGTATCGTGAGATCGCCGTCCCATGAATTTGACGTGGGCCCGGTACGTCGGCCATGGTGGACCCATGCATCACCGTGGGATTCTCGTAGTACTTCGCCGGCGCGCGGGCCGATAGCGAAGCACCTCGTCCTGCGCGCCGCCCCAGATCCGCCATCCCCGGCGGGATGGGGCATTTTTTATGCCGTTGTAGAGATCGACCCCATCAAACATGCTCAGCCACACAAGGAACGAGCCGATGACCGAACAGATGACAGGAGCCCAGGCCCTCGTGAGGGCACTGGAGAACGTCGGAGTCGACACTGTGTTCGGGATTCCGGGCGGCGCGATTCTTCCCGCCTACGATCCCCTATACGACTCTGTCAAGGTCCGGCACGTGCTCGTACGGCACGAGCAGGGCGCCGGACACGCCGCCCAGGGCTACGCCCAGGCCACGGGCAAGGTCGGGGTCTGCATGGCGACCAGCGGCCCGGGAGCGACCAACCTGGTCACGCCGATCGCCGACGCCTACATGGACTCGGTCCCGATCGTCGCGATCACCGGCCAGGTGACCAGCGCGGCCATCGGCACCGACGCCTTCCAGGAAGCCGACATCTCCGGCATCACCATGCCGATCACCAAGCACAACTTCCTGGTGACCGACCCGGCCGACATCGCCAGGACGATCGTCGAGGCCTTCCACATCGCGGGGACGGGCCGTCCCGGGCCGGTGCTCGTGGACATCTCCAAGGACGCGCTGACCAACAAGACCGTCTTCCAGTGGCCCCCGGTGATGCAGCTCCCCGGCTACCGCCCGGTGACCAGGCCGCACTCCAAGCAGATCCGCGAGGCGGCCAAGCTGATCGCCGAGTCCAAGCGTCCTGTCCTGTACGTGGGCGGCGGCGTGCACAAGGCAGGGGCGGCCGGGGAACTGCTGGAGTTCGCGGAGCTGACCGGCATCCCCGTGGTCACCACGCTGATGGCGCGCGGCACCTTCCCCGACAGCCACCGCCAGCACCTGGGCATGCCCGGCATGCACGGCTCGGTGCCCGCCGTCGGCGCGCTGCAGCGGGCCGACCTGCTCATCGGGCTCGGCGTCCGCTTCGACGACCGCGTCACCGGCAACCTGGACAGCTTCGCGCCGTACGCCAAGATCGTCCACGCCGACATCGACCCGGCGGAGATCTCCAAGAACCGGCACGCCGACGTCCCGATCGTCGGCGACTGCAAGGAGGTCATCACCGAGCTGATCAACGCGGTGCGCAACGAGAGCCGCAAGGGCGACTACAGCGAGTGGTGGAGCCAGCTCGACGCCTACCGGGAGACCTACCCGCTGGGCTACACCGAGTTCGAGGACGGCTCCATCGCCCCGCAGTACGTCATGCAGCGGCTGAGCGCGGTCGTCGGCCCCGACGCGATCTACACCGCGGGCGTCGGCCAGCACCAGATGTGGGCCTCCCAGTTCATCGGCTACGAGAGCCCCGGCTCCTTCATCAACTCCGGCGGCGCGGGCACGATGGGCTTCGCGGTCCCCGCCGCGATGGGGGCGAAGATGGGCAGGCCGGACACCACGGTGTGGGCCATCGACGGTGACGGCTGCTTCCAGATGACCAACCAGGAACTGGCCACCTGCGCCATCGAGGGCGTGCCGATCAAGGTCGCGATCATCAACAACGGCAACCTCGGCATGGTCAGGCAGTGGCAGACGCTCTTCTACAACCAGCGCTACTCCAACACCAACCTGCAGACGGTCCGCCGCATCCCCGACTTCGTGAAGCTCGCCGAGGCCTACGGCTGCGTCGGCCTGCGCTGTGAGCGCCCGGAGGACGTGGACGAGGTCATCAAGAAGGCCATGGAGATCAACGACGTGCCCGTCGTGATCGACTTCGTCGTCCACGAGGACGCCATGGTCTGGCCGATGGTCGCGGCCGGGACCAGCAACGACGACATCAAGTTCGCCCGTGACATGGCGCCCGTCTGGGACAGCGAGGACTAGCGGTGGGCGAGCGGACCGACAGGCACAGCGGTGTTCCGGCGGACGGCCGGGCGAAGGGAATGGCATGAGCAGGCACACGCTCTCCGTGCTGGTCGAGAACAAGCCGGGCGTGCTCGCGCGCGTCGCGGCGTTGTTCAGCCGTCGCGGTTTCAACATAGACTCGCTGGCGGTCGGGCCGACCGAGCACGAGGACATCTCCCGGATGACCATCGTGGTCAACGTCGAAGACCTCCCGCTTGAGCAGGTCACCAAGCAGCTCAACAAGCTGATCAACGTGCTCAAGATCGTGGAGCTCGACCCGGCTCAGGCCGTGCACCGTGAACTCACCCTGATCAAGGTGCGGGCCGACGCCGAGAACCGTTCGAGCGTGCTTGAGTTGGTCAACCTCTTCCGGGCGCGCTGCGTGGACGTGGCTCCGGACGCCGTGACGATCGAGGTCACCGGCACTCCGGACAAGCTGCAGGCTTTCATCAAGCTGCTGGAGCCGTACGGCATCAAGGAGCTTGTCCAGTCGGGCATGGTGGCCATCGGCCGCGGTGCCCGTTCCATCACCGACCGTTCTCTCCGGGCCCTGGACCGGAGCGCGTAGACCGTACGAGCCGTACGGGAAAACCCGAAAGGTTAAGAGAGTGACTGAGATCTTCTACGACGACCAGGCCGACCTGTCGATCATCCAGGGCCGGCACGTGGCCGTCCTGGGCTACGGCAGCCAGGGCCACGCCCACGCGCTCTCCCTGCGCGACTCCGGCGTGGATGTCCGGGTCGGCCTGCCCGAGGGCTCCAAGAGCCGCGAGAAGGCCGAGGCCGACGGCCTGCGCGTCGTGTCGCCCTCGGAGGCCGTCGAAGAGGCCGACCTGACCATGATCCTCGCGCCGGACCACATCCAGCGCCACCTCTACGCCGAGCACGTGGCCCCGAACCTCGTCGAGGGCGACGCGCTGTTCTTCGGCCACGGCCTGAACATCCGCTACGGCCTCATCGAGGCGCCGGAGGGCGTCGACGTGGCCATGGTCGCCCCCAAGGGCCCGGGTCACCTCGTCCGCCGCCAGTACACCGCCGGGCGCGGTGTGCCCTGCCTCGTCGCCGTCGAGAAGGACGCCAGCGGCAACGCCTGGGACCTGGCCCTGTCCTACGCCAAGGGCATCGGCGGCACCCGCGCGGGCGCGCTGAAGACGACCTTCACCGAGGAGACCGAGACCGACCTGTTCGGTGAGCAGGCCGTCCTGTGCGGTGGCGTCTCCGAGCTGATCAAGGCCGGGTTCGAGACCCTGATCGAGGCCGGCTACCAGCCCGAGGTCGCCTACTTCGAGTGCCTGCACGAGATGAAGCTGATCGTCGACCTCATGTACGAGGGCGGCATCCACAAGATGTACTGGTCGGTCTCCGACACCGCCGAGTACGGCGGCTACTCCCGTGGCCCGCGCGTGGTCACCAAGGAGACCAAGGAGGAGATGCGCCGCATCCTCGCCGAGATCCAGTCGGGCGAGTTCGCCAAGGAGCTCGTCGAGGAGTTCGACAGCGGCCAGAAGAAGTTCACCGCCTACCGCGAGGAGCTGGCCGAGCACCCGATCGAGAAGACCGGCGCCAAGCTGCGTCCGATGATGAGCTGGCTCAAGTAGCGGGGCCCGTCAGAGCGGTCGCCGTACGGCCCGCGTCCCCGCGACGGTTCACGTCACGGGGGCGCGGGCCGTACGCGTCTCCCGCCGGGGTCAGTGCCTGGCGAAGTCCTGTGTCCAGTAGACACGGCCGCGCGGGCTGGTGGCCACGCCGATCCCGATGTGGGTGTAGGAGCAGGTCATGATGTTGCGCCGGTGACCCGGGCTGTTCATCCAGGCCTTGACCACCTCGGCCGGGGTCCGCTGGCCCCAGGCCATGTTCTCCGCCCACGCCGACAGCGGGCTGAACCCGGACGCCTTGATCCGGTCGGTCATGGTCCTGCCGTCCTTGGACGTGTGGTTGAAGTAGTTGTTGGCCGCCATGTCGGCGGAATGCCCCTGGGCGGCCGAACGCAGCCGGGAGTCGTCCCTGAGGGCCGGGCAGCCTCCGGCCCGTCGTTCGGCGTTGGTCAGCCGGAGCACCTCCTGGACGGCCTTGGGGACACCGCACGACAGGGCGGCGTTCTTCGAACGGCCGGTGTTGCCCTGGTCGTCGGTGACGACGGCGTAGTAGACACCGGAGACGCACGGCGCCGTCACGGTGACCCGTCCGTTGACACCCCGCAGGGAGGCGCTCCTGACGGTGGGGTCGGTGCCGGTCCTCTCCTGCATGATCCGGATGCGGACCAGGGCGCTGCCGGTGCAGCCGACCCGGATGGCGGAGGCCTGGATCTTTCCCGCGGAGGACACGGCCGGGGCGGCGGCGTAGACACGGCACTCGGCCTGCCGTACCTGCGGCGCCGTCACGGCCTCGGCACTCTGGGCGGTGGCGCTCGGCGCGCCGCGCGCCACCAGGCCCCCGGCACAGGCGAGTATCCCCAGAGGTCTGCGCATGGTGGTTCCTCCAGATCGTTGGGCGCTGGATGGGTTCCGCATTCTGCCGGGGGCGTGCCGTCCGTGTCACCACGTCGCGGCCGACGATCACGGTCTCCGGCCCGCGCGACGATCCGGAAACGTTTCCGCCCTCCGGGAGCGTCACCCGGGAGACCGTGCGCTTGAATGTGGCCATGGTCACGCCGGCACCCGTCCCCGCACCCCTGATCGTTCCCCGTGCGG
Source organism: Streptosporangium sp. NPDC049376 (assembly GCF_044466505.1). Taxonomy (NCBI): domain Bacteria; kingdom Bacillati; phylum Actinomycetota; class Actinomycetes; order Streptosporangiales; family Streptosporangiaceae; genus Streptosporangium; species Streptosporangium sp. NPDC049376. The sequence goes on along the minus strand of NZ_JBITMT010000025.1, from coordinate 30,071 downwards.
TGCGCGTCGGCTACGGTGTCGGCTCGGTCTGCACTGGAACGTTCTCCACGGTCCCCGGGCTGCTGCTGCTGTTCTACATGACCAACGTGCTGGCGGTTCCCGCGTGGGCCGCCGGGCTCGTGGTCTTCCTGCCCAAGCTGTGGGACATGGTCCTCGACCCCTGGGTGGGGCGCCGCTCCGACCACACGGTCTCCAGGTTCGGCGCGCGCCGTCCCTGGATGCTGCTGGGCGCGCTCACCCTTCCGGTGACGTTCGCGCTGATGTTCGCCGGACCGCCGCTCACCGGTCTGCCCGCCGCGCTGTACGTCGCGGTCTGCTATCTGGCCACCGCGACCGCCTACGCCTTCTACGAGGTGCCCTACAAGGCGATGGCCGCGGAGATGACCGACGACTACCACGAGCGTTCCGCGCTGCTGCAGTGGAAGATGGTCTTCGTCGGGGGAGCGATCCTGCTGTCGGGCTCCGTCGCTCCGGCGGTCGCGGGCGACGAGGTCTCCGGCTACCGGCTGATGGGCCTGCTCGTCGCGGCCGTGCTGCTGGCCTCCATGCTCGCCTCCTTCTTCGGTACGGCCCGCGTTCCCGCCCCCGAGGCCCTCCGGGCTCCCAGGATCCCCGGGGCGCGCGGAGCGGGACCGTCGATCAGGGCCCAGTTCGCCGAGGCCAGGTCGAGCGGGGCGTTCATGCCGCTGCTCGCGCTGGGCTGCGCGCAGATGTTCGCCGCAGGGGTGCTGCTCGCGGGCGCGCCGTACTTCGCCACCTACATCCTGGGCGATCCGGGGGCCGTCACCACGCTCTTCATGTGCGTCGTCGGGCCGTTGCTGGTCACGATGCCGTTGTGGGTGCGGCTGTCCCGGCGCTACGACAAACGGGGCGCGATGGCCCTGGGGTCGGCGCTGTTCGCGGCGGGCGCGGCGGGAACGGCCCTCTCGGGAAGCCTGGGGCCCGTCTACGCGCATCTGTGCCTGCTCGTCGTCGGTGTCGGCTACGCCGGGCTGCAGCTGCTGCAGGTCTCGATGCTGGCCGACGTCGTGGCCCACGACACGATGGTGACCGGCGGGCGCCGCGCCGGGTCGTTCACCGGACTCTGGGCGGCGTGCGAGACCGTGGTCTTCGCGCTGGGCGCGCTCGTGCTCGGCTGGCTGCTCGGCGCGGCGGGCTTCGTCGAGTCGGGCCCGGCGAACCCGGTCGCGCAGCCGGAGGCCGCGGTCGCGGTCACCCTGTACGGCGGGACCCTGCTGCCCGCCCTCTTCGCCGGGATCAGCCTGCTGCTGGCCAGGCGCTACCCCCTGACCGCGCGGACGCTCGCGGCAGGAGGGGTCACCCCAGCTGGGGAGTGATCACCAGGAAGACGCAGTCGCCGAAGGACACGACGTCTCCGGGGCGGACCTTCGCCGGGCCGACCAGCCGCCAGTCGTTGAGCCGGGTGCCGTTGAGCGAGCCGAGGTCGACGACGATCCAGCCCTCCCCGTCGCGGCGCAGTTCGGCGTGGATCCGGGAGACGGTCAGGTCGGCCAGGACCAGGTCGCAGGCGGAACCCCGGCCGACCACGTAGCGGGTGCGGTTGTCCCCGGGCAGCGCGAGCCTGGGCAGCCTCGGGCGCCGCCAGGCGGACTCCACCCGTTTGGTGAAGTCGGAGGCCGAGGCGACGATCTCGGTGACCATCCGGCGGAAGCGGCCGCGTTGCGGCAGATCGGCGACCAGGTTCTCCAGCTCGCCCTGACTCTGGGCGCGCAGGGCCATGTCCACCCGGCCGAGGAACGTGTCGTGCGAGAGGTGACCCTCGACGGCGCGGTCACGAAGCTCGTTGATCGCACGATCGCGGTCCCCGTCGGAGGCGCGGGCCGGGGGATGCGTCGAGCTCATCCCCCGAGTATCCGCCCCAACGGTGGAACCTGTCCAGAATATGCGGATCTCTTGCGACAGCCATACTCGGTATGCATACTCGGTATCCATGGCGATCAAGCAAGGACTCCTCGCTCTGCTGAGCCGGGGACCCCGCTACGGCTATCAGTTGCGGGCCGAGTTCGAGGCGTCGACGGGGGCGACCTGGCCGCTCAACATCGGCCAGGTCTACACGACGCTCTCCCGCCTGGAGCGTGACGGTCTGGTGACATCCGGCGAGCAGGACGAGCAGGGCCGGGTCGTCTACACGATCACCGAGGCCGGTCTGACCGAGATGGCGCGATGGTTCAGCACCCCCGTCGCCCAGTCGGACCGGCCTCGGGACGAACTCGTCATCAAGCTCGCCATGGCGGTCGCCGCCGGCGCCGACGTACGGCCTGTCATCCAGGCCCAGCGCGTGGCGACCATGCGCACGCTGCAGGAGCTGACCCGGGCGAAACGGGCGAACGCGGAGAGTCCGGCGCAACGGCTGGTCATCGACTCGATGATCTTCCAGGCGGAGGCCGAACAGCGCTGGCTCGACCACTGCGAGGCCGTGCTCACGGCCTCCATCCAGACGCAGGAGAGACATCGATGAGCACAGAACCGGTCCTACGGCTCGCGGACGTGACCCGCGTCCACGGCGAGGGGCCGCAGGCCGTACGGGCGTTACGGGAGGTGAGCCTGGACGTGGCGGCGGGGGAGCTGATCGCGGTGATGGGGCCCTCCGGCTCCGGCAAGTCCACACTGCTCAACCTCGCGGGCGGCCTCGACACCCCGACCTCGGGCGAGGTGGCCGTCGAGGGCACGTCGCTGACGGGCATGCGGGCCGCGGATCTCGCCGGGCTCCGCCGCCGCCACGTCGGCTACGTCTTCCAGGACCTGAACCTGATCCCCTCGCTGACCGCCGTGGAGAACGTCATGCTCCCGCGTGAGCTGGACGGCGTCAGGGCGGCCCAGGCCCGGCGGGAGGCGAGGGAGGTACTGGCCGAGGTCGGCCTCGCCGACGTCGCCGACCGCTTCCCCGACGAGATCTCCGGCGGCCAGCGCCAGCGGGTCGCCATCGCCCGCGCGCTGGCCGGCCAACGGAGGCTGATCCTGGCCGACGAGCCGACCGGCGCCCTCGACACCCCGACCGGCGACGAGGTCCTCCAGCTCCTGCGCACCCGCTGCGACGCGGGAGCGGCGGTCCTCCTCGTCACCCACGAGCCCCGCTACGCGGCCTGGGCCGACCGGGTGGTCTTCCTGCGCGACGGGGAGATCGCCGACATGACCTCCGCCCCCATGGAGAGCGCCCGATGAGCGCCCTGTTCGCCGCGCTGCGGATCTCCCGCAGGGACATCTGGCGCGCCAAGGCGCGCAGCGCGCTCATCGTGGTCATGATCGGCCTCCCGGTCCTGGCCGTCACCGCGGCCCTCACCCTCTTCGCCACCCGTGAGCTGACGCTCCAGGAGCAGGTCCCCATGCTCCTGGGCGCGGCCGACGCCAGGCTGGTCGACACGGAGCAGGGCCGGCCGATCCGGCAGGACACGACAGGCGAGGCCTGGGAACCGCGCGATGACCGCAGGGCCGAGCCGAGGTCCCGGGCACAGATCCAGGCCCTGCTCGGTCAGGGGGCACGGGTCATCCCGGTCCGCTCGACCTACGACGAGTACTCGACGGACGGCAGGTACACCTCCGCCACCGTCGTCGAGCTGGACCTGCGGGACCCGATGACGAAGGGCATGTTCCCCCTGCTCCAGGGACGCTACCCGCAGAACGCCGACGAGGTCGTGGTCACCGCCTCCATGAAGGGCCCCGTCGGGACGACGATCCACTACACCCGCCGCGACGTGGTGAAACACGTGGTGGGCAGGGTGGCCGAGCAGCGGACCGAGTACGGCGGATCGCTCATCGGACCCCCCGGCTCGCTGTTCCCCGCCGGAGATCCCAACACGAGGGACGTCTGGCTGGCCGACCTTCCCGCCCCGCTCACCTGGGAGGGGACACTCCGCGTCAATCAGGCCGGGATCGCCGTGACGTCACCGGCGGTGCTCGCGGATCCTCCCTCGGCGGGGAACGGCCCGGGACAGCCCCTCGACTACCGGCGGGGAGTGGCGCAGACCACCTCGGCGATGGCCACGGCGGCCTCGGGGATCACGCTGGCCGTGATCGAGGTCGTCCTGCTCGCGGGCCCGGCCTTCGCCGTCGGCATCCGCCGCCGTCGCAGGGAGCTCGCGCTCCTGTCCGCCCAGGGCGCCTCGGCCCGGCACCTCAAGCTGGTCGTGCTGGCCGACGGACTGACCCTGGGACTGGTCGCCGCCGTGCTCGGCTCGGTCCTCGGTGTCGGCACCGCCAGGGTGATCGCGGCCGTCATGGGGATCTGGCCCGCCGGTGAGCTGGGGCCGTTCGAGGTGCCCGTCGGGCAGCTCGTGCCGGTCGCCGTGCTCGGTCTGGTCAGCGGGATCGCGGCGGCCGTGGTGCCCGCCGTGCAGGCGGCCGGGACGGACGCGGTCACGGTGCTCGCGGGCAGGCGTCCCACGGCGCGCGACCGGGCGGGCCGCCCGCTGACAGGCCTGGTGCTGCTCGTGGCGGGGGCCGCGGCGATGCTCTACGGGACGGTCAGCGCCGAGGCGTCGATCTATCTCGGCGGGGTGCTGGGCCTGCTCGGCCTGGTCATGGTGACGCCCTGGCTGGTCAGGCGGATCGGCGGACTGGCCGGAGGGCTCCCGCTGCCCCTGCGGCTGGCCGTCAGGGACGCAGCAAGGAACCGGGGCCGTACGGCTCCCGCCGTCGTGGCGGTGCTGGCCGCCGCCGCGGCGTTCTGCACGGTCGCCGTCGGGATCACCAGCAGCGCCGCGACGGGGGCACAGAAGCTCTGGGACGGCTTCCCCCCGGGCACGACGGCGATCTACGGAAACGAGGTCCCCAAGGAGACCTGGGATCGGATCCGGCTGCTCGTCGCCGAGACCTTTCCCGGGGCGACGCCGCTTGAGACGTACGAGGTGCTCGACGACGAGGGCCGCACGCGGGACCTCGACATGGAGCGGCGCTCCTGCCGGAAGTGCTTCTTCCACTCGGGGCCGCTGCGCTCCCTGCCCGTCGGGGGTCCCGACCTGCTGCGGTTCCTGCTGGGCCGTACCGACCGGGCGGCGGAGGCCGCGCTGGCCGAGGGCAGGGCGGTGGTCTTCGCTCCGGGCGCGGTCAGGAACGGCGAGGTCCGCCTGAACGCCACAGGGCTCACGGCGAGGACGGAAAACGCCGAGGTGGTCATGCCCGCGGTCGGGGTCACCTTCCAGGGGCCCGCCCCGGTGCTCGGGGTGGTGCCCGCGGCGGCGGTGACCAAGGCGGGCTACGTCTCCGGCTTCAACGGGCTCATCGTCCGCCCGGGCGACGGCCGTCCTGATCCGGAGCGGGAGCGACGGTTCAGGGAGTCGGTGCGCGCGATCACCCCCGATGTCGGGGTCACCCTGAGAAAGGAGGCCGAGCCCGCCAGGACCGACTCCACCCTGTGGGTCATGGGGGCGCTGGCCTCGCTCGTGGTGCTCGGCGGTACGCTCGCCGCCTCGGGCCTCGCCGCCGCCGACGCCCGGCCCGACCTGGACACGCTCTCGGCGGTCGGGGCCCGGCCCCGCACCCGCCGGGCGGTCGCGGCGGGGCAGGCGGTGTTCGTCGCGGGCCTCGGGGTGCCCCTCGGCCTGCTGGTCGGCCTGCTGCCCGGGTTCGCCATGGCGAGCCAGTCGGTCGTGCAGCGCAACGACTACCGGGAGGTCGGGTTCAACGGGGTCGCCTACCCCAAGCTTGAGATGGTCCTCAGCGTCCCGTGGCTTCCCCTCGTCGCCGTCGGGGTCGGACTGCCGCTGCTGGCGGGACTGATCGCCCTGGCCTTGCCAGGACCGGGGTCACGCTGACCCGGCGGCTGGGTTAGTCAGGCGGACAGGTGGCGGCCCGTTCAGGGGCGGGCCGCCACCTGTCCGGTTCAGTCGGTGGTGCCCGCGCAGACCACGTGGGCGCCGATCTCGATCATCCGCTGTTCGCTGCGGGCGTCGGCGACCCTGGCCATCAGGATCGGCGCCTCGCTGGCGGCCAGCTGCGGCAGCCGGGCGCGCACCCCGCGGTGGATGTCCCTGACCACGTCCTCGGCCGCCGACATGTGCACCTTGACGTGCAGCATGATCCCGGGGGCCCCCGAGGAGGTCTTGGCCTCGGAGATCCACACGTGGTGCACGAGCGGGTAGTCGGCGAGCACGTAGGAGATCGCGAAGCGCAGCGCGGGCAGGATCGGGTGTGTGCAGCGCCCGTAACCGGGGTCGACCATCTGCATCGGCCCCGACAGGTGGGGACGCGGCGCGGGGATCCACGGTTGGGCGGCGGGCGCGGGCGGCACGGGGGCCGGGCTGGTGCGCCGGCCCGCCGCGGGAGTCACTGTGGGAGCGACTGTGGGAGCCACCGGGGTCGCCGGAGCCACGGGGACGACCGGAGGCACGGAGGCACGCGGGACCGTGGCCATCGCTCCGGTCGCGTAGGCCGTCGGGGCCGCGCTCGACAGCGCGGGCGTCGGGCCGGTGCGGGTGGAGAGCAGGTGGCGCTGGAGATCCTCGATCGGTACGGCCGCCGCCGCCGGGCCCGCGGCGTCGATCACGATCTCGCGCACGCCGGTGGCACGCTGGATGTCGAGGATGGTGTCGGCGTCGCACGCCGACAGAGCGTGGTTGCCGCGGTGGCGCGCGTAGGTGCTCTGCGAGGTGTAGCCGAGCAGGACCCGTTCGCCGGTCTGGGTCGTGCCGAGCACGACGGAGCGATCAGGGCGCACGGCCACGAGGAGCCCGTATTCGGCCAGCGCCGTCAGCAGCCGGTGCGGGCTGCCGTGTTGCGAGAGTACGTCGCCGAGAGCGGGGTTCCCGATGCTCATACACGGAACCTTAGGTAGAGAACCACGGCTTATCAGGGTAATCGCGAAGTTTTATCTAGATCAAGACCAAGATGAATTTTGTAGGCATAGAAGGTGTACGAAGTGGGTAACCGTCTCGGATCGCGGGACACTCGTGAACGCGTTCACAAGCCTCGATAGACTACGAGAGGTCCGTCCGCAGCCTCCACGTCTCCAAAGGATCCAGCCCGTGAACAAGCCCGTCGTACTGGTCGCAGAGGAACTCTCCGAGGCAGGTCTCGCCGTCCTGGGAGCCGACTTCGAGGTCCGCCACACCGACGGCGCCGACCGCGCCAAGTTCCTGCCCGCCCTCGCCGACGTGGACGCGCTCATCGTGCGCAGCGCCACCCAGGTGGACGCGGAGGCGATCGCCGCCGCGCCCAAGCTCCGCGTCGTCGCCCGCGCGGGCGTCGGACTCGACAACGTCGACGTTGAGGCCGCGACCAAGGCAGGCGTCATGGTCGTCAACGCCCCCACCTCCAACATCACCAGCGCCGCCGAGCACACCGTCGCGCTGATCCTCGCCTCGGCCCGCAACGTCGCCCAGGCCCACGCCGCGCTCAAGGGCGGCGAGTGGAAGCGTTCGAAGTACACCGGCGTCGAGCTGGACGAGAAGGTCGTCGGCATCCTCGGTCTCGGCAAGATCGGCCAGCTGGTCGCCCAGCGCCTGCAGCCGTTCGGCGTCGAGCTGATCGCCTACGACCCCTACCTGCAGCCCGCCCGCGCCGCACAGATGGGCGTCAGGCTGGCCTCCCTCGAAGAGGTCCTGCGCGAGTCCGACTTCATCACCGTGCACCTGCCCAAGTCCAAGGAGACCGTCGGGCTCATCGGTGACCGCGAGCTGCACCAGGTCAAGCCGTCGGTTCGCCTGATCAACGTCGCGCGCGGCGGCATCATCGACGAGGGCGCCCTCTACTCCGCGATCAAGGAAGGCCGCGTCGCGGGCGCGGGCATCGACGTGTTCCCCAAGGAGCCCGTCACCGACAGCCCGCTGTTCGAGCTGGACCAGGTCGTCGTCACCCCGCACCTGGGCGCCTCGACCCACGAGGCCCAGGAGAAGGCCGGCACCCAGGTCGCGCGCAGCGTGAAGCTGGCCCTGGCCGGCGAGTTCGTGCCGGACGCCGTCAACGTCCAGGGCGGCGCCGTCGCCGAGGACGTCAAGCCGGGTCTGCCCCTGGCGGAGAAGCTCGGCCGCGTCTTCACCGCCCTCGCCGGTGAGGTCGCCACCAGGCTCGACGTCGAGGTGCGCGGTGAGATCGCCTCCCAGGACGTCCGCGTGCTGGAGCTGGCCGCCCTCAAGGGCGTCTTCACCGACGTGATCGAGGACTCCGTCACCTACGTCAACGCCCCGCTCCTGGCCAAGGACCGCGGCGTCACCGTCGAGCTGGTGACCAGCGCGGAGAGCCCCGACTGGCGCAACGTGGTGACCGTCCGCGGCGTCCTGGCCGACGGCCGCGCCGTCTCGGTCTCCGGCACGCTCTCCGGCCCGCGGCAGGTCACGAAGATCGTCGAGGTCAACGGCTACCAGATGGAGATCGAGCCGACCGACCACCTGTCGTTCTTCACCTACGACGACCGCCCCGGCGTCGTCGGCGTCGTCGGCCGCATCCTCGGCGACCACGGCATCAACATCGCCTCCATGCAGGTCGCCAGGGACGCCAAGGGCGGCAAGGCCCTCATCGCGCTGACCGTCGACTCCGCCATCCCGGCCGAGGTGATCGACCAGATCGGCGGCGAGATCGGCGCCGACAGCGGCCGCTCGGTCGACCTGGCCGACTGATCCCGGAGCACGGCTCCCACGGCCGCCGTCCCCGTTCGCGGGGCGGCGGCCGTCTGCTTTTCCGGCCGAGCCTCGTCTCAATATATGAGAAGCCTGCACGAGGGGTGAGACAGATTGCGGAGGGCCGGTTATTATGGCTGGTAATGCGCCAGGTTCTCGTACTTATTACCTGCCGCGGCGAGGCCTGACACAGGGGCGGGCCGGCAACTCGCCGCGGTGTGATGGCGTTCGTCGGCCCCGGTTTCCCGTCGATCCGTGATCCGGATCCGCGATCCGATGAGGGCCCGTGACCAGGGTCCAGGCTCCCCTTCCTCCTTCAGCCAGCTCTGTGCGAACGAGACGAGAAGCGTCATGTACGACATGTATCCCTGGAACCGTCCCGAGGACAACGAGAACGAGGCCGCCCAGGCCCTGCAGACCGCGCTGGACCGCCGCGACAACGGCGGAGTGCCCCCGCACTCCTCCTGAGCCGGGTCCCTCCGGGGCCACGGGCGGTGCGGCGCCCGGGACCGGGAGAGGCGTGGGTCAGCGGGCGAGGGCCGTACCGGCCTGGGTCGACTGCCTGATCGCCGTGTCCAGCTCGGCCCGCTCGTCGGCGAGTTCGACCCCCTTGGGGTCCGGCCGTACGGCTCCCGCGAAGCTGGCGCGGCGCCAGGCCTGCAGCTTCTCCACCTTGACCACGTCGCCGCTGCGCGGGGCGTGGACCATGTAACCGGGCTTGGTGATCATGCCGACGTGACCGAGGTTGTGGAAGAAGACCAGGTCACCGGGCTTGAGGTTCTTCCAGGAGATCTTCCTGGCGAACGCGGAGTACTGCTGGGTCGTCGTGCGGGGCAGCCGGATGCCCGCGGCGCCGTACGCGCGGAGCATCAGGCCCGAGCAGTCGAAGCCGCCCCTGCCCGTGCCACCCCAGACGTACGGTGTGCCGCGCTTGGACATCGCCCAGTTCAGCGCCTTCTTCCAGGCCGGGACCTTCCGCGCGGTCCCGGAGAATCCGGCCGGGGCGGGTTCGACGGCGGGAGCGGTGAGCGGGGTCCGGGAGCTCTCCGCGGTGGGGGCCGGGTGCGCGAGGGCGAATCCGGCGGCGGCGAGCGCGAGGAGAGGAGTGGGGGAGGTGGTGGTGAGGGAGGAGTCCGCCAGTGCGACGGCGGGTGTCGCGAGGATGGTCGAGCCGGTGACGATCAGGGTCAGGACACGGGGGTAGGTCTTGCCGTTCAGGACCGTTCCTTCCATAGGGCCGGCCGGGTGAGCTGTCGGGCTCGGGCGTGGAGGTCGCCCTACGGCGCGTGGTGGCGCCGACTCGCCCCGAGGGGCCTCGTGGAAAACGCCGGAAACGTGCTCCGCCAGACGGAGTGCGGCTCGGACGCCCCGTGGACCCCGGAAGTGGTTCCCCGGCTCCGCGCGGACCGAAAGAGGGGGATGGCCTGCGCGAATTAGGCGACGATACGAATGGCCAGGACCTTAACGAAACGGTCAAAAGATCGCAAATAGGACAAACTTTTCAGGGCCTTCCGGGGCGGGAAGTGTCCGAGGGGTGAGATCGGTGGTTCGATTATCGAGACAGAGCAGATAGGGTGCCCGTTATGGATTCGCGCAATGTTCGTCTGGCCGTCATCCCTGGAGACGGGATCGGGACCGAGGTCGTCACCGAGGGCCTGAAGGTCCTCGAAGCCGTCGGAACGAAGGTGGAGACCACCACCTACGACCTGGGTGCCGGCCGGTACCACAGAACCGGTGAGGTCCTTCCCGAGGCGGTCCTCGACGAACTGCGCGGCTACGACGCGATCCTGCTCGGCGCGGTCGGCGACCCCAGTGTGCCGCCGGGCATCCTGGAGCGCGAGTTGCTGCTCAAGCTCCGCTTCGAGCTCGACCACTACGTCAACCTGCGTCCGGTCAAGCTCTTCCCCGGCGTCGCGACCCCGCTGGGCGGCTCCCGCCCCGAGGACATCGACATGGTCGTCATCCGCGAGGGCACCGAGGGCCTCTACGCGGGCGCCGGTGGTGTGCTGCGCCGCGGCACGCCGTACGAGATCGCCACGCAGGAGTCGCTGAACACCGCCTACGGTGTCGAGCGCGTCGTCCGCTACGCCTTCGAGAAGGCGCTCAGCAGGCCGCGCAAGAAGCTGTCGCTGATCCACAAGACCAACGTCCTCACCTTCGCCGGTGACCTGTGGTCCCGTACCGTCGACCGGGTCAGCCTTGAGTACCCCGACGTCGCCACCGACTACTACCACGTCGACGCGGCCTCGATGTTCTTCGTCACCCAGCCGGAGCGGTTCGACGTGATCGTCACCGACAACCTCTTCGGCGACATCATCACCGACCTCGGCGCCGCCGTCGCCGGTGGCATCGGCCTCGCGGCCAGCGGGAACGTCAACCCCGACCGCACCGCGCCCAGCATGTTCGAGCCGGTCCACGGCAGCGCCCCGGACATCGCGGGCCAGGGCAAGGCCGACCCGACCGCCACGATCCTGTCGGTCGCCATGCTCCTGGACCACCTCGGCCTGACCGAGGAGGCGGCCAAGGTCGAGCAGGCCGTGGCCGAGGACCTGGTCGAGCGCCAGACCGGGTGGGCGAGCCGTACCACCCACGAGATCGGCGACGACATCACCGCCCGAGTAGCCGGCTGACAAGCCGCCCGCACGACCCCAGACGCGCCCGGTGGCTCAGCAGAGCCGCCGGGCGCGTCTTTTTTGTTCGTCTCACCGAGCAGGCTGCCGGATTTTGGCATATATGCAGTAGTTTTCCGGTGCCTGCTCCGTCCCAGAATGGACCGTAGGTGCACTCCGCCACGAAGAGAAGGACCGCCGCCATGACCACCGCTCAGAAGCTGACCTTCGACGTGCAGCTCTCCGACCACGCTCGCTCCACGGCCGAGCGCGAGCAGGTACTGGCGAATCCCGGATTCGGTCAGACCTTCACCGACCACATGATCTCCATCGACTACACCGAGGGGGAGGGCTGGCACGACGCGCGGCTCACGCCGTACGGCCCGCTCAGCCTCGACCCGGCGACGTCGGTCTTCCACTACGCCCAGGAACTCTTCGAGGGGCTGAAGGCCTACCGGCAGGAGAACGGCTCGATCGCCTGCTTCAGGCCGTACGCCAACGCCGCCCGCTTCAACCAGTCGGCGCTGCGCATGGCCATGCCCGAACTGCCGCAGGAGGCCTTCGTCGAGTCGATCGAACTGCTCGTGCAGACCGACCGCGAATGGGTGCCGACCACCCAGGGCCACAGCCTCTACCTGCGCCCCTTCATGATCGCCACCCAGCCCGCGCTCGGCGTCAACTACCCCTCGCGGACCTACCGCTACATGGTGATCGCCTCTCCCGCGGCGGCCTACTTCGGCGCGGCCAAGGCCGTCTCGGTCTGGCTGTCCACCGAGTACACCCGCGCGGCCCCCGGCGGCACCGGCTTCGCCAAGTGCGGCGGCAACTACGCCGCGGCCTTCGTCGCGCAGCGCCAGGCCGTCGAGCAGGGCTGTGACCAGGTCGTCTGGCTCGACGCCAACGAGCACCGCTACGTCGAGGAGATGGGCGGGATGAACCTGTTCTTCGTCTACGGCGACCGGCTGCTCACCCCCGCCCTGACCGGCACCCTCCTGCCCGGCATCACCCGTGACTCGATCCTCTCCCTGGCCGCCGAACTCGGTCTGACGGCCGAGGAGGGCCGCCTGTCGATCGAGGAGTGGCAGGCGGGCTGCGAGTCCGGCGACCTCACCGAGGTCTTCGCCTGCGGCACCGCCGCCGTGGTGAGCCCGGTCGGCTCGGTCAAGGGCGCCGACCGCGCCTGGACCGTCGGCGACGGCACCCAGGGCCCGGTCACCGCCAAGGTCCGCGAAGCCCTGGTCGGCATCCAGTACGGCTCCCGCCCCGACACCCACGGCTGGGTGCACAAGATCTGCTGATCTCGCGGACCTGAGGCCGCCGGCGACCGGGAGCGTCAGCGACGCCACCCGGCCGCCGGCGGCCTGAAGCCATGAACTCCCCCGGCCGCGCCGTCGGGCCATGTGGCGTGCGCGCGTGAGCGGCCGTCCCACGGCCGGATCCGGGAAAGTCGCCTTCGGGTGGCCGTTCCCGCTGGTCAGAGCCATCTCCGTGAACGGTTTCCGGGCGCGTCGGCGGGACGGGCGTTCCAGATCCTGAGATCAATGTGTCAAGTGGTGGTTGGGTGTGGCAGACTCCAAGACACCATGTTCTACGGTCTGCTCATTATCGGCAGGCGCGCTGGCTGAAAAAGGACACCGCCAGCGCGCAGACCTCTCACGTCCGTGAGGGGTTTTTTTGTTTCTCAGAGCCGAGAGAGCGCGCGGCGAATCACATCGAAACCCCGCGAAGGAGACTGATATGGCCGACGACCGCTTCCACGTGTACGACACGACACTCCGTGACGGTGCCCAGCAGGAGGGCCTCAACCTCACGGTCGTGGACAAGCTGGCCATCGCCCGCCACCTGGACAGCCTGGGCGTCGGCTTCATCGAAGGCGGTTGGCCGGGAGCCAACCCCAAGGACACAGAGTTCTTCAGACGGGCTCGAACAGAGCTCGATCTGAAGCACGCGCAGCTAGCCGCGTTCGGCGCGACCCGCCGAGCAGGTGTCAAGGCCGCCGACGACCCGTTGGTCGCCGCGCTGCGCGAATCCGGCGCGCCGGTCGTGACCCTTGTCGCCAAGAGTCACGACCGGCACGTGGAGCTGGCCCTTCGCACGACTCTCCAGGAGAACCTCGCGATGATCCGCGACACGGTCTCTCACCTTCGTGCGGAGGGCCAGCGAGTCTTCCTCGACGCCGAGCACTTCTTCGACGGCTACAAGTCCAACCCAGCCTACGCGCTCGAAGTCCTGCGCACCGCCGCCGAGGCGGGGGCCTCGGTCATCGCCCTGTGCGACACCAACGGCGGCATGCTCCCCGACGAACTCGCCGAGGTCGTCGCCGCCGCCGTCGCGACCACGGCCAGGATCGGCATCCACTGCCACGACGACACCGGCTGCGCGGTGGCCAACACCCTGGCCGCGGTGAAGGCGGGCGCCACCCACGTACAGGGCTGCGCCAACGGCTACGGTGAGCGCTCGGGCAACGCCAACCTGTTCACCGTGGTCGCCAACCTCCAGCTCAAGCGGGGCTTCGACCTCGTCCCGAAGGAGGCGCTGGCCGACATGACCCGCATCGCGCACGCCATCACCGAGGTCACCAACGTCACCCCGAACTCCCACGCCCCCTACGTGGGTGTCTCCGCCTTCGCTCACAAGGCCGGGCTGCACGCCAGCGCCATCAAGGTCGACCCCAACCTCTACCAGCACATCGACCCCTCCCTGGTCGGCAACGACATGCGCATGCTCGTCTCCGACATGGCGGGCCGCGCCTCCGTCGAGCTCAAGGGGCGCGAACTCGGCTACGACCTGTCGCCGGACACCTCGCGCGTCCTCGTCGAACGGGTCAAGGAGCTTGAGTCGAAGGGCTACACCTTCGAGGCGGCCGACGCCTCCTTCGAGCTGCTGCTGCGCGACACCGTCGCCGGTGACCGCAAGCGGCGCCACTTCGAGGTCGAGTCGTGGCGGGTGATCGTCGAGCGGACCCGCGACGGCGAACTGGTCAGCGAGGCCACGGTCAAGCTGCACGCCAAGGGCGAGCGGATCGTCTCGACCGGTGAGGGCAACGGCCCGGTCAACGCCCTGGACAAGGCCGTACGGCTCGGCCTGGAGAAGCTCTACCCCGAGCTCGCGGCCGTCGAGCTGATCGACTTCAAGGTGCGCATCCTTGAGGGCACCCACGGCACGGACGCCGTGACCAGGGTCCTCATCACGTCGAGCGACGATACCGGTGAGTGGGCGACCGTCGGCGTCGACGAGAACATCATCGAGGCCTCCTGGCAGGCCCTTGAGCAGGCGGTCACCTACGGCCTGCTCAGGGCGGGCCACATCGCCGACTGACCTCACAACCGAGGGGTACGGCCTGGGCCGTACCCCTCGCCGGACGGGCGGAGAGCGAGGTCAGGACAGGTTGGCGCCCGAGACCTTGAAGCTGACCTGACCTTCGGAGGTCTGCAGCCGCACCCTGCCGCCCGAGCAGGAGACCTCGGGGGAGGCGGTTCCCGGCACCACGACGGTGAGCAGCGCGCCCTCCGTGGCGGGGGACAGGACCGCGGGAGCGGCCTGCTTGTTCAGATAGGTGGGAGAGACCCAGCCCTGGAAGGGGTTCTGCTGGCCGGAGACCACCCGCTGCCCGCCGACCGGCTTGCAGGAGGGCATGGACAGCTGGACCAGCGTCGCCTTCCAGCCGGACTTGTCCTTGACCACGACCCGGCCGCCGCCGTTGGAGACCAGGGACATTTCACGGGCGAAGTGCCAGACGTTGCTCACCTTGGAGCCCCGGGGCACGGTGTCCAGCACCGCCATCACGTCATCGCCGTGGTTGACCAGCACCGACCGGGTCCTCGGCACGCCGTAGGCCCTGTCGGTCAGCCGGTAACTCTGCCTGTCCTGCCCGACCGAGGACTTGCTCAGGGCGCTGGCCGTCTTGGGACGGAACCGGGCACCGACCACGGCGGGGGTGTTGTGCGCCTCCGGCGACATCGTCCAGCGCCGGTAGGGGGTCTTCTCGTAGGAGTCGAAGCCCACGTCGACCAGGACGTCACGGCCCTGCGCGTAGTAGGTCACACCCAGGTGGTCCTCATGGCCGTGGAACCTCAGGGCCGGGCCGAACCGGATCGAGTAGAACGCCGACTCCGGCTTGCCCCAGGCGGTGCGCCCGTAGACATAGCCGTTGCCGAAGACCCGGACCGTCTTCTTGGGGTGGTCGTAACCCGAGGGCTGTACGTCTGCGCCACCGTCGCCGATCGGGACCATGAACCCGTTCGGCTGCGTCGAGTGGGCGATGAAGTCCTCAAGAGACTCCCACCGGGAGCGGATCTCGCCGGGAACCTTCCTGCCGCACTCCTCGATGCGCTCCATCGCGAGCTTGAGCCGGTCGTAGACGTAGATCGCGTACCGGGGGGCCTGCTCACGCAGTACCCCCTGGGAGTCGATGTCGAGCTTGACGGTCGTGGTCAGCCGCCGGAGCGCCAGGTTCGACCACGTCGTGTTCTTGAAGCGGCAGCCGATGCCGAACAGCGCGATGTCCTGGTCCATCCCATGGTTGTGCCCCTTCTCGTACAGGGCCGGGTTGGAGAGCATCTTGGCGTGCTCGGCCAGGCTCTTCGACAGCCAGGACTCGTTGACGTGCCTGCTCAGGCACGTCAGGGCCGGGGCGCGCAGGGCGATCGGGTGCTCCTGCCAGGCGTACGGGCTGGCCTTCGGCCCCCCGCCCCTGGGGTTGTCCGCCACCCAGTCCTTGGCGATCTCGGTGGCCCGGGCCAGATAGGCCTTCTCCCCGGTCGTCTCGTAGTCGGCGACCAGGCGGCCCATCCAGCGCAGCGAGTGGAAGACCATGCTCCAGGACCGGTTGCGGTACGGGTCGGTACGCCAGTTGACGTCCTTGCCCACCTTCACCGGCGGCAGCCCGACGAACTCGACCTTGCCCGCCATGATGTCCGCCGAGGTCGGCGTCGCCGGCAGCCAGTCTCCCTGGCACTCGGCCGTCCGCTTGACCGTTTCGGCGGCCTGCGCCGTACCGTTCGTCACGCCGCAGGCCAGGGCCAGGACGAACGAGACGGCCAGCGCTGTGTTCCTCTGCGCCGTCCGGCGGCGCCGCGAGGGTCGGGAGCCTTCGAGCCGGAGCTTTTCCTCATCTCTCCGTCGTCGTGCTCCCGCGTTCCTCAGTCCAAGCACCGACGGCGCCCAAACCAAAACCCTCACCCCTAACCGACGGCGCTCGAACCAGAACTCTCGACCCCGGCGATGAGGGGGCCAAGGTCGGCTCCTCACTCCAAGCACGGACGGCGCCAGGCCACGCCGTTCACCAGAGAAGGGGGCGCTGGACGGCTCTGTCCGCGGGGGTGTCCAGGTCGGGTCAGTTTAGCGGTGAGTCATCGGGGAAAAGCGGGCCCTCTGGTTTCTTTGTGGCTTCTGTGACCTTTTGGGGGTGAGGGGCGCCTGAGGTGCCCCCGGCGGAGCCGTTCTCGTGCCGGTCAGGGGGTGGCGCGGGCGATCTCGGTGCTCACCCAGATGTTCGAGTGGGGGAGGGGCTCACCGGCCCTGACCGCGTCGATCCACTCCGCGGTGGTCGCCACGGCGGCGAAGTTGGAGGCCATCACCACCAGCACGTGGTTGTGCAGCTCCTCGGCCGTCGCGGTGCCCGCGTTGTTGGACAGCGGGAGGGCGCCGGTCGCGTCGGACAGGAACTCCACCTTCAGGCCCAGGTGGGCGGCGTCCCGGGCGGTCGACTCGTCGCAGTTCTGGGTCATGTAGCCGGTGATGGTCACCGTGTCGATCTCCTGAGCGGCCAGCCACTCGGCCAGATCCGTCCCGGCGAAGGACGACGCCAGCGTCTTGTCCACCAGGTGGTCGTACGGCCTGCTCCCGACCTCCTCGCGCAGCTCCCAGGAGGGGCTGCCCTTCGCGAACAGCGGGGACTCGGCCGGAGCGGTGTGCCTGACGATCACCACGGGAACACCGTGCTCGCGCGCCACGTCCATGGTGGCCACGATGTTGGCGAGACTCTCCTGCCGAGGGGGGAAGGCGATCGGTAGATTGCCGGTGAAGTACTCGTTCTGGACGTCGATGACGACTAGTGCTCGCTTCATGACTCCAGCTTGACGGGGCGGACGGTGGCCGCGTGATAGTTCTCTCAGCCATCGACCACAAAAATCCGGCCCTGCCTATTCGCGGCGCCTGCGGCGCCGCGGGCTTGGGCGCTTCGAGCCAACGCTTTCCCTCGTCGCTCATCCGCTTCGCTCCTTCGCTCCTCAGTCCAAGCGTCGGCGCGCCCAAGCCGGACACTCTTCATGCACGGCGCCGGTAAGGCCCAAGCCAGGGGCCTCAAGGGGGAGTCCTTGGGTCAGGCTGGGGGGCCGAAGGCTTGGCGGTAGGTGGTGGGGGAGACGCCTACCTGGCGGCGGAAGTGGGGGCGTAGGGCCACCGCGGAGGCGAAGCCGGATCTGCGGGCCACCCGTTCGACCGGTTCGCCGGTGGTTTCGAGCAGGCGTTGCGCGTGCAGGACCCGCTGGTGGAGCAGCCACTGGGTGGGGGTGGTTCCGGTGGCCTGGCGGAAGCGCCGGTCGAAGGTGCGGCGGCTCATCATGGCCCGGGAGGACAGGGCGTCCACGGTCAGCTCCTGGTCGAGGTTGCGCAGAGCCCACTCCAGGATCTCGCCCAGCGGGTCGCCGGTCTCGGGAACCGGAACGGGATGGTCGATGTACTGCGCCTGCCCACCGGCCCTGTGCGGCGGCATCACCATGGACCTGGCGATGTCGTTGGCCACCTGGTGGCCGTAGGCCCTGCGGACGAGATGGAGACACAGGTCGATGCCGCCCGCGCTTCCCGCCGAGGTCAGCAGGTCACCCTCGTCCACGTACAGCACGTCGGGCTTGACCTCGATGCTCGGATACCTGGAGGCGAGCAGCGGGGCGTAACGCCAGTGGGTCGCGGCGGGCCGTCCGTCCAGCAGGCCGGCCGCTGCCAGCACGAACGTGCCCAGGCACAGTCCGACGACGGTCGCGCCCCTGCGGTGGGCCGTACGCAGCGCCTCAAGGGACTCGGCGGCGGGCGGCCGGTCGAGCGGGTGCCGCCAGGTCGGCACGATCACCAGGTCGGCCTCGTCCACGGCGTCCAAGCCGTACGGAGCCGACAACGCGATGCCCGCGTCCGTCCGCACCGGGCCGCCCTCGGCGGAGACCGCCCGCACGTCGAACTCCGGCGAGCCGGTACGTCGTTCGCCGAAGACCGCGATCGGCACGGAGGCCTCGAAGAGCGGGATCTCGTCGAACATCACCACGGCGATCGTCCTGAACCCCATGGCGGAATCCTATCGATGGTTGTCTCTCCGGCCACTCGCAGGTCATCGGCGGTCACGGCAGGCTGAATCGCATGAAATACGCCGAAATCGTGGTCCCCGAGACCCCGGCCACCCGCGCGGCCATCGAGGTGGCGACCGCCTACTGTTCGCCCGCGCTGCTGAACCACTCCGTGCGGGCCTACCTGTGGGCCGCGGCGTACGCCGCGATGAACGACATCGCCTTCGACGCCGAACTGCTCTACGTCTCCTCGATGCTCCACGACATCGGGCTGGTCAGGGAGTTCGACAGCCACACGGTGCCGTTCGAGGAGGCGGGGGGTCACCTCGCGTGGGTCTTCTGCGCGGCGGCCGGATGGCCGGTGGAACGGCGGGTGCGCGCCTGCGAGGTGATCGTGCGCCACATGTGGGCCGAGGTGGACGTCGAGAAGGACCCGGAGGGCCACCTGCTCGAACTGTCCACCGGCCTGGACATCTCGGGAAGACGGTCGGAGGCCTTCCCCGAGGAGCTGAGGGCCGAGATCCTCGAACGTCACCCCCGCCTCGGGATCGCCGGGGAGTTCGCCGCGTGCTTCGAGGACCAGGCGAAGCGCAAACCCACCAGCCTGGCCGGCCACTTCGTCCGCAACGGCTTCGCCGCCCGGGTCGCGTCGAACGTCCTGGACCGCTGACGCGCGGCGGCGCCCACAGTGCCCGCGAAGGGCCGTGCTCCGCCGCGCTCACGAGGCGGTGGTCAGGAACCGTTCCTGGGGCCGGTGCTCTGGACGACCTCGAAGGACCACAGGGTGGAACCGGTCGCGGCGGGCCCGCCGTGGCCATGACCGTGGCCCTGGCCGTGGCCCTGGCCGTGTCCCTGGCCGTGTCCCTGATGGGGGGCCGCCGCATGGCCGTGACCCTGCTGACCCTGCTGACCCTGTGCCGCGGCCTCGGTCGAGGCCTGGGCGTGGCCTCGCTGGAAGGCCTGGCTCTGCGTCCAGCGTTCGAAGTCCTCCTCGGACCTCCAGCGGGTGTAGACGAGGTACTGGTCGGTGCCCTCCAGCGGGCGGAGCAGCTCGAACCACTCGAAGCCGTCGGAGGACTCGACCATCCCGGCCCGTCCGGAGAAACGCTGTTCCAGCTCCTCGCGCCGCTCGGCGGGAACGGTCAGCACATTGATCTTCACAACGCTCATCGAAACTCCTTAAGGGGAGACCCGGTCCTTCTGGGTCGGAGGAAACGCGGCGCGACGTTGCAGGATTCGATAATGTGTTCGGTGGCGGCGATAACCAAGCCGCTATCCGCACGATCGGCTCCACCCTCGCCGTCGGGCCGGCGGAGAGGTGAAACGCCTGCGGAGCAGGTGTAAGACCCCAACGAAGATCCTTTTCGGGCGGGCAACCGGCGGTGAAACAGGAAACCCTGCGGGCGACCGCGGGAATCTCCTCCCCTCGGGGAGGGGAGGAGGCCAAGAACCCATCCTGCCCCACGATGGTCAGTGCCGGGCCGGTACCAGGGCCTGTTTTGTGGATCTTCACTACGGCGAAGATCCACAAAACAGGCCCTAACGCCTCTCCAGGTTCACCCTGGTGACGGCCGGTACGTGCGCCAGTTCCAGGGCTTGGCGCATGTGGGGGATGGCGCGGCGGCCGAGCTGCTCGCGCAGCGCGCTCATCGGCGCGTCCTCGTCGGCGACGACGCGCAGCCGTACGGCGGGATGGGCCTTCGTGCCGACCATCGCGGCGCTGGCGCTCAGGACCGCCGGGTGGGCGCCGACCTCGCCGGCGACCGCGTCGGCGACGGTCGAGCCGCGCACGTCGGTGGTCCCGCCGGAACCGCTCTGCAGGCGGAAGTCGCCCAGCCGGTCACGCCGTCCCTGCACGAGGAGCCAGCGCAGCCCGAGCAGGGCCAGCACGACCGCCGCCAGGGCGATCACCCACCACAGCCACGGTGAGTACGTGGCGAAGGTGGCCCGTACCGGGTCGTTGACCAGCGGTTCGTCCCCGGGCGCCACCGCCCTGGGCAGGGTGCGCGCGCCCCGGGCCAGCGTGTAGCCACCGAGAAGCAACAGCAGCACCCCCATGATCAACAGGCCGACCCTGTTGCCCCGCCCGGTCTTCCTGTTCACGACGCTCACTCTCCTCGTAGGCGTACACGCACCGGGTAGTCCTTCAGCGGGCCGAGGGCGGCGATCCGTGTGGTCACGGCCCGCTGTACGGCCTCGGCGAGCCCGGCAGGCTCGCGCAGCGGGCTGTGGGCCGTCACCTCGGCGGTCCTGCCCCGCAGCCTGACGCGGGCACGGTCGATCCCGGGCACCTGTTCCGCGGCGTGGGTCAGCGCGCGGGTGAAACCCCTTGGCTGCATGCCGATGATCAGTTCGGGGTCGCCCGTCCTGACCGGGATGAGCCTGGGCCGTCCCGGTATGAGCGCCAGCAGCACCAGCAGCAGGCCGAGCAGGGCGACCACCCCGGCGCCGAACAGCACCCTGGAGTCGTCCCACCTGGTCGTGGACGCCCAGGAGAGCATCCGGTCGTACGGTGTCCAGCGCAGCGGGCGGCCGAGCAACGCGGAGATCACCTCCGCGGCCACGACGACGCCCAGCGCCGTCATCAGCACGGCGGTGATGACGGCGGGGACCACCCGGCGCGGACGGAAGGCCCTGACGGCCGCCCTGTCCGCGGCGTGGTTCCTCGGAACCCGCGCGGGCGGAGCGGTCTCCTCCGTGACCTCCGCGCCGGGTGCGGTGGATGCCCCGGGGGCGGGACCCGTCCCGGGGACAGGAACCGGGACGGGCCTTTCCCCCGAGGTGGGGACCTGTGACCCGGGAATGGGGACGGTGTCGTCCTCCGCCTCCCGGGAGGGACTCCAGGAGGAGCCCGACGAAGGGTCCGAGGGAGGGACGGTCATCCTTCCTCCTCCCACACGGTCTGCCGGGGCGGGCCCTGCTCCTCGGGAGAGGGGACCACCCCGGTCACGTCGAGGTCGATCTGGCCGACGGACAGCCCGGTCAGCGTGTGGACGCGTTCGCCGACGTGCCGCCGGATCTCCTCGGCCGTCTCCAGCAGCGGGGCCGGATAGTCGACGGAGACCTCAAGCTCCAGCAGGGCGAGCCCTCCGTCGACGGTGGAGTGGGTGTGTCTCCCGAAGGTCAGCGGCCCCCGCTCGCGAACCTCCCGCACCCGTTCCACCTCCTTGGCCGCGCAGACCGCGATGCGGGTGACGACCCGCTCCGGGATCTCCGTCCTGCCGCGCAGCTCCGCCGGTACGGCGGGCCGTGCGGCGGCCGGAGCGGTCATCGCCGTCTCGCCGACAGCCGGGACACGTCGATCTCGCCGCCCTCGACGATGCGGCCGATGAGGAATCCGACGGCGCCGAGCACGAGCACGAGCAGGAAGGCGCCGAGGCCGCCGAACGCCGCCGCGAAACCCAGGGCGATGCCGGTGGTCAGCCCGGCCACCGACCAGATTGGGAACTGGTTCATTGAACACCTCCGATATGCACGTTCACGGCGCGGTCGCCGACCAGGGGCGCGAGCGCGAGCCGTACCTCGTCGGCGATCTCCGGCAGCGGCCGTGTCGTCCGGGCGACTATGGAGACCTCGACCTCGTCCTCACGAAGGGCGACGCCGGAGACGCGCTCCCCCGGCAGGTAGGTCGCCACGGTCCCGAAGGGGCCGCCGGACAGGTCCGCCACGTCGGGGCAGTGCCGTACGGCGTCGGCTATCTCACGCGCGAGTTCGGTCACTGGACGCGGGGTTCCTGATCGGGCTGGTCGGCCTTCTCCCCGTCCTTGTCGCCGGGCAGGTGGACGTCGTCGACCTTGATGTTGACCTCGGTCACCTCAAGCCCGGTCATGCGTTCGACGCCGGTGATCACGTTGCGGCGCACGGAGGCCGCCAGGTCGGGGATGGCCACGCCGTACTCGACGACCAGGTCGAGATCGACCGCCGCCTGCCGTTCGCCCACCTCGACGGACACACCCTGGGTGGCGGTGCTCTTGTCACCGCCGACGATGCCGCGTACGGCGCCCAGCGCCCGTGCCGTTCCGGCGCCCATGTTGTAGACGCCGTTCACCTCTCTGGCCGACAGGCCCGCGATCTTCGCGACGACCCCGCTGTCGATGCTGGTGGTCCCCTTGGGGGTCACCAGGCCTCCCTGGCTCGCGGCGACGTCGGTCCGAGCCTGCGGCGCGGGGTTGCCCTCGCCCCTCGGCCTGTTCACCGTGTTGGCTTCGGTCACGTCGATTCCCTCCCCCGAGGGGAAGACGCTCGGCTTCCCCGGAAGTTACCTATGCCTCTCATACCCCCCACATGGGCACTAACCAGCACATACTTCTTCTTAGAAAAATCCTTTATATGAGCATTTAGGGTTTTTGTTGATCTTTTTGGAATCGAGTGCTTTATGCGTGCTTTGGGGGAGTGATGGGGGTGAAGAGAGGTACGGACGGTCCGGCGGGACGCGGGGTCCGACTAGCCTTGTCGTGTGCGTATAGCGAGGTTCTCCACAGGTGAGGGTGTCGGGTTCGGCGTGGTCGAGGGCGGGCCAGGCGAGGAGTTCATCTCCGCGATCTCCGGGCACCCGTTCGGCCCGATCCAGTTCACCGGTGAGCGTCACTCGCTCTCGCGGGTCAGGCTGGTCGCGCCGATGCTGCCCAGCAAGGTCGTCGCGATCGGCAAGAACTACGCCGACCACGCCAAGGAGATGGGTGGCGAGGTCCCCGACGAGCCGCTGGTCTTCCTCAAGCCCTCGACCTCGGTGATCGGGCCGGGAGAGTCCATCTCCTACCCGACCGGGCTGAGCAGCAGGGTCGACTACGAGGGCGAGCTCGCGGTGGTCATCGGCAGGCTCTGCCGTGAGGTCCCCGCGGAGCGCGCCCATGAGGTGATCTTCGGCTACACGTGCGCCAACGACGTCACCGCCCGTGACCTGCAGAAGAAGGACGTGCAGTTCACCCGGGCCAAGGGGTTCGACACCTTCTGCCCGCTCGGCCCGTGGATCCAGACCGAACTCGACGTGACCGACGTCGGCATCACGACGACGGTGAACGGCCAGGTCAGGCAGAGCTCTCGCACCTCCAAGCTCATCTATGACATCCCCACGCTGATCGCCCACGTCAGCGCGGTCATGACCCTCATCCCCGGCGACGTGATCCTGACCGGGACACCGGAAGGGGTCGGCCCGCTCGACGTCGGCGACGAGGTCAGCGTCGCCATCGAAGGAATCGGCACTCTCACCAACCGGGTGGTCTCCCGTGATTAGGGTTCGTTTCGCCCCGTCCCCCACCGGCATGTTCCACGTCGGCGGCGCGCGTTCCGCGCTGTTCAACTGGGCGCTGGCCGAGCAGTCGGGCGGCAGGTTCGTGCTGCGCATCGAGGACACCGACGCGGCCCGCAACCGCCCCGAGTGGACCGAGGGCATCATCTCCGCGCTGGCCTGGATCGGCATCAACGAGGAGAGCCCCCTCTTCGAGGGGCCCTACTTCCAGTCGTCCTACGCCGAGCAGCACAAGGAGGCCGTGGCCAAGCTGGCCGCCGACGGCCGCGCCTACTACTGCACCTGCACCCGCGAGGACGTCAAGGCCCGCACCGGCTCCGAGCACCAGGGCTACGACGGCTTCTGCCGCGACCGCGGCCTGACCGAGGGCGCCGTACGGTTCCGCACCCCCGACGAGGGCGTCACCGTGGTCGAGGACCTCGTCCGCGGCACGGTCGAGTTCCCCAACAACGCGATGGAGGACTTCGTCATCGCGCGCGGTGACGGCTCTCCGCTGTTCGTCCTGGCCAACGTGGTCGACGACGTCGAGATGCGCATCAGTCACGTGGTCCGCGCCGAGGAGCACCTGTCCAACACCCCCAAGCAGCAGCTGCTCTGGCAGGCGCTCGGCCTCACCCCGCCCGTGTGGGCGCACGTGCCGGTCATCGTCAACGAGAAGCGCCAGAAGCTGTCCAAGCGCCGCGACAAGGTGGCCCTGGAGTCCTACCGCGACGAGGGCTACCTGCCGGAGGCGATGGTCAACTACCTGATGCTGCTCGGCTGGGGGACCGGCGAGGACCGGGAGATCATGCCCTGGTCGGAGATGGTGCCGAGGTTCAGGCTGGAGGACGTCAACCCGTCCTCGGCCTTCTTCGACGAGAAGAAGCTGCGGGCCTTCAACGGCGAGTACATCAGGGCGCTGTCCCCTGAGGAGTTCGTCGCCCGCTGTGAGCCGTGGCTCGAACCCGGCTGGGACCGCGAGACCTTCGCCAAGATCGCCGAACTGGCCCAGACCCGCATCTCGGTCCTGTCGGAGATCAGGGACAACGTCGACTTCCTCTTCCTGGACGAGCCCGTCTTCGACCAGGCCTCGTGGGACAAGGCCATGAAGACCTCCGCCAAGGAGATCCTCACCGGCTACCTCGCCCGCCTGGAGACGGTCGCGATGGACCCCGACTCGCTCAAGACCGCGCTTGAGGAGGTCGGCGCGGAGCACGGCCTCAAGCTGGGCAAGGCCCAGGCCCCGGTCCGGGTGGCGATCACCGGCAGGACCGTCGGACTGCCGTTGTTCGAGTCGATCGAGGCCCTCGGCCGGGAGCGGTCCGCGGCCCGGATCCGCGCCGCGCTCGCCAGGCTCGAAGCCTGAGGCTCGAAGAGGAGACCGGGACGAGGACGAGCGTGAGGGCGATGGCGGCACCCGCCGCCATCGCCAGCCAGACCCCGGTCACCCCCAGCAGGGGCCCCAGGAAGTAGGCGCAGGAGAGCTGGACCGCGAAACCCGTGAGGGTCGCGGCCAGCAGCCTGCCGCCTCGCCCGCTCGCCTGGAACGCCCCGCCGACGGCGATCAGGCCGCCGAACGGGACAAGATACAGCGGCATCCAGCGCAGGAAGCCGACGGCCGCGTCGGTAACGTCGGGATCGTCGGTGAACAGACCGGTCACACCCCGCGCGGAGAGAGCCAGCACGACGCCGACGACCAGACCCGTCAGCAGTCCGTACGGCAGGGCGGGGCCCGCCTCGCCCGAGCGGGCCGTCTGGATGGTGCTCGCCTGGCGGAGCGCGTAGAACGCCATCACCCCGGCCAACATGATCTTCAGGCCGATGCCGTAGCCCGCCAGATCGGCCACCCCGAAGCCGCCGACCACCCCGACCATGGTCATGCCGACGAGCGCCCTGGCCAGGAAGTCCCCCGACAGGGGAAGCCCGGCCCGGAGGATCTCGGCGGCGTCGCGGCGGTTCGGGCCCTGCCGCGCGTCGCGGGGCGTGCGTCGTAGGAGGATGGTCAGGGAGAGCGCGAGCGTCACCGCGCGGGCCAGTACCGTCGCCCAGGCGGCCCCCTGGACACCCAGGCCGAACGAGTAGATGAACAGCGGGTCGAGGGCGATCACCAGAACGTTGCACAGCAACGCGACACGCATGGGGGTGGTCGTGTCGCCCCGCCCCTTGAAGATTCCGTCTGTGAGCGACTGGGCGTAGAAGACGGGAATCCCGGCCAGCGAGACCAGGAAGAATTCGGCGGTCAGCGCGGCCGTCGCCGGATCGTCGGTGAAGAGCGCCGCCAGCGGCTCCCGCGCCAGGACCCCGGGCACCGTGACCGCCAGGCTGACGACCGCCCACAGCAGCCACGCCGTACGGACCACGGGCGTGAGCGGTCCGGACCCGTCGCGCCTGCCGACCACGATGGTCGTCCCGGTCCCGACCGCCAGGACGACGCCCAGGGCGAGGTGTTCCACGGTGGTCGCGATCGTCACCGCGGCCACGGCCGGGCCGCCGAGGCCCGAGACCCAGAACAGGTCGATCAGGCCGACCGCGACCACGGCGGTCAGCAACTCCACGTAGACGGGCAGGGCCAGGCGGATCAATGACATCACTGTACCTCTTTTCGAGCTATATCGTTTAGAGGTATAGCGATACGATGCACCCGTGGCAAACGGTGATCTGTCCCTGTCGATCCTCGGCCTCCTGGGGGAGGGGCCGATGCACGGCTACGAGCTCAAGGGCCGCATCCTGGAGATGAGCGGTCACCTACGGCCCGTCAGCGACGGAGCCCTCTATCCGGCGATCGCCCGCCTGGAGAGGGCCGGGCTCGTGGCACGACACGAGGAGGAGGGGACGGCGGCGGCCCGCAGGCAGGTCCTCACCCTGACCGAGGAGGGTCGGGCGGAGCTGTGGCGCAGGCTCTCCGAGCCCGCCGATCTCGACATCAGCGACCAGACCCGCTTCTTCGGGCTGCTGGCCTTCCTGGCCCAGCTCCCCGACCCCGCAGCCCAGGCGAGGGTGTTGCGCCGCCGTCTCGACTTCCTGGAGACCCCGGCCGGGTTCTTCTACCGGGACGGCAGGCCTCTACGCGCCGAGGAGGTCGCCGACCCCTTCAGGCGGGGCATGCTGCTGGTCGCCAGGGCCACCTCCGCCGCCGAACGACAGTGGCTGAGAGAGGCCCTGGCGACCCTGGAGGGCCCTGACGTCCGGTCGGTCAGTGGGGCGTGCGGTCCGGAACGGTGATGGGGAAGAAGGGGCTGACCCCGTACTCCTGAAGCCACAACGCGGCAGAGGCGCCCGTCCGAGCCGGATCGAGAGACCCGGCCCAGACTCGATCCAACCCCCACGTCGCATGTGAGGGGTTCGTCTTGTGCTTCCCCGGTGCCGCGTGTGAGGGATGTCGGCTTGGGCGCGTCGGTGTCTGGACTGAGGAGCGAAGGAGCGCAGCGGATGAGCGACGAGGGAAGACACCGACCCGAGGCGCCCAAGCCCGCGCCGCCGCAGGCGGAGCAAAGAGACATGGCTTGGGTGCGTCGGTGCTTGGACTGAGGAGCGAAGGAGCGCAGCGGATGAGTGACGAGGGAAAGCACCGACTCGAAAGCGCCCAAGCCCGCGGCGCCGAAGGCGTCGCAAAGAGACACAGCCCGCGGCGCCGCAGGCGGCGCAAAGGTTAACGCAGTCCGCGACGCTCCAGCAGCGGCTCGATCCGTGGGTCGTGTCCCCGGAAGGCCCGGAAGGCGTCCATGACGTCCATGGAGCCGCCGACGGACAGCAGGGCCGACCTGAAGTGGTCACCGTTCTCGCGCCTGAGGCCGTCGTTCTCCTTGAACCACTCGACGCTCTCGGCGTCCAGCACCTCGCTCCAGATGTAGGAGTAGTAGCCGGCGCTGTAGCCGCCCACACCGCTGGAGAAGATGTGCGCGAAGTAGTTGGTCCGGTAGCGGGGGCGGACGAGCTCGAAGGCGATTCCAGCGCTTTGCAGGGCATGCGCCTCGAAGGCCTCGGGGTCCTCGACGGTCTGGCCGGGCGCCAGCTTGTGCCAGGCCCAGTCGAGCAGCGCGGCGGCGAGATACTCCACGGTCGCGAAGCCCTGGTTGAACTTCTCCGCGGCCTTCATCTTCTCCAGCAGTTCGGCGGGCACCGGTTCGCCGGTCTCGTGGTGCCTGGCGAAGTTGGCGAGGACGGAGGGCCAGGTCGCCCACATCTCGTTGACCTGGGAGGGGTACTCAACGAAGTCCCTGGGCACCTCGGTGCCGGAGACCCGGGGGAAGCGGACGTCGGAGAACAGTCCGTGCAGGGCGTGGCCGAACTCGTGGAAGGCGGTGGTGACCTCGTCGAAGGTCAGCAGCGTCGGGCCCTGCGTAGGCTTGGTGATGTTGAGGTTGTTCATCACCACCGGCAGGTGGCCGAACAGGTGCGACTGGTCGACGAGGTTGTTCATCCACGCGCCGCCCCGCTTGGTCGGCCGCGCGTACGGGTCGAAGAGGAACAGGCCGAGCTGTGAGCCGTCGGTGTCGAACACCTCGAAGGTCCGCACGTCCGGGTGGTACCCGGCGAGGTCGTCCCGCTCGGTGAAGGTGATCCCGTACAGCTCGCCGGCGGCGTGGAAGACGCCGTCGCGAAGCACCCGGTCCAGTTCGAAGTAGGGGCGCAGTTCGGCGCCGTCGAAGTCGTAGCGCGACTTGCGCACCTTCTCCGCGTAGAACGACCAGTCCCACGGCTCGATGGGGAATCCGGCCTCCTGCGCCAGCGCCTCGGCCTCCCGGCGGGCGTTGGCCACCGCGGGGCCGACGAGCTTGCCGAGCATCTCCTCGACGGCCTCGGTGGTCTTGGCCGTCTGGTCGGCCACGGAGTAGGCGGCGTGGTCGGAGTAGCCGAGCAGGGCGGCGCGTTCCGCGCGCAGGGTGGCCAGCCGTACGGCCAGGCCGAAGTTCTCCGGCGCCCGGTTCACCGAGAGCTCGTAGAGCCTTCTGCGGGTGTTCCGGTCGGTCAGTTCGGCCAGGGCGGGCTGGTTGGTGAAGTTGAGCAGCGGCAGGACGTACTCGCCGTCCTTCTCGATCGCCTTGATCGCGCTCTCGGAGAGCCCGTCGAGTTCGGCGGGGTCGCCGACGACGAGGGCGGAGGCGGTCGAGGCCTTGAGCAGGTTCTGGGAGAAGGAGGTGGCGAGCCGGGTCAGTTCCTCGTTGAGCTCACGCAGCCGCAGCTGCTCGGGCTCGGACAGGTCGGCGCCCGCCCTGACGAAGTCCACCCGGTACTTCTCCAGCAGCCACGCCTCCTGGGGGTCGTCGGTGGTGACCTGCTTGATCCGCGCGTAGAGGGCGCGGTTCAGCCGGATGGCGTCGTCGTGCTTGGTCAGCTTGGGGAAGATCTCGGTCTCGATCTCCCGGATGCGGTCGGTGGCGTCCGAGGCGGCGACGCTGGAGAAGACGATCGTCGTCCTGTACAGGATCTGCCCGGAGCGTTCGAGGGCCTCGACGGTGTTGGCGAACGTTGCGGGCTCGGGGTTGGCGGTGATCGCCTCGACCTCCCGGAGCTGTTCCGCCATGCCGTGTTCGAAGGCGGGCAGGTAGTGCTCCTCCCGGATCCGCGCGAAGTCCGGCAGCCGGTACGGCAGCGCGCTGGGAGCGAAGAAGGGGTTCTCAGCCAAGGTAAGGGCTCCTCACGTGAGACCGGATCGGACCGGATCGGATCGTCTGCAGCAGCGTCGCACAGCCCCCTGCCGGGGGACAGCGGAGGCACCGGGGAGGCCTCCCGCGACCGGGGCGGCCAATCGTTTTGGCCTTGACCCCCAACCTGGGCTATTCTTTCGGAGTCGCCAGCGAGCCCCGCAAGGGGGTCAAGGGCGGTGGGGTATGGTGTAATTGGCAACACGACTGATTCTGGTTCAGTTATTCTAGGTTCGAGTCCTGGTACCCCAGCTGCGTCTCCCTTCAGGAGACGCCGCGGATTCCGTCTCAATGGGATCCGACGACAGTGTCACGGTCCCGTCGTCTAGTGGCCTAGGACGCCGCCCTCTCAAGGCGGTAACGCCGGTTCGAATCCGGTCGGGACTACCACTGTCAGCATCGCAAGGCTCCGTCGTCTAGTGGCCTAGGACGCCGCCCTCTCAAGGCGGTAGCGCCGGTTCGAATCCGGTCGGGGCTACCCAGGTGAACCCTCGGAAGCGCAGGCTTCCGAGGGTTTTCTGCTTTTCAGGAAAAGCGGTCCGCGGAAATACGCGTCCGCGGGTGATCGTTCCCACCGGGAGAATCGTCTTCGGGTGGAAAAAAGACCGCGGTGGGGCCCCCCCCGGGGGGCCCCCCCCGGGGGGGGGGGGGGGGGTTTGGGGGGGGGGGGGCTGGCCCGCGTTGGGGGCGTGCCGCCCCGGGGGGGGGGGGGGGGGGTGGCGGTCGGCGACCCGGGCGCCACC
>NZ_JBITMT010000024.1:0-109323 GCF_044466505.1 Streptosporangium sp. NPDC049376 | reverse complement strand
CCGGATATCTCATAATTCCGGCATACCGAACACGCGGTCATCTAAGGGTCATGAATCACACGCGATGACCTAACTTCCGAGCTTCAACCTCAGTAGCTCTCGTCACCCACACTTTCGCCGTACCCTCCAGTTCTCCGGCGTCCTGAAGGCGGATCCCGCTGACCGGAGGACCTCTAACTCAGGGCCTCCCCCAACGGATACTTGGCTTCGGTTGTGGTTTGAGAGAAGTGCTCCAGAACCTCTGAACAAGAACGCTGACGCTAGCTATGATCCTTCATGTGCTAGAAGAGAGCGTTGCTGAGGCACCTGATAGCGTGTTCCGACCGCTGCCTTGGATCACACGAGCCATGGGACTCCCCCTGTTCCCAGGCACGTATACAGAGTGGCCAGAACTTCTAAGGTCTTTGCTGAAAGCATTCACCCCAGAGACTCTTGCCTCCAATCGAATCATGTGGCCACAGGGCAGTGATTCCCTGACGGCTGGCGAAGCCGCCAAAACCATTCGACGCACCGGTCTGATCACTCTGGATGGGCCTCGTATCCTAGTTACGCCCCTAGGGAGGCGCTGGCAGGCTTCAGGCGACGACGAACTTCTCACCATAATATTTCACTGTAACATTCGATTTATAGGGGAGCTATTATTAGCACTTTCCCAGGAGGGTGCGCTTACCCATAACGAATTAATGGAAATGGCGGATACTCGATATGGTTTACACTGGAAATCGGACACCCAGATCCGTAATCGCACAAATTGGCTTCGAACTTTAGGAATCCTAGACTTCTACAATAAACGCCTACATCTCACAGAAGCGGGGCGTCGCGTTCTCGATAAGATAGAGGTCGCATCCCCACTAGCCGACGCCGAACTTCCTGCTTCGTCGATCAGCGATCCAGCCCCTGCGGTGGCGGAGCTACTTGGGACTTTGGACGCCGCTACGCTCGCCGATAGAGCCCGGGGTGGCATGCTCTATCTACCCAGGGGCAAAAAATACCCGGACAAACTAGAAATTTTGACTGCATTCGCCGAATTGGCAATACCAGCAATCAAAACGACTGATCTGAAAAGTTTCTGTGTCGGAGAGTTTAACATTCAGGACTCCTCGGCGGATTCTGTCATCGGCTCCCTTAAAGCATTGGGAATTATCGAACAAGTCTCATCGGACTCGTGGAGTACAACTGCGCTTGCTAAGTCATGGCTAGAAGGCGAGGATCCCCTAGATCTCGCTCGAATTGCGCATGCGAACGTATGGTATTTCGGCGAGATACTACATGATCTGGATGATCCCAGCATCAGCCACTACCCGAAAGCACTGGTGCAGCGCAGCGCCAACTACCACCCCGAAGGCCGTGGCCTTATAGACACGGCCATTAACAGTCGTGTGAGCATTCTAATAGCTTGCGGGCTGATTGAAAAATTGAGAACTACCGATTATCGCGTCACCTCCTTAGGTCGACTGTTTCGCAGCACAATTCTTTGTCAAGATATCGCCTACCCAAGCGAACCCGGCTCCGAAGTCGACGCTACGCCCCAGACTGCAGCAGATACATCGCCCGGCGCAGCAAGTGACGCTCAGACACTAGCCGACGAGATCGAGGCAGCTAGTATTGATAGCGCAAATCATCAGCGCCTTGAAAGAGCCGCTGTCGCGGCATTCAACTATCTCGGCATGCCCAGCAATCACATCGGAGGGTCCGGTCGGCCCGATGGAACAGTACGAACAGGAATCGGTGTACAGAGCCAACTGCTAACTCTTGAAACAAAGAGTTCTGCAACAGGACGGGTCTCTGAAGAGGCAGCAAACCTTCTTGGTCTACCTGAACATAGAGAAAAGGCTGGCGCAGCGCATACACTGCTAGTTGGACCAGGATTTGACCGGCGACTCCAGCAGGCAGCGGACAAAGACCCGAATATCGCCGTGATTCTTGCTTCGCTTCTTGCCGACACGGTACGCCGACAAGCTATAACTCCTCTCACGGTAATGCAACTAGCCCCTCTTGTGGATCCCGCCCTCAGTTGCGCACAACGCGATGCAACGCTCTCTGAGCTATGGCGCCGAGAGGAGCGCCGCTCCAAGGTGGAACATTCCGTGATAGAGGTTCTTGAGGAAGAAGCCCTCAACCCGCTCCAAGAGGGTGGATGGCTTGACCTTACGAGTATTCGTCGAGAACTTCGCCGCTATGACTTTCTCGCCAGCGAAGAAGAGGTACTAGAAGCATTGAGATTTCTGACCTCTCCAAGAATTGCAGTCGTAGAGGAATCTAAACACGGTTATCGTTCCTCGATGCCGAAAGCAGCGATAGCTCGAAGAATTCGAGCTATCGGCGAACAGTGGCAGCAGACCAGTGGCTAGCGACGAGTTTTCCTGGGCGCACACACTGACGTGAGGGCATCGTCCTGCGTTTCTACTTCACTGCGGGCCGAGCACGGCCGTGCGCGAGAACGGCCCCCAGGCCGCACGCGCAGCGTGCGGCCGAGCGCAGGGCCGCGTCGGCGGCGCGAAGCGCCGCCCTTGATACTCATAAGAACAATTCGGCAGTGTCGGCGCTATGTGATCGTGATCGCGCCACGCATGGTGCTCAGAGCTTGGTGAGCAGGGCTATGACGTCGGCGAAGCTGCTGGTCAAGGAGTCCAGGACGGCCTTGCCTTTTTCGGCAGTGGCCAAGGACGGACGCCCGATGACCCCGGTTTCGGTGTAGGCCCGCATGCCTTCGGTCAGCAGGTGACGGCGGTCATCGGCAATGTGGTCGGCGTCCTCATAGCCGGGGCGGATGACCTCGGGGCAGGCATGCAGCAGGATCGAGGTCTCGATCTCTCCGGCGTGCATGTCCTCGTGCATGGAGCTGACCAGTTCGGCAGCGGCCCGTGCCTCCTGCCAGTCCTCCCGGGTGGGGAACAGCGCCATCGCGCGGCCTGCGGCACTGGCCTCCTGGACGACGTTGCTGAGCACGTAGTTGCCGCCGTGGGCGTTGACCACCACCAGGGCCCGTGGACCGGTGCGGGTGACCGAGTCGTAGACGTCGGTGATGACGGCGTGCAGGGTGCGGGCGGAGATGCTGACGGTGGCGGGCCAGGCGCTGTGCTCGTGGGAGCAGGAGATCGTGATCGGGGGCAGCAGCAGGACGGGGTAGGCGTCGGCGATCTTTCGGCAGATCAGGGTGGCGATGATGGTGTCGGTGCTGAGCGGCAGGTGGTCGCCGTGCTGTTCGAAGCTGCCAACAGGCAGGATCGCGACGGGGGCGTTGCGGTGATGTTCCTCGGTGGTGGTCGCGGTGGGCAGCGCGTTGATCACCGTTCTCCTTCTGGTGGCCGGGGTGCTGGCAGAAAGAAGGACTCGGCGAGGAGGTCGAGTCTGGTGAGCAAGTCTGCCACGGGCCGATCCGTCGACCACCGGGCCAACTGAATTCGGAGGGTGGTGAGCTGGCCGGCTACCCGGCTGGAGCGCAACGCCTGGATGCGCGGGATGGCCTCCTCGGTCACGGTGCAGGCCTGGTCGCGCTCACCTGCCATGGCGTAGGCGGTGGCCATGCGGGTCAAAAACAGGGCGTGGTCGCGGGCCTGGCTGGAGGGTGACCACTGGGAGCGGCTGGCCTCGAAGATCGGAATCGCGGTGGTGGCCTGGCCGAGTAGGAGCCGGGTGGCTCCGGTCTCCATGGCGACGTAGGCGGGCGTGCAGTACGGCGCGCGGTCACTGTCGGTCTGGATCATCCCGGCGGTGGCCTCGATGAGGGCGGTTTCTGAGTCCCGGGCGGAATCCGCGGCCTCCCCGAGGTAGGCGTTGGCGATGGCTCTGGTGCGCAGGATGACGGCCCGCAGGCGGGAGGTGAGGGCGTCGGGGTTGGCCAGGGCGGCGTTGGCCAGGCCGAGGGCATGGCCGTGGTCGCCGGACTCGATGGCGATGGCGCTTTTGCGCATGAGGACGTAGGAGGTGACGCGCTGGTCCCTCAGCTCCATCGCGTAGTCGAGGGCTTTGTTGGTCCACATCGTGGCCTGGGTGAAGTCGCCAAGGTCTTGGTGGAGCCAGCCGCAGAATTCCAGGAGTTCGCTGGCGAAGCTGAGCGCCTCGGCGCGGTCGGCGCCTCGTGTCACCCGGCAGACGTGCCCGATCAGCGGAATCTGGCTGGTGACCGCGTTGATCAGCAGGGGTGGACCCATGATGGCCTCGGCCTGGATATGGCCGGTGAGGACGTGGCGCAGGCCGGAGATCACGGGGCGGCTGGATGCGCCGGTCAAATTGGTCAGATACTTCGTCGGCACATCTGGTTCTAGTGGCGCGAACTGGCCAGATGGTGAATATCCCGGCTCGGCTCTTGGTTTCGGAAACGGGTTTTTGGGGGCCAGGCCGAGGGTCATGCGGGCGGGGTCGGGCATGTTCAAGCCCTCTGCGATGCGTTCGATGACCTCGAACGAGGTGACCTGTACGGCCCCCTTCATGATCTCGCTGATCTTGCCCTGGCTGAGGTTCACCGCGACGCCGATGCGGGTCTGGCTGGCTCCGGTGTGCTGGCGGATGAGCCGGAAGAGTTGCCCGATGTTCCGACTTCGGAGGCTTTCCAGGATTTCGGGACGTTGCCATAGCTCCGGCAGGATAACGACCGGTTCAGTCGCATCTGCGGGCATATGGAATATCTCCTTGAAAGCTCGCCATTCGGGTATTCAACGGTTGCCGTTGGGCGGTTATCCCGTCAAGGGATACAGGTCATTCTGTCCGAGGATTCTGCGCCGGGATGGGAGACATCGGCGCAGGTGAAGACCCTTGACTCATGATTACCGAAGGGGAACCGACGAGCCGGGAGTGTCCGACCTGCCACGGGCGCGGCTGGCGATGGATTCGCCGTAATCGTGCCGAGGTGGCGCTTCAGCTGGACGGGCAGACCGTGAAGCTGGTCCGGGTCGCATGCCTGGACTGCTCGGCGGCGGATGAGGCGGCGTGATGGACATGCGCGATCAGCACGCCGGGCCGGATCATGCCGGGCCGGAGACGGTGGTCGGTGCGGTGGAGGCGGCCGAACGATTGCAGCGGGAGCTGGCCAGCCTGGGGATCGCCTGCGATGTGCACGCCGGGCACTGCTTGGCGTTGGTGTCGGTCTGGTCGGGGCTGGTGGTGTGGACCGACGGGCGGGTGTTCCGCTGGAGGTCCGGCCGGAACGCCTTGGGGCGAGCGGCGCAGGACAGGGCGGGCTGGGACTCCTACGGCCGCACCTGCGATCCGGCGGGGACGGCGCAGAAGGTGGCGGCCCGGTACGCCGAGCTACGCCGGATGACTGCCGCGCCGGTCGAGCCGAGGGGGTGTGCTCCGCAGTGATCGTGGTGGAGGGGTGTCTGAGCCCGCATGTGGCCAAGCCGCAGCCGGATCACATGAGGTTGGTGTGGCGGGCGCCGTGCCAGGCGGAGCGGGTGCGGGTGATCGAGTGGAGCTGTGAGTGTCGCTCCACGGTGTATGAGCTGTGCCATGCCGGTGGACAGGCGTTCATTCGCCGCACACACCGTTTCAACGGTGCCCGGCAGGTGCGTGAGACCTACCGCTGGCCGATCCGTCAGGGCAATGACGTCTGGAGGGCGTTGCTCTGCGGGGAGGCGCGGTAGGACGGCGCGGCGGGATGGGGTCCCCCGTTTCTGGAGGGGTCCGGGGAGTCTCACCTCCATCCCGCCGCGCCCCTTTCCCCGTTCGGCGGTTCGCGGCCGGGCGGTGATGGGTTTGTCTCGGGGAAGGGCTTCGCATCTTTAACCTGCACTGATAGCCTGCTTGGCTAGACAGGCATGTTGAATGCGAGGCTTTAATGTCGTTTGAGTACACGCCTCCCAAGTACGCGCAGTTGATCGCCGAACTGGAACGGCGCATCGACACCGGCGAGTACCCGGCGGGCTCCCTGCTGCCCAGCGAACACACCCTCATGGCCGAGTTCGGCATGGCCCGCCCCACCGTGGTCAAAGCCCTCGGCGTGCTACGCGACCAAGGCTGGATCGTCACCCACCAAGGCAAAGGCCGCTTCGTCCGCGGCCGCCCCGCCATCCCCACCAGCCGGCAACCCCGAACGGGCCGCGAACTCCTCGACCGGGCCGAATCCCAGGCCGCAAGCAAGCTGCTCGCCGCCGGGCCCGTCGAGGCACCCAACCGCATCGCCGCCTACCTCGGCATCGAACCGAACACCTCAGTCGTCGGCCGCAACGTCCTCATCGAACGCGACGGCGAACCGAGCGAGATCACCTCCACCTGGGTCCCGGCCGACGTCGGCACGGGTACGGCCCTGGCCGAGGAGGCCGATCTGCGTCAGGGGGTGCGGCGGTATGTGGAGAGCGCGGCCGACGTGTCGCTGGATCACATCATCGAGCACGTCACCGCCCGCAACCCCACCCCCGAAGAGCGTGACCTGCTCGGGGTGAAGAGCTCGGCCGCGCTGCTGAGTGTCTATGCCGTCGCCTGCGACGCCACGGGCAAGCCCTGGGTGGTCGTGGAGACCGTTCTTCCTGGTGATCGGCATGAACTGGAGGACGCCTACCCGATCCGGTAGCCCCGGTCGATAGGAATCGGTGGCTCCAACTTTTCTCTCGCAGCCCGCTTGGTGCACTTGACTATCCAAGCGGGCTTCGTGCTTAATGATGGAGCAACTTGGTTAGTCAAGGTGGCTGACCGCTCATGATGAGGAAGTGTTGCTCTATGGCCATCCAGGGCCCCATCGACATCGGCTTCGACCAGGTCTTCCCCCACGGCTGCTACCTGGTCGGCGAGGTGCAGCAAGTCAAGGACTTCGACGCATCCACCAATGGACGCACCGTCTACGCCAAGGACAAGACCACCGGCCTACCGGTCTGGCAGGTCTCCGTCGTCGACGCCGACCCCGACGCCAAGGCAAGTCAGAAGTCGGTCACCGTCAAGATCCTCACCGACGTCCAGCCCGTTCCCCCGCCCCCGCTGCCCGGCCTGCCCTTCACCCCGGTCGAGTTCGACGGCATGACCGTCACCCCCTACGTCGGACAGGACACCGGACGGCTGGCCTACTCGCTGCGGGCGCGGGCCATGCGCGCTCCCCGTACGACCATCCCGACCAAGCAGACCACCGCCCCGGCGTCGGCCTCAGCCAAGAACGCCACCACCACCGAAACCAGCAAGGAGATCGCAGCATGAGCGCCCGTAACGACTACCAGCCCTACACCCGCGTCGTCGCCTCCATCCACGACGGCGACACCCGACTCGACGTGGCCTTTCACACCGCTGAGCTGTCGGTCATGGCGATGACCATCCAGGGCATCCGCCCCTACCTGTGCGTCGGCAGCGCCGAAGGCCAGCTGGCGATCACCACCACGGGAGGTGGGCCGGTCACCTCCGCCGATGTGGACCTGGCCCGCGAGATCGCAGACGCCGCCATCCGCTACCGCGACGAGTGCGAGCGGCTCTACGCCGTGCAGGCCATCGTTCCGGCCCCCTCGCCCAACCGGGACGACAACACGGCCTGACACGCAAAACGGGGCCGCTGGAAGTTGCAGCTCCCGGCGGCCCCTCACATCTCCCCAGACTCCACATCAAGGAAGGCCTCTAGCCTAATGTTCAAAAAACTGCCCGGCGACGAGGCACAACGCCTCGTCTCCACCACCCCGGACACCGCCGTCGTCTTCCGGCCCGCCGTGGTCCGCACCCCGGTCATGGCCACCCTGATCGTCCACACCTGGCGCGTACTGGCCGCACTCGTGCGCCTGCTCTGGAACCACCCGATCGCCTCGGCCGTCGCCGCGCTGCCCGGGGTGATCTGGACCGTCTACGGCTGGCCGTACGCCCTCGGCGCCGTCGCCCTGATGCTGGTCGTTCCGTCGCTGTGGGCGTTGATCCACCGCGCCTCGTTCCTGCACTGGATCGGCTGGCGGCTGCTGGCCTTCGGTCGTCTGGTGTGGGTCTACCGGCGGCACTGGCACGCGGTGATGGCCATCTCCGGCCTGGCCCGCCACGTCGGTGGACGCGACTACCTGCCCAGCCTGCTCAGCGTGGCCTGCACCTCGTGGGCCGACCTGGTCACCGTCAAGATCCTCACTGGGCAGGCCGTCACCGACTGGGCCGACCGAACCGAACAACTCGCCCACGGGTTCGGCGCCGCCTCCTGCCGGGTCACCATCGCCCGGTCCGGCCGGCTGCTGCTGACCTTTCCCCGCCGTGACCCGCTGGCCGTTCCGCTGCCTGCCCTGCCGATCCCGTCGTCTGTGTCGGTGGGGCCGGTGGAGATCGGCCGCTGCGAGGACGGCACCCCGTGGCGCCTCAAGGTCCACGGCACTCACGTTCTGGTCGCGGGCGCCACCGGCGCGGGCAAGGGCTCGATCATCTGGTCGACGATCCGCGGGCTGCTGCCCGCCGTCCAGGCCGGACTAGCCGAGATCTGGGCACTGGACCCCAAGCTCATGGAACTGTCCTTCGGCCGCGACCTGTTCGGCGACCACTACGCCGCCAGCCCAGAGGCCTGCGTCGGCCTACTGGAAGCCGCAGTGAAGGTCATGCAAGAACGCGCTGGCCGGTTCGCCGGGGTCCGCCACAACCACATCCCCACGGTGGAGGATCCGTTCGTCCTGGTGGTGGTCGATGAGGTGGCGTTCCTGACCGCCTACCAGCCCGACAAGGGCCTGCGGATCCGCACCATCGCCGCCCTGGCCACCCTCACCACCCAGGGCCGCGCCGTCGGCGTCGGCGTCCTCGCAGCCCTTCAGGACCCGCGCAAGGACGTGCTGACCATCCGCAACCTGTTCCCCGACAAGATCGCCCTACGACTCGACGAATCCGAGCAGGTCGACATGGTGCTCGGCGACGGGGCTCGGGACCGGGGCGCGCTGGCCGACCTGATCTCCCCGCGACCAGAGCAGGGCGCGGGCATCGCCTACGTGCGATTGGAGACCTCACCCGACCCGATCCGGGCCCGCGCCGCCTACGTCTCCGACGACGATATCCGCGCCATGGTCGCGGTGTTCGGCGCCGACACCCTGCCGTTGCCGGAGGTGGCCTGATGAAAATCACCTTCCACGGC
The DNA here is from genome assembly GCF_044466505.1 of Streptosporangium sp. NPDC049376. Lineage (NCBI taxonomy): Bacteria > Bacillati > Actinomycetota > Actinomycetes > Streptosporangiales > Streptosporangiaceae > Streptosporangium > Streptosporangium sp. NPDC049376. The sequence continues at coordinate 100,322 of NZ_JBITMT010000024.1, read as the reverse complement.
TCCTGGACCGAACTGAGCGCCTGCGGCCTGCTCGACCTCACCGACGCCGCCCTTCCGCCGCGCCTGGTGCTGGTCAACCTCCAGCTCTGCAAAGACCCCTACGGCGACGCCTACCGGCTGCACGCCGACGTTCTCGACCCGCACGGAAAGGAGGTCAGGTGACCCACATCGCCCACCCATCCGCCCCCACACCCCCCAACGGAGCCGACCGCACCCTTCCCCGCACCATCCGCGACACCCTGCCCCTGGCCCTGGACGTCGCCGTCGAGGTCGCCAAACTCAACGGCGTCTGCATCCGCCCCATCGAACTCCGCCGCTTCGACACCCACACCGGCCGTAGTGAACCCTTCGACATCCCGTGCGGCACCACCAGCGAGGCCAAGTGCCCGCCCTGCGCTCAGCGCAACAAGCAGCTGCGCAAGGCGCAGTGCCGGGAAGGCTGGCACCTGGACACCGAACCTGTCGCTCAGCCTCACCCCAGTACCGCCGATCAGCGGTGGCTGATCGAGTTCCGTGCCGACGTACAGGCCAGGCGGGATGCGGCCGAGCGTGACGGCCAGGACATCAGCGACTGGGATGAGGCGATCGCGGGTATCGACGCCGAGATCAATGCCGCCGGGATGCGCGGCAATGTCGTCGGTGGCCGGGCCGCGCCCCGCCGTTCTCGCTCCACCCGGCGCCGCCAGGATGCCCCGGACCTGCCTCGGCGGGCCAAGCAGAACACCACCCTCGGGCGGACCTTCGTTGCGCCGGACGGGAAGGTGTTCCGGCCTTCGCTGTTCGTCACCCTCACCCTGCCGTCCTACGGCAAGATCCGTCCCGGACAGGGCGTCCCCGTCGACCCGGCCACCTATGACTACGCCCGCGCCGCTCGCGACGCGCTGCACTTCTCCAAGCTGGTCGACCGGTTCGTGCAGAACCTGCGCCGGGTCGCGGGCTATGACGTGCAGTACTTCGCTACCGTGGAGCCGCAAAAGAGGTTCGCGCCTCACCTGCACATGGCGATCCGCGGGACCCTGCCCCGTGCGGAGATCAAGGCCATCGCGGCAGCCACTTACCACCAAGTGTGGTGGCCGTCCGTCGACGAGGTCCGGTTCCAGGCGGACCATCTGCCCGTCTGGGTGGAGCGGGATGAGCAGGCCGAACCGTACCCGGACGGACAGGCCGGCGACTACCTCGACCCCGCCACGGGGGAACTGCTGCCCACCTGGGAGCAGGCCCTTGACCAGCTCGACGCCGACGAGGAAGCCGAACCGCTGCACGTGATGCGCTTCGGTGCCCAGGTCGACGTGCAGGGCCTGCTGGCCGGGTCGCCAGACGCGCACAAGCGCATCGGGTACCTGACCAAGTACCTCACCAAGAGCCTCGGCGACACCCTCGACCTCGACGAAGACAACCAGGACGACGAGGAGGCGGCCGGTCCGGCGCGTGCGGTGATCAACCAGGCCCGCCGGGACCACGCCGCCCGCCTCGTGGAAGCGCTGCGCTACGAGCCGTGCTCTCCGGCCTGCGCCAACTGGCTCCGGTACGGCATCCAGCCCAAGGGAGCCAAGGCGGGCATGACGCCGGGCCGGTGCAAGAGCAAGGCGCACAAGGCCGAACACCTCGGCTATGCCGGACGCCGCGTCCTGGTCTCCCGCAAGTGGTCCGGCAAGACCCTGCGCGACCACAAGGCCGACCGCCGGGCCTGGGTCCTCGACATGCTCGACCTGCCCGCCGACGACACCACCGCCACCGATCCACACTGCTACGTCTGGCGACCGGTCTCCACCAAGGACCCCACCCGCACCCCACTACCGGTGCGGCTGCTGCGCGGCGTGGCCAACCGGCACCGCACCAAAGCGAGACTCGACGAGCTACGGGCCAGAGCTGACGGCAGACCCATCCCCGACCTTTCGGCAATCGGAGAGGCGGCCTGACATGGAACCCCTGTTCTACCGGCCCAAGGATGCCGCCGCGCTCCTCGGTATCAGCCGTACGGCCGTCTTCCGGTTGATCAAGACCGGCGAACTCAAGTCGATCAAAGACGAGGGATACCGGCTCGTCCCCCGATGGGCACTGCACGAGTTTGCCCGTGCCCTGGAGGCCAGAGCAGGCCTGACACGAGAGGAAGCGGCGTGATGGCCAAGAAACCGGACGGTCGTTCCTCCATCTTTCTCGGCAGTGACGGCCTGTGGCACGGCTGGGTGACCATGGGCGTCAAGGACGACGGCACCCCCGACCGGCGTCACCGCAAGGGCAAGACGGAAACGATCGTCACCGCGAAGGTGCGAGAGCTGGAGAAGAAGCGGGACTCGGGCCAGACCACCAAGCCGGGGAAGGTGCCCACGGTCCGCGAGTGGATGCGGACCTACCTCGACGAGATCGCGCCGATGCGGGTGAGTCAGCTCACCCTCGACAGCACGTACCGGCCGAAGGCGGAGCGGTGGATCATTCCCCGGCTCGGGGCGCATCGGCTCGACCGGCTGCGCCCGGAGCATCTGGACGCCTTCTACGCCGGGCTGGCGAAAGAAGACCTGGCTCCCAACACGATCTTGCAGGTTCACCGCATCCTGTCGCGGGCTCTCAAGATCGCGGTACGGCGTGAGCTGATCGGCCGCAACGTCTGCCAGATGATCGACGCTCCGACCGGCGAGGACGCCGAGATCGAGCCGCTGCTCAGGGAGGAGGCGCACGACATCCTCGACGTGGTCAAGGACCGGCGCAACGGCACGCGCTGGTCGGTGGCGCTGGCGCTGGGACTTCGGCAGTCGGAGTCGCTGGGCACCCGGTGGAAGTACGTGGACCTGGACAGAGGAGCGATCCGCGTCTTCTGGCAGATCAAGCGCATGCGCTACCGGCACGGCTGCCAGGACCCGCACGCCTGCGGTGCTCGCCTGCACCGCTACCCGTGCCCGAAGGACTGCCCCAAAGCCAGGCGCACCTCAGGACGTCGCCACATCTGCCTGAGCGCGTGCCGTAAGAACTGCGTAGAGCATGGGGGCGCGTGTCCGAAGTTCTGCCCTCCTGACTGCACCGGCCACGCGGTGACCTGCCCGGAACGCACCGGCGGCTGGACCTTCACCAAACCGAAGGGCAAGGGGAAGCGGACGATCGCCCTGCCGTCTCCTCTCGTGACCCTCCTGAAGCTCCACCGCGAGGCACAGCGGGCCGAACGCGAGGCGGCGGGGGAGAAGTGGCAGGACTGGGATCTCGTGTGGTGCACGCCTCAGGGCGGCCCGATCGACGCCGGGGACGACTGGGACGAGTGGAAGGAGATCCTGGCCCTGGCCGAGGTCGAGAAGGACGCCCGCGTTCACGACGCGCGTCACACCGCCGCGACTCTCCTGCTGGAACAGGGTGTGGACATCAGAGTTATTCAGGCGGTGCTCGGCCATTCCCAGCTGGCCACGACCAAGCGATATACGCACGTCACGGAGACGCTGGCGATCGAGGCGGCGGGCCGTATGGGGCGGGCGCTTTTCGATGGCCGATAGCGACCGTTGCAACCCCAGATGCAACCCTGGGCAGACTCCCGATCATGGAATAGGGAGTCTGCCCAGTTCGTTGAGGTAGGGCGCCTGGGACTCGAACCCAGAACCTACGGATTAAAAGTCCGCAGCTCTAACCATTGAGCTAACGCCCCGCTTGAGACAGCGTACCGAGGATAGTGTCCACCAACGTCCGTTGCCAGGCCCGGAAGGGGCGGTGGTTGGACGAACCGTGTGTGGACGGGGGTAGATGGATCATACAGTGGCACTCATGAAGAGCTCGGGGCTTGAGTCCGCCGGAGGGGTCCGCGTGTCCTCCCGGCAAGGGTATGTCGTGGTCGACGTGGAGACCACGGGGTTTTCCCCGGCGAAGGGCGACCAGATCTGTGAGATCGCCCTCGTCTCCCTGAGCACCGAGGGCGAGGTCCTCGACGAGTGGCACTCGCTGGTCAACCCACGCAGGACGACCGGGGCCGTGCACGTGCACGGGATCACCGAGGCGATGGTCGCGCGGGCGCCGGTGATCGAGGAGGTGCTCGACGACGTCTGGCAGCGGGTCGCCGGGCGTGTCCTGGTGGCTCACAACACCTCCTTCGACCTCCGGTTCCTCCGGGTTCTGCCGGAAAGTCACTGGCTGACCGAGACCCTGTGCACGCAGAAACTCGCCCCGGACTTCCTCTCCGAGGGGAAGTGGACCCTGGCCGCCTGCTGTGAACGGGCGGGCATACCGCTCTCCGGCGCCCACGCCGCGCTGGCCGACGCCAGGGCCACCGCCGAGCTGCTCCGCTTCTACATGCGCCAGGGCGTCTCCTGGCAGGAGAAACTGGCCAGGGCCGCACGGACTCCCCTCTGGCGCCCCAGCGGCAGGCCGCAACGCCCCGCACTCGGCCGACGACTCCAAGGTCAGCGGTAGGCGGGAATCCCGGTCAGGGCCTCGCCCAGGACGAGGGTGTGGATCTCCTGGGTGCCCTCGTAGGTCAGCACGCTCTCCAAGTTGTTCATGTGCCTGATCACGGGATACTCCAGCGTGATGCCGTTGCCGCCCAGGATCGAGCGCGCCTGACGGGCGATGTCCAGCGCGGCGCGGACGTTGGCGAGCTTGCCGAAGCTGACCTGCCGGGGGGTGAGGGTGCCCGCGTCCTTCAGCCGGCCCAGGTGGAGCGCGGTGAGCTGAGCCTGGCCGAGACCGACGTACATCCAGGCGAGCTTCTCCTGGGTCATCTGGAAGGCCCCGATGGGCTTGCCGAACTGGACACGGGTCTTCGAGTAGTCGACGGCGGCCTCCAGGCAGGCGCGGGCCGCTCCCACGACGCCCCACAGGATGCCGAAACGCGCCTCCGACAGGCACGAAAGCGGCCCCTTCAACCCCCGCACCCCGGGCAGTACGGCTGACGCGGGAAGACGGACGTCGTCGAGATACAGGGAGGAGGTCACCGAGGCCCTCAGGGACATCTTCCTGTGGATCTCAGGGGCGGAGAACCCGGGAGTGCCGGTGGGGACGACGAAGCCGCGGACGCCGTCCTCCGTCTGGGCCCAGACCACCGCGACGTCGGCGACGGAGCCGTTGGTGATCCACATCTTGGAGCCGTTGAGGACCCAGTCGCCCGAAGGGTCCTGCTTGGCATGGGTGCGCATCCCGGCGGGGTCGGAGCCGTGGTCGGGTTCGGTGAGGCCGAAGCAGCCGATCGCCTCGCCGGAGGCCATCCTGGGCAGCCACTCCTCCTTCTGCTCCGCGGAGCCGTACTTCCAGATGGGGAACATGGCCAGCGAGCCCTGCACGGAGACGAACGAGCGCAGCCCCGAGTCTCCCGCCTCAAGCTCCCGGCAGGCGACGCCGTAGGAGACGGCGTCCAGGCCCGCGCAGCCGTACCCGTCCAGGTGCATGCCGAGCAGGCCGAGCGAGCCGAGGAGCGGTGCCAGTTCGCGGGCGGGGAAGACCGCCTCCTCGAACCACTCGCCCACGTGGGGGAGCACCTTGTCCGCGACGAACTCACCGGTGGTGTCACGGATGAGCCGCTGTTCCTCGGAGAATGCGTCGTCGACGCGCAGGAGATCGTCCATGAGGTGTTCCTCTCTCGTCGGCCCCTGTCAGGGTATTGATGGCGTCTCAGGAAGGATGTCAGGGTCCTCCCAGGGGGAATCCCGATGTGAGCGATGTCCCTTCAGGGGCATTCTGAAGACATGAACGAAAACGAGTTCTCAAGCGTCAAGAAGCTCCGCAGGACCAGGAACGGGCGCGTCATCGCGGGTGTGGCCTCCGGGCTCGGACACTACGTCGGAGTCGACCCCAACATCATCCGCGCGGCCCTGGCCGTCGCCTCCTTCTTCGGTGGTCTCGGCGTCGGGATCTACGCGGTCGGCTGGCTGCTGCTGCCCGAGGAGGGCAAGGACTCCTCGATCCTGCAGGACCTGGTCGCCAAGAACAAGGACAACCCGGTGTGGCTGGACGCCAAGGCCAAGGCCGAGCAGGGGTGGGCGAAGGCCGAGAACTGGAGCAGGAACGCCGGTCACAACGGCTCCTACCAGGCTCCGCACCAGCAGGCCCCCTACCAGCAGGCCCCGCAGTACCCCACCCACCAGGACCCGGTCGCTCCCTACCCCACCCCCGGTACGGCCCAGCGAGACAACGGCGGCCCCGCCCCTCAGGCGTGAGTCAGGCGGACGTCTCCGTGCGAGCCATCTCGATGATCTCCTGGCGGGATCGGACCCAGAGCACGGCCAGCGCGGCCGCCAGAAGGAGACCGGCCGCGCCGGCCAGTGCCACCACGACCTCAGGGCCGAGTCTGTCGGCGGCGGCGCCGCCCACCAGGATGCCGACGCCCTGTGACGCGAGCAGGCCCGAGTGCACGAGCCCGAAGGCCAGAGCCCGCCGTTCGGCGGGGACACACTGCACGAACGCGGCGTTCGCCGCGAGCTGGTAGGCCCCGCCGACCCCCGACAGGAACCACAGGACCAGCACCACGACCAGCGGCGGCCGTACGGCACAGGCGATCAGTGGCGCACAGGTCAGCATCGCCAGCCAGCCCATCAGACGCAGCCGGCTCGACGGGGTGACGTATCGGCCGAAGAGGAAGGCGCCGACGACCGTCCCGGTGGGCATCGCGGCCATCAGCAGGCCCGCGACGAAGGAGATCCGTTCCGGATCGTCGGTCAGCGTCGCGGCGTAGGGGGTGGCGATCCCCTCAGGAAGCACGTAGAAGCCACACAACCAGGCGAACATGACGAGCGTACGCAGTCGTCCGTCACCGAAGACGAGTCGGGTGCCCGCACGGGTCATGGTCCACATCGAGGGCGAGGCCGTGTCGTCGCGGACGGGCGCGGGGCGGCGCCGTATGCCGGAGACCAGGATCAACGCCGAGGCCAGATAGGTCGCCGCGTCCAGAGCCAGCGCCCGGTACGGTCCCATACCCATGATCAGGGCGCCGCCGAGGGCGAAGCCCAGCATCTGGGCCCCCTGGTTGGTCATGTTCTGCAGGGCGGAACCCACGACGTAGCGGTCGCCCTCAAGGATCTCGGGTAACAGCGCGGCCCTGGCGGCGGAGAACGGGGCGCTGAGCAGCACCACGCAGAAGACCAGGGCGCACAGCGCCGCGAACGGTGTGCCGGGGATCGCCATGAGCGCGACCAGGAGTGCTCTGAGCAGGTCGCATACGATCATGATGTGTCGCCGGGCGTGCCGGTCGGCGAGTGCCGAGAGCAGCGGCCCGCCGATGATCGGGGGAAGGTAGGTCAGGGCATAGACCGAAGCCGTCGCCAGAGGCGACTCCGTGCGCTGGAAGACCAGCACGGACAACGCGACTCGGGAGAGCTGGTCACCCAGGAGGGAAAGCCCCTGGGCCATCCAGAGCGCGCGAAACTCTCCGATGGCGATTATCTCGCCATATGTCACTTGGGCTTCGGTGGGGCGGCGGTGCCGCCCGGGTAGCCGACCGGGCCGGGTGGCCGCCATATGACTCCGCTGGGCTGCAAGCACATTGACTGTGGGTGGTCAGTATGTAACCTACGGTGCCCGTTGAAGCGCCGTTGCGCAACCGAAAGCGACGAAGCCCATGCACAGCGTGGCGAAATATCATGATATTTCCCTGTATGGGAGGTTGTGTCGTTTCGATCACCAGCCGAGGTCGTGCAGCCTGTCGTCGTCGATACCGAAGTGATGGCCCACCTCATGGAGCACGGTGATGCGGACCTCGTTCACCACGTCACTTTCGGACTTACATATAGAAAGTATGGAGTTACGGTAGATCTCAATGCGGTCGGGTAGTACTCCTGCGTACCAGTCCCCGCGTTCGGTGAGTGGAATCCCGGTGTACAGCCCAAGAAGATCGGGTTCGGGCGGATCGTCCACAACCACCACGACCACGTTGTTCATCACTCTCGTCAGTTCGGGAGGAATCGTGTCCAGAGCCTCGGCCACGAGCTCCTCGAACCTTTCTCGCGAGACTTCGATCACACCCGCCATTGTGCCCCCGGTTTCCGGGTAGAGGGCGGAGCGGATGGATCTCAGCAAGCTCAGAAGCCTCACAAAGCGGACCCAGGGAGGGCTTCGCAGCCTCGCCGTGGGGCGCGTCACGCGCGGCGTGGCGGTCGTCGCGGTGTCCATCGCCTCGGCCTGGCTCGGCATCATGCTCGGTGGCCCCGTACGCGCCAATGTCGGCCCCGTGGAACTCGGTATGACGGCGGAGCCGTCCTGGACGGGGGAGACCGTCCTCGACGCGCATCCGTTCGGCACGCTGCTGTTCGACACCCATGACGCGCCGGTCGGCCTGCGCGTCACCCTGGAGAACATCAACACCAGCAGGGTCGCCATGATCCTGGACAACCCGCGGATGTCCTCCCACCTGCCCAGCATGATGGAGAAGGAGCTACGTGAGGGGGTCAGAACCCTGGTTGTCAGGGCTCTGGTGTGCGGCCTCGCGGGCGGCCTGCTCGGCTCGCTGATCGTCTTCCGCAGGCCGGGCCCCGCGCTGGCGGGCCTGCTGAGCGCCACGGTCGCCATCGCGGGTACGGGCGCAGCCGTCGCGCTGACCTTCCACCCGAGGGCGGTGGTCGAGCCGAAGTACACCGGCCTGCTCGCCGGGGCGCCCTCGCTGGTCGGTGACGCCGAGTCGATCGTGACGCGGTTCGAGTCGTACCGGACCCAGCTCGCCAAGCTGGTCAACAACGTCTCCCAGCTCTACGACACGGTCTCGGCCCTGCCGTTGTACGACTCCGACCCCGCCTCGATCAGGATCCTCCACGTCTCGGACATCCACCTCAACCCGATCGCCTGGAACGTCATCCGCTCGCTCACCGAGCAGTTCAAGATCGACGCGGTCGTGGACACCGGTGACCTGACCGACCACGGGACGGGCCCCGAGGACAAGTTCGCCGAGGAGATCGGCCGGCTCGGCCTGCCGTACGTGTTCGTCAGGGGTAACCACGACTCCGGTTCGACCCAGAAGGCGGTCGCGAAGCAGAAGGGCGCCGTCGTCCTCGACGACAAGGTCAAGACCGTGGCCGGGCTGCGCATCTACGGGCTCGGCGACCCCCGGTTCACCCCGGACAAGTCCGTTTCCGTCGACTCGGACCTGGAGGCGCTTGCGGCCACCGGGCGTGAGCACGCCGCCAGGCTCGCCCTGGAGAGCAAGCCCGTCGACCTCGTCGCCGTGCACGACCCGACGATCGCCAGGCAGTTCTCCGGCCGGACGCCCATGATTCTCGCGGGACACTCCCACGAGAGATCGACCGAACTGCTGCCCTCCGGTACCCGGCTGCTCGTCCAGGGTTCCACGGGCGGGGCGGGTCTACGGGCCCTGGAACACGACGAACCGACCCCCGTCGCGGCCTCGGTGCTGTACTTCGATCGTAAGTCACACCGCCTGCGGGCCTGGGACGACATCACCCTGGGAGGGCTGGGAGAGCAATCCGTCCAGATCGAGCGTCACGTCGAGAGCGCCCCTGGCCGTACAATTTCTCCTGGGCCGACTGTTTCCCCGTCTCCAACGGGGGCGACCGTCGGCGCCACGCCGCCTTAGCCGGAACGCCGCTTTGGCATCGGGGTCAAAAGTCCCCTATGCTTCAGAGGTCTCCAGCGGAAGACGGCAACGGAGCGGGACGCCAGTTCCGAGCCCCCATCGTCTAGTGGCCTAGGACACCGCCCTTTCAAGGCGGCGACACGGGTTCGAATCCCGTTGGGGGCACCTGCTGAGCGAAAGCTCACCGGGGAAACGGCAGGTCGAAGACCTCCGAAGAACTGGTAAGCTAAGCAAGGCAAGAAAGACGGAAGCGAAAACTTCCGACAAAAGCAAGGTCCTGTAGAGCAGTTTGGAGTGCTCGCCACCCTGTCAAGGTGGAGGTCGCGGGTTCAAGTCCCGTCAGGACCGCTCTGGTAGGTGTTCGATCCACCACCGAGGTCAGGTAGCTCAGTTGGTACGAGCGTCCGCCTGAAAAGCGGAAGGTCGGCAGTTCGACCCTGCCCCTGACCACAGCAGCTGAGCAGTAGGGAAGCCCCGAACGATTTTGTTCGGGGCTTTTTTGATCTCGGCGGCAGTAAGTCGCCGCCCTCCGTTTCAGGATCGTCCGTGGCGCGCTGACGTGCGTGTGGTTATTTCCTTGGTCAGAGGCGAAAGGTTCGGGCCAGGGCACGACGTTGCCCAGGACGCTTCGGACGGCTCGCGCCGTTGACGCCGCGCGGGACTTCCATGTGCGATCCCGTGATCACCGGCATGACCACGGTTGCGGTCACCCGCGCTGCGTTGAGGAGCGTGAAGGTCGCTGTGCCTGCCACACGTTCTCGGAAGACACACGGACAGCGCGTGACCGGCCCGCCGAATTGGAACGTGGTTCGGCGCAGGAGGCCGTCAGGGCTTGATGGCCAAGGGGTTCGTGGAGATTCGTGCCGTCAGCCACCTGGCGGAGCGCGCGTTGGCCGATGGGGAGACCGATACGGCGCTGAGGCACCTGGAACACATGCGCGTGATCGCTGACGTGTGTCACAACCTGCCGGGCGATTTTCTGCCCAAGAGGCGCGAGGTCCGCGAGCGGAAGGCCGTCAAGAGCCTCCGATTCCACTTCTGGGAACTCGATCCCGGCGATCGTGTGCCCAGTGGGTCGCGGGGCACCTGGAAAGCCAGAGGTTCGACCACGTTCGCGTTCTCCGCGATCGGATCAAATGGAGGCATGCTCGGTATACGAGCGCCGACAGGTCCTCAAGAACGTCCATCAAGACGGCTGTGCAAGCCCTGATGCTTCTACCGAACTGGGGCGACTCCAGCCGCAGGGGCCTTTCGTGGCACAGCGTCACAAACATGCGAAGACCGCGTCAAGCTGATCGCGACACTCTGGCATTTAACCGCTTCGCCGCTGCCCCCGCCAGGGCGAGCAGCCCTCCGAACACCGGCAGCCAGCCCAGGCGCTCCGGCAGCCAGGAGAGGTGGGCGGGCGGGGTGAGCAGTCCCGGGACGGCGCCGAAGCGGAGTGCGGCCAGGGCGGTCACGGCAGCCACCGTCAGGTGCCAGAGGAAGATCGTCATAGCGGACAGGTTGAGCAGCGCCACCGCGGCCCAGAGCCGGGGCCTGCGCATCAGCCGCCCCAGCGGCCCGTGCGCCAGCAGCGCCAGCCCCACCTGGGCGAGCCCGAAGGCGACGGCGGCGAGCGTGGGCGGGCTGAGGTTCGAGACCCTTGCCCCCGGCACGCCCACCATGCTCGCGGGATAGCCGAACCCGGCCACCAGGACCGCCGCCCCGGCCGCCCCTCCGGCCAGCAGCGCCACCGCCGTCCGCCGGGAGGCGAGCCCGCCGCCCGCCCAGCCCACCCCCAGCATGTACGGCACCAGCCACCCGGCCGCGAGGTTCACCCACCCCAGCCAGGCCGGCCCGCCCAGGCCGAACCTGACCGCGTCCACCACGAGCACCACCGCGGCCGCCGAGACGGCGGTGACGCCCGGCCGCAGCCTCAGCAGCAGGGGAGTGGCGGCGGTGAGCGCCGCGAAGACCGCCAGGAACCAGATCGGCCCGAGCGCCGGGAGCGCCAGCGCCCTGACCGTCGCGTACGGCGCGCCGTGCAGCGCCAGCCCCGCCGCGATCCCTGCCCAGACCAGCAGGAGCGGGCCCACCGGCCGCAGCAGCCGCCCCATCCTGGCCCGCACCCACGCCGGACCCACCGCCCGCGCCGGACCCGCCGTCTCCGCCCACGCCCGATCACCCGCAGTCCGCAGGCTCCGTGCCGCGGCGTACCCGCCCACGAAGAAGAACACCGCCAGCGTCTGCAGCACCCACGACAGCGGCGCGAGCTCCGGCATGAACGCGAGCGGGCTGGAGACGGCGACCGTCCCCCGGGGCCCGGGCACCCACGCCGTGACGAGCCAGTGCCCCAGCACCACCCCGGCGATCGCCAGCGCCCGCAGCGCGTCCACCCCCCGGTCCCGCCCCGGCGGCGTCATCGCCTCGACCCGCGCCGCCGTACGGCGCCCGGCCGGGTCACGCATGGGACACCTCGGCGGTCCGCCCGAGGGCGATCAGGGTGAGGTTGCGCAGGGACTCGCCGCCGGGGGCGAGGTAGTCGCTGTGCCCGGCGGCGCCGGCCGCGAACACCCGGGAACCGTAGCCGGGCTCGGCGGGATCGCGGCCGAAGCCCAGCGGGCCGATCTTGATCTTGGGGATGTCGCGCGTCCAGTCCTCCGTGCCGCTGCCCGCCCAGAGGGGAACCCCGCCCAGCTCGGCCGCCGAGGAGACGCCGAGCCCGGGGCTGCCGAACACGGCCAGGTTGTCCGCCCGGATCCCCGGCGCGGCCTTGGCGCACACCACCGACCCGTAGCTGTGGCACAGCAGGCTGACCCGCTTGCCGCGGAGCGTCTCGTTCACGTAGCGCCGCAGCGCCGGGGCGCCCTTCTCCGCGGCCCAGCCGGTGGCGGACCCCAGGCTGACGGTCGCCGGGCTGTCGTACCCGAGCCAGGCGACCACGGCCAGCCGGGCTGCCGGATCCAGTTCCCGCGCCTGGGCGAGCACCGCCCGCGCCCCGCCTCCGGGGGTGCTGTACGGCTTGGCCCGCCCGCCGTCGAAGGTGGCGGGCGTGGTGTCGGCGCCGGGGACGATGACGGCCACGTGCTCCGCCGTACTGAGATCGCCGTAGACCTGGATGATCCGGTCACCCTGCGGCGAGGGGACGGCCAGGTAGGTGAGCGCTGCGGCGGTGGCGACGGCGAGAGAGGAGCGGAGCACGGAGGCCTCCTGTCCGGTTCGGGGGAACGAGACAGGACGCTACGAATCAAGATCGGTAACTCGCGTCACACCGCGGTGCTCACCTTCACATCACCCCCCGGAGGGAGGAAGGCGGCGCCGTCCCGGGGAGCGGGGAGTGGGACGGTCCCCTGGGGATCTCACTCGCCGGGGCGGACCGGTCCGGACTCGCAGGCGTACACGATCGCCTGGGCCCGGTCGCGCAGGTTCAGCTTGGTCAGGATCCGGCCGATGTGGGTCTTGACCGTCTGCTCCGAGAGTACGAGCTCCTCGGCGATCTCCTGGTTGGAGCGGCTCCTGGCGATGGGGACGAGTACCTCGGTCTCGTGTTCGGTGATGCGCTCGACAGCCTCCCGCCCGTTCACCGCCTCGATGCCGGACCGGGCGTCCAGGAACACGGTGAAGCCGGTTCTGACCATGCCCTGGTCTCGGTGATGAGCACCCTGATCGTCATGTTTCCTCAGTGATCGGAAGTATCGCGGTGACCGCGAAGCCCTTTCCCGTCGGCCCCGCCCACACGCTCCCGCCGAGCATGGCGGCCCGTTCCCGCATCCCGATCAGGCCGTGTCCCGTGTGCTTCTCGCGCCCCGCCTTCGCCGCCTCCGCGGCGGCGCGGTCCCCGCCGTCGTCCGCCACGTGGATGTTCAGCTCGTCGCCCGAGCGGTAGATCCTCACCGTGACGGCCGAGCCGGGCGCGTGCCGCATGGCGTTGCTGAGCGACTCCTGCACGATCCGGTAGGCCGACAGATTCACCGCGGTGGGCAGGTCGAGCAGGTCGCCGCCCAGCTTGAGCTCCACGGAGAGCCCTGCGGAGCGCGCGGTGGCGGCGAGCTCCTCCAGGCGGCCCAGGCCCGGCTGCGGCGCGGTGTCCGTACGCCCGTCCCCGTCGCGTAGCACGCCCAGCACGCGGCGCATCTCGGTCATGGCGGCCAGCGAGAGCGCGCGGATCTCGCCGAGCCCCTCCTCCAGCAGCCGCGCGTCCTCCCGCGCCTGCAGCGGTATGGCCTCCGCCTGGATGGCGATCACCGACATGTGGTGCGCCACCACGTCGTGCAGCTCCCGGGCGATCCTGGCCCGTTCCTCCAGGACGGCCTGCCCGGCCAGCGCCTGCTCGCTGCGCCGTTCCTCCTCGGCCAGCCGCCCGGCGGCCGTCCTCCTGGCCTGGACGTTGTAGCCGAACAGGACGGTGACGGTCACCATGGCGATGCCGATGAACGTCACGCCGGGCAGGCTGGGGTCGGATTGGATGCCGAAGATCCACAGGGCGGCAGCCGAGATCATCCACACACCGATGATGACGTGCCGCTCGCAGCGGACCGCGACCGCGTAGACCACCAGCAGGTACATGATCACGGCGTCGGCGGAGAAGGCCGCCTCCAGGTCCTGGCCGCGGGTGACGATCCCCCAGGGAATCAGCACCACCGCGAGCCGCCAGGCCATCAGCGGCCAGCGGTCGCGCAGCGCCAGCGGCAGCGAGGAGGTCAGGGCGATGAACGCGATCTCTCCCCCGTCCAGAGGCGTCGCCATATACAGCGACTCGTGCCTCATGAGCGCCTGCACGGCGCGGAACAGGATGAAGGCCAGTACGAGATCGGCGACGAGGACCAGGTTGATCGTGCGGAACGGCAGCAGACTCAGAAACCCCGGCACGCGGGGGGTCAGCCACCGGGGGCGGGGGTGTGACGGACCGGCCCTGCCGGTCCACACGGCTGCGGTGAGCGCGCGGCCCAGCCGGGCGACGGGCCGCAGCCGCGCCCGCTGGGCGGGGGGAGAAGCCATCCGGCCAGTCTATGGAGACCGCCAATCACCCAGATCACACCATGGAGGGATCTTTCGCCTCACCCCGGTGAGCCGGATCACGCCAGTTGGAACCGGCGGAGCGTTGCGACCTGGCGGGCAAGGTTCCTCGGACCAAGCTTGTCGGCACCAGCCGAGGAACTCCCATGCCGGACGTCTGGGGCGTTGAGCTGTTCAACCGCCGCTTGCGCTCTGAGATGGGTAAGTGCGTGCGCCTACCGAGCGCCGCCGGCGTTCAAGACGGTTGGACGGCGGTGATCCGGACGCCTGACCGCCCGTAGGGGCAGGTCACGACCACCGGGAAGCCCGCGTCGGCGACGGCCTGGGCGTTGGGCGGAACGCCCAGGAGGTGCGGGGAACGAAGTCGTCGGGTTGATCGGATGCGGCGGTCTCAGTCGACAAGTGCGCCGGCGGTCAGGTTGGCGATCGTTCCGGTCATGGCTCCGGCTCGGTCCGAAGCCAGGAACGCGGCCGTCTCCGCGATCTCGGAGAGCGTGGGCAGTCTCTTCAGAAGCGTTCCCTGCGCCATCGCTCCGCTTTCGAGCAGCTCCTGGACCGACTGCCCGGCCGCCGTCGCGGCTTGCTCGAAGAGGTCCTTGGTGTGGGAACCCGCCGCGGGCGCGTCGACGGCGGCGTGTGGACGGATGCCGATCACCCGGACGTTGCCGGGTGCCAGTTCCGCGGCCAGAACCCGGGAGAAGGCCTCCTTGCCCGCCGCGCTCACAGCATGCCCCAGGATGCCGCTCACAGCCAGCTTGGAGCCCGGCTCGGACAGCGTCAGGATGACGCCGGGCCGTTCGCGACCCATGTGTCGTGCCACAGCCTTGCTCGTGATGAACAGCGCCCGCAGATAGCCGTCGATCGGCCGCATGAACTCCTCCAGCGAGAGGTCCGCCAGCGAGGTCCCCTGGTCGTGCGGGACACTCACGGCGTTGACGGCGATGTCGATGCCACCGGCCGTCGCCGTGACCGTGTCGGCGTGCTTCTCGACCGCCTGTTGGTCGAGAACGTCGACCTGCGCGGTCTCGACCGCTCCGCCCGTGGCGGCGATGTCACGTGCCACGGCGTCGAGCCTCTCCTGTGTCCGTCCGGCGATGAACACCCTCGCGCCTTCCCGGGCGAACACCCGGGCGATCGCGCCACCGATGGCGCCCCCGCCCCCATAGATGACAGCGTTCCTGCCGCCGAGCAGCGATCCACTCATGTTTGTCCCCCAAAGGTGGTTGATTCTTCGGACGGTTACACGGGCTCGATGGCACACCGGCACCGTCGGTTCAGGCGTCCGGGACGGAGATCACCGCCACCGGCACACGGGTACGTCGATCTGTTGGTCAGTCGTTTTTCTGACGCTGGATCTGTTCCGCGATGCGCTTGATGCGGTTCAGCCGTACATCCCAGGTTCTGCCGACCTCGTTCAGCTGCCGTACGGCACGGGCGAGCTGTGCCTCGTCGACTTCGTAGCGTCGCTCGCGGCCCATCGGTGTCGCGCGCACGAGGCCCGCGCGATCGAGGACGTTCAGATGCTTGGTGACCGCCTGGCGCGAGATCGGGAGACGATCGCTCAGGCTGGTCGGCGTACCGACGCCTTCCGCGAGCAGCAGGTCGAGCAGACGGCGCCTGATCGGGTCGCCGATCGCCGACCAGAGTTCGTCGTCGACGGCGACGGTCATCGCGCCACCACGGAAGAGGCGTAGCTCCGCAGGAGGGGAAGGAAGGTGTCCCAGCCGTGCTCGTGTTCGTGGAAGGCCTTCTCAAGCACGGCGGCCTCCCAGCCCTTCTCCCGCCAGCCGCTCTCGGTCAGGTGCAGAATCGTGCCGTCGCCGGAGGGTTCGAGCTCGAAGGTGATCAGAAGGGAGTTGCCCGCATCGGGTAGCTGTCCGTCAGGGGCGACCCAGCGCATCGCGAACCTGCGGGGCGGGTCCACGTCGACCACCGTGATCGACTCGACCACGCCGGGGACGTCCCACACCAGTTCACCGACGGCGCCTGGCTCGGGCTCGAACGACGCGTCGTCGGACCACCACATCTTGATGTGCTCGGGACGACTCACCACATCGAACACGACCTCCGGCGCCGCGTCGATGTGGATCTCACGCTCCAGCTTTCCGAACTCCACCACGGACCTCCAATAGGCAACCATCGGTTGCGCATTAACCTAGCGGCCGCATCAGTGATGCGCAACCTTGTGTTGCGTGTAGACCGTGGGGTTGGGCGAAGAGGGCGTTATGGGCACGGCCGGTCAGGGCGCGGCCCATGCCCGTACGGGGAGGTCTGGTAGCGGCGTCGCCCTGATGCGCCATGGCGCCCGCAGCCGAGAAGGCTGCGGGCGCCATGGGCTTTCGGGTCGTCGGAGAGGCCGGGGCCTCCTTACGGGTTGACCTTCACCTGGACCGCCGGGGCCGTGCCGATCCGGACGTCCAGGACGATCGGCTTGCCGTCGCGGAGGGCGGCGCGGGCCTCGTCGCGGAGGTTGAGCTTCAGGTCCCGGGTCTTGCCGGGCTGGAGCGTGACCTTCTTGTCGTCGACAGGACGGCCGCCGTGGGAGACGGTGACATCCTCCTGGCACTTGCCCTTGCCCGTGCAGATCAGGGTGATCGTCACCTGGGCGGGGGCGTTCCCCTGCGTCTTGACCGTGGCGGTGACGGTGTCGTGGAGCACCCTCATCCCCGTGGGCTCGGGTACCCGGGACAGGAGCGGGGCGACGTAACGCTTCGTGTCACCGGAGGTGTTGAGCGCGAGAGTCGTCCCGTCCGGCTGGTTCAGGAGCACGGTCAGCGTCGCGTTGCCCTGCTCGTCGAGGCGGGCCTCCCCGAGATAGGCGATGTCGCCTCCGGCCGGAGCCGACGCGGGGGCGCCGGCCTTCAGCAGGAGGAACGACAGCTGCTTGGCCGCCGTGGCGGCCCCCGCTGACACCGTCACCGTGACGGTGCCGTTGTCGTTCACGACCGCCTGGTGGCGGATGCCGTCGGTCTCGGTGGCCTTGGCCGCCGCCGCTGGGACCACGGTGGTGAACGCGACGGTCCGCGCCGAGGCCGCGGACTCCGCCGAAGCCGCCGCGGCAGGCGTCGCGGTCTCCTCCGTGGCGGGGTTCTCGGCGGCAGGGCTCGCAGGTTCCGGCGCGGTGGCGGGTGCCGTCAGGGCGGTGCGCAGGACCGGTCGGCCGAGGCCGGTGTCCCACCGCCAGACCTTCTCCAGGTCCCATCCGATCGACGCGTAGGTGGCCGGGTCGGCGGCCTGCGCGACGGTGACGGTGGTGCCGTTGAAGCTCTCCGGTGCGGTGGAGCCGATGCTCTGCACCGACGCGACCAGGGTCTCGACGGCGAGGTTGTGCTCGACGGTCGGCGCGCCCCCGTTCAGGGTGCGGGCGACGATCCGGTGGGCCCATCCGGTCGCGGTCACCGTCGGGTTGAGCGCGACGTTGTTCCGGATGGTGGTGCCGGTGTAGGCGTAGCCGCTGATGCCGGCCGCGGCCTCGCTCTTCGGTACGGTCACCGCGCCGGTGGCGTAGTTCCGCTCGGTGAGGCTGCCGCCGCTCGCGGAGCACTGGGTGGCGCCGCCGGCGATGCCGACGAGTCCGCCCGCGTACTTGCCGCCGGTCGTCGAGACGGTCGTCGCCGACCACGAGTCGCGCAGCACGCCGCAGCTGTAGCCGACGATGCCGCCGACCGTGGTGGCGCCGACGATCGAGCCGCTGGTGGCGACCCGCTCAACGGTGCCGTCGAGACGGTCGGCCAGCGGGCCCACGTTCCCCGTGGTGGCGTTCACCGAGGCCCCGGCGAGGGTCAGGTCGTGCACCTTGCCGGTGACGGAGGCGAACAGGCCGCCGACGGAGGAGGTGTAACCGCTCAGGGTGTGTCCCGCCCCGTCCAGTTCGCCGGTGAACGCGGGGGCGATCGGGGCGACGCCGGTCAGGTCGAGGTCCGCGGCGAGCCGGAACCTCTCCGCCGGGTGGGCGGTGATCTGACCCAGGTCGGCCGCCTGCCGTACGAGGTAGAAGCCGTCGGTGTCCCGCGCCAGAGCCGGGCCCGTGGGCTCGGGCTCGGAGACGGCGGGGACGTCCTCGGGTACGGCGCGCAGTACGGGCCGCCTGCCGTCCTCGTCCCACTTCCAGACCGTGGTGAGGTCGAAGCCGAGCTTGCCGGTCCAGAAGTCCTGGCTGCGGGCCTCGTCCCTGGTCGCGGTGGCGCCGTTGAGCGTCGCCGGACCGATCGTGGTCTCCTGCTGCGTGGTGGCCTGGAGGGTCTCGACCGCCCAGTTCCCCTCAAGCGTGGCGACGTTGTTCGCCAGCACCCGGCCCAGGAAGCGGTGCGCCCAGGACGGCGCGGTGACGGTCGGGTTGAGCGCGATCGAGTTCCTGATCGTGGTGCCGGTGTAGCCGTACCCGGCCACGCCTCCGTCGTTGCGGCCGTCGGCGAGGACGGCACCCGTGGCGAAGGCCCGCTCGGTGAGCGATCCCGCCAGCGCGACGCCGATGACCCCGCCCGCCTCGGTGGACAGCGCGTGCACGTCCGCCGTGGAGTAGACGTCACGGACGACGCCCTGGGAGTCGCCGAGCAGACCGCCGACCCGCGAGGCCCCGGTCACCGAGCCGGAGACCCACACACGCTCGACGGTGCCGGTGCTCGCGCCCGCCAGGATGCCCGCGCGCGCGGTGGTCCCGGTCACCTTGGCGCCGACGATCGCGAGGTCGTGGACGTTTCCGGACACCTGCGTGAACAGGCCGCCGGTCGAGGTCAGGCCCTTGATCGTGTGGCCCGCGCCGTCCAGCTCACCGGTGAACGCGCCCGGCAGGGTGGTGAACGGTTTTCCGCTCAGGTCGATGTCGGCGCCGAGCACGTAGTCATACGAGAGGTGCGTACCGATCTGGGCGAGGTCGTCGGCGCTCTTGACGATGTGGAAGCCCCTGTCGTCCTTCGGCAGCTGGGGCGCCTCGCCGGCCTGCAGCGTCTCGGGCGCCACCTTCAGGGTCGGCCGCGCGCCGGTCTCGTTCCACTGCCAGACGTTGGTGAAGTCCCAGCCGAGCGCCTCGTAGAAGGACTGCTTGCGGAGCTCGGCGGGGGGGACGACGTTGCCCCTCTGGTTGCCCGCCGCGGGCGGGTCGGTCAGCGTCTGCCCACTGATCGGTACGGCCCGGCTGACGTGGTTGTCCTCCAGCGAGGCCGTCTGCCCGGCGAGCACGCGGCCGAGGATGGCGTGCGCGTAGCTGGTGCCGGAGACGTTCGAGTTCAGCGCGACCGAGTGGCTGACCTCGGTCGCGTCGTACCCGTAGGCCGCGATGCCGCCCGCCGACGCCCCGGCCGAGGTGACCGAGCCGGTGGCCAGCACGTTCTGGGTGACGGAGCCGCCCATGGCGACGCCGACGACGCCGCCGACGTACTGGGCCGTGGCCTTGACGTTCACCGTCGAGACGCTGTCGCGGACGATGCCGAACTGGTGGCCGGTGATGCCGCCGACATAGCTCGCGGCGGTCAGCGACCCGTCGGCACGGACCCGCTCGATCGTGCCGTGGTTGATGTCGGCGACGAGACCGGCCGGGGTGCGGTCGGTGGTCGCCTCGCCGTTGACGACCAGGTTCACGATCGTGCCGTGGTTGTCGGCGAACAGGCCGGGCCCCTGGCCGGGGATCGCGGACAGGCCGGAGACGGTGTGCCCGGCGCCGTCGAACACGCCGGTGAAGGCGATCGTGCGGCCGATCTGGGAACGGCCGAGGCCGCTCAGGTTCAGGTCGCCGGCGAGCCTGTAGTGCCCGGCCGGATCGTTGTCGATCTTCGCCAGGTCGTCGGCGGAGTCGATCAGGTAGGGGGTCTGGGCGGTGCCGTCACCGGCCAGGCCCTCGCGCAGGGTCACGGCGGGCCGCAGCGGTTTGCCGGACCTCAGCGAGTCCCAGACGAACAGCCTGACGGTCGAGCTCGGCGCGACCGCGAGCGGCTTGTCGAAACTGATGTACTGCTCACGGCCGGTGTGGTTGAGCGTGACGTCGGCCGAGCGCACGTCGATCATCTTCTGCTGCGAGGCGTCGTACGCCGCGGCCATGACGGTCAGCCTGTCGAGGCTGCCCGGGGAGGAGATGAGTCCGACGCCGTCCAGCTCACGATTCTTGATCTCGGCGGAGGAGACCTTCCAGGTGCCCTGCGGCTTGGTGACGGTGAAGTCGTCGACCACCCGGCCGTCGATCTTGTACGCCGTCAGTCGCAGGCCCGCGTCGGTGGCCGTCAGGACACCGCCCATCTGGACGTCCTCGTCGTCGACCTTGTCGTCCCACCAGTGCTTCGCGTTCTCGTAGAACTTGGGGCCGGAGGAGCCCATCGTCACGAAGGTGGTGCCCTCGGCCGTCTCCTCCGGCGTCCGGGCCAGCCGGCCCTCGTAGATCGTCGAGCGCTTGTAGACGTGGTCGTGGGCGCCGATGTACATGTCGACGCCAAGCTGGTCGAGGACGCGCGTGACCTTCTCGCGGTCGATGTCCATGCCCGCGTCGGCCCCGTGGCGGCCGCCGTAGTAGGAGAAGTGCCCGAGAGCGACGTTCCACTTCTTGTCCGAGGCCCGGACGTCCTTCACCAGCCAGGCGAGCTGGTCGTCGAGACGGGCGGTGGAGCTGAGGACGGAGAAGTGGATCTGCCCGCGGTCGAACGAGTAGTTGGCCTCGCCCACGGCGCCGTTCTTGGGCAGCGCGAACATGTTGGTGAAGACCGAGGCGGGCTCGACGGCGACCGAGTTGTAGTCGGGGTCCTCGTAGGTCTCGTGGTTGCCCTTGACGGCCGCGTACTGCGTGTCGAGGCCGGACAGGAGCGCGTCGTTGATCTCGCTCCACATCCTGGTGCGGCCGCCGTCCTCGACGAGGTCGCCGAGCTGCATGACGGTGCCGCCGCCGGGAGCCTTGGCCTTCAGCTGGTCGAGGACCTTGCCCGGCAGCTTGAGGCTGTCGGCGTTGCTGTCGGGGACCTGGACGTCGCCGAGGATGTAGACGGGCTCGCTGTCGGTCCCGCCCGCGAGGAACCGGCCCTTGACGTCCGTCCAGGCGGCCGTGTCGGCGGCCTTCGGGGCGGCGCCGTTCCTGGTGACGCCGAGGCGGTACCGGTAGGACGTGCCGACCTTCAGGCCGGTGAGCCGGAACTCGTGGGAGCGCAGCGTCTGGCCCGTGACGGAGTGCTGGAACTTGGGCTCGTCGTTGCCGACGGTCGACGTCTCGTACGGGCTGTCGCCGGTCGAGGTGAGGACCTGGGCCCTGGACCAGTCGTCGCCGCCCTCCGGCAGGATCTGCGCGTAGACGCGCTGGATGTCCCGGTCGGTCGTGACGGCGATGCCCGCCGTGCCGGGCTCGGCGCCCACGGCCACGTTGTTGGTGAAGCGGAACACGCCCGCCGGGTCCTGCGTCCGCTGGTCGATCTGGATCCGGCGCAGCTCGGCGTTGGTGTTGCCCTTGTCGTCGGTCGCCTTCACGACGACGAACGTGTCGTCGTAGGAGCGGATCTGGAAGGCGCCGTCCTTGACCGGGACCTGGCCCGCGGAGTCCCACACCTCAAGGGCGGTGGTCGGCTGCCCGCCGGAGTCGTCGGTCGCGCTCACCTGCGGCAGCGTGACCGCCTGGCCGTACCGGGCGGTGGCGGGCACGTCGGCGACGGTGATCTGCGGGGCGTAGTTCGCGCCGCTCGTCGTCTCGCCGATCCAGATCGGGGCGGAGACCAGGAAGTTGCCGTCGGCCTGGTCGGCGCGGACGTAGTAGAAGTCGCCGTTCTTGACGTCCAGTTTCTTCCTCAGCGTCAGGTCGTTGCCGCTCAGCCTGCCGAAGTCGTGGGCGACCTTCCCGCCGTTGGTGATCAGCTGCGCGCCGGTGAAGGAGTCCTTGGCGTCGGGGTCCCTCAGCTGGAGCTCGGCGTCCAGGGTGGTGGTGCCCGCGGGCAGGATCGAGCCCATCAGCTTGCCGTTGCCGCCGAAGGCGAGGACGGCGTTGACGTCTCCGGTGGAGTACGTGCTGCGGTCGCGCATCGCCGCGTAGAGGTCGTCCAGGCTCCTGCCCCTGGCCCAGATGCCGGTGATCGACGGGTTGCTCGTGACCCAGGTGGCGGAGTGCTCGTCGCCGTTCCAGACCGGGGACAGGTGCCAGCCCGCGTCAAGGGCCTTCTGGAACTCCCTGGCCTGGTCCGGGGACTTGACCTCGATCAGCTCCATGCGTTCGTCGGCGGTCCTGTCCAGGCCCTTGAAGCCGAAGAACTCGCCCTTGCCCGTGGGTGAGGGGTGGTTGAACTGGCCGATCGCGTTCGGGTCCTGCTTGAGGCGGGCGAGGTAGGTGAAGTAGTCGTACTTCATGTCGCCGACGCCGAAGCCGTTGGCGAACCCGTCGACGGTGCCCTTCTCCGTGGCCCTGGCCGTCGCGTGCCAGCTGGTGTTGAAGAGGTTGATGTGGCCGGTGCCGTCGTACCAGGTGTTCTCGATGGCGGGGGCCACGGTGAGCTCGGTCTGGGACGCGTTGAACTTGTCCGCCAGCTCGTGCAGGGCGCGCCACTCGTCCGAGTCGGCGTCCCGCCAGTCCTTGATGAAGTCGTCGCCGTTGCGGATGTCCCACATCACGTCGTGCTCGGTGAGGGCGAAGAAGTCCGCGTCCGTCTTGTCGCGTACGTAGGTGAACGCCGCGCTCGGGTTCTCGGCTCCGTCGCTCATCCCGGTGTGCGCGTGGAACTCACCGGTGTACAGGGACTTGCCGAGGTAGGTCGGCCGGTTCTCGGTCGCCGAGGCCGCCGAGGCCGGGGAGGCCGGCGCGACGACGAGTGCGCCGGCCGCGAGTGCGATCGCGGTGATCGCACCGGGCCAGGCAGGGGGTCGTGGTGCGCTGCTGCGCGTCATGTTTCTGCCGTTTCAGGTGATTCGAGTGTGCTGATCACAGAAATCACGGCGGGTGGAACGGCTCACTGCGCGTGCGTGTAGTGAAGGTGAACGATCAACAAATCCCGACAATGATCACATTTTGGATCTATCAGACAAGGCGCCCAACGGGCTTGTTCGGTGATCAGACGGGCGGCACCCCGGTCGCGTCCGGTCGACGGCCGCGCGCGGAGACCGCCATGACCGACCGGCCCGCGGCGGCGCACGCGCACCGCCTCCCGAGTGCCGTGAACGGCAGGCCGGACCGGTCCGGTGACCTGCGCCGTAAGCCTCGGCCGCCGGGCTCGGGGTGGCGGGGTGCGCGCCGGTACGGAGACTCGGCCCCTTTTGCGCGCTCTCTGTCGTGATAAATGAGAACTATCGTGACTTTCATGGAAAACTTCCCTCAGCGCAGGGACCCCCAGACGTCGAACCTGCGCGCCTCGGACAGCAACAGGGAGCAGGTCTCCGCCCTGCTCGGTGAGGCCCTGAGCACCGGTCAGCTGGCCTACGAGGAGTACTCCGAACGCCTGGACAGGCTCTACCAGGCCAAGACGGTTGGGGAACTTGAGGTTCTCACCAGCGATCTGCAGGTCGAGCGGCACCGTCCGGCCACGAGCCCGGTGTCCTACGTCCCGGGCACGAACTCAGAACCCGAGAACGTCATCGCCATCTTCGGCGGCGCCGACCGCAAGGGCCGCTGGCGGGTACGGCGGCGCATCAGGGGTCTGGCCCTTTTCGGCGGGATGCGGTTCGACATGACCGACGCCGAGTTCGAGGCGAAGGAGATCGAGATCACGATCAACGCCGTCTTCGGCGGGGCCGAGATCATCGTGCCCGAGGGGGTGGAGGTGCGCTGCCAGGGTGTGGGCATCTTCGGCGGCTTCGACGTGCACGGCGGCCCGGACATCGACCCGTCGGCGCCGGTGATCGTGGTGAAGGGCCTGGCGCTGTTCGGCGGCGTGAGCGGCAAGGCCAAGCGCAGGAAGGACCGCTGAGCCCGGGAGCGGGACTCACAGCACCGGTGCGGGGGTGGAGTTGACGAGGCCGCCGTCGACGAGGATGTCCTGGCCGTTGACGTAGGACGCCTCGCCGGAGGTGAGGAAGGCGACCACGGCGGCGACCTCCTCGGCGGTGCCGACGCGTCCGGCGGCGATGGAGGCCGCGAGGGAGGCCCGGGCCTCGGCGGAGACCTCGGTGCGGAACGCCGGGGTGTCGATGGTGCCCGGGCTCACGGAGTTGACCCGGATGCGCCGTGGCGCCAGCTCGGCCGCGAGGGTCCGGGTCAGATTGTGCGCCGCGGCCTTGGCCGCCGAGTAGAGGGCCGTGCCGGGCGTTCCACGGTGCAGGGCGAACGACGCGTTGATCACGACCGATCCCCCGTCGGACAGCAGGGGAAGCGTCTTCTGGACGGTGAAGAACACCGCCTTGAGGTTGATGTCCACGACGCGGTGGAACTCGGCCTCGGTGACGTCGCCGAAGGGCTGGAAGGCGCCGACGCCCGCGTTGGCGAACACCACGTCCAGCCCGCCGTACCGGTCGTGGACGGTCGAGGCCAGTGTGTCCAGGTCGGCGAGGTTCGCCGCGTCGCCGGCCACCCCGAACGCCCGGTCGCCGAGGCTCGCCACGGCGGCGTCCAGCCGTACCCTGTCACGGCCTGTGACGACGACCCGGGCTCCTTCGGCGAGCAGCCGGTGCGCGGTGGCCAGGCCCATGCCGCTGGTACCGCCGGTGATCAGTGCGACTTTTCCCGAGAACCGTGTCATGGGTCCAGCGTGCCGGTACGGCGCGCGGGCATACAGTGCGCGCCTGTCGTGGGTGTGGCACCACCAGGTTCAGGCCGTGCGGGTCAGGGCGGCGAGACGCTCGACGGTGCCGGGGCGGGGGTCGTACAGCACGAGGTTCAGGCCGGGGCGGTCGGCGACCGTCAGGGTCGTCGCGTCGAAGAACAGCTCACCGGCCCGGGGGTGGCGCAGGGCGTTGACGGCCTGGGCCGGGACGCCCACCTCGTGGCGTTCCCACAGTTCGGCGAAGTCGGGGCTGACGACGCCGAGGTCGGCGACCACCCGCTCGAATCCGGCGTCGCCGGGGAAACGCGCCCAGTCGGCGCGGTAGGCGGCCACGACGGCGGGGGCGGCCGAGACCCACGTCTCGCGCATGGCGAGATAGCGGGGGCTGGTGAAGAAGGTGACCAGGCAGTTGTGGGCGGTCCCCTCGGCGAAGCCGAACACGCTCCGCGCCGTCTCGTTGAACGCCAGCACGTCCCAGTTCCTGTCGCGCAGCACCGCGGGCCGTCCCTCCCACCCGTCGAGCAGGCGCCGCAGCTCGGGGGTGACCTCGTTCGCGGGCGTCCGCCCGGCGGGCGGCGGGTTGAGACCGGCCAGGGAGTAGAGGTGGGCTCGTTCGGGTTCGCCCAGGCGCAGTGCCCCGGCGATCGCGTCGAGCACGCCGGTCGAGACGGTGATGTCGCGGCCCTGTTCGAGCCAGGTGTACCAGGAGACCCCGACCCCGGCCAGCAGCGCCACCTCCTCGCGCCGCAGCCCCGGGGTCCGGCGCCGTCCGGCCGTGGGGATGCCGACGTCGCCGGGGGTGAGCCGGGCCCGGCGGGCGCGCAGGAAGTCACGGAGCCGTTCGCGCCGCCGGGTGGAGTCGCCGATCGCCTCGATGGTCATGTCCCCACGATAGCCACAGGGATCGACTATTGTTAGTCAGGTGGCTGACTCAAAGAAATCGGCGGGCAAGCGGCGGCAGCTGATGGTCGCCGCCGCCCAGGTCCTGCACCGGCAGGGCGTGGAGCGCACCACCATCGCCGACATCGCCAACGCCGCCGACGTCCCCGTCGGGAACGTGTACTACTACTTCAAGACCAAGGACGCGCTGGTCCAGGCGGCCCTGGCCGAGCACGCCGGGCACCTGGCGGGCCTCACCGACGAACTCGACAGGCTCCCCGACCCGCGCGAACGCCTCAAGGCCCTGGTCGGCGGCTGGATCGGCCAGCGCGACGTCGCGGCCCGCTACGGCTGCCCGACCGGGACCCTGGCCGTCGAGCTGGACAAACGCGAGGACGGGGGCATGGACGTCGAGGCGGGCAGGGCCATCCGGCTGCTGCTCGACTGGGCCGAGCGGCAGTTCCGCGAACTGGGCGCCCCCGATCCGGACGGCCTGGCGCTCACGCTCGTCGGCGCCTACCAGGGCATGTCGCTGCTGACCAACGCCCTGCGCGACCCGGAGATCATGGTCCGCGAGGGGAACCGCCTCCTGGACTGGCTCGACTCCCTGCCCGGCGGGCGCTCCTCAGGAGCCGAGATAGCGCAGCACGGCCAGGACCCGTCGGCTGTAACCGGTGGTGTGTGACAGCTCAAGCTTGTCGAACAGGGCGTTGACGTGCTTCTCGACCGCGCTCTGCGACACGTGCAGCGTCTGCGCGATCGAGGCGTTGGTCAGCCCCTGCGCCATCAGCTCGACCACCTGCCGCTCCCGGGCGGTCAGCCGGGTCAGCGGGTCGGCGTGGCTGGTGCGGGCGAGCAACTGCCGTACCACCTCGGGGTCGAAGGCCGTCCCCCCGGCTCCGACCCGGTCGAGTGCCTCAAGGAAGTCGCTCACCTGGGCCACCCGGTCCTTGAGCAGGTAGCCGACCCCGGAGATGTCGCCGCTCATCAGCTCGGTCGCGTACTTCTTCTCCACGTACTGCGACAGCACCAGCACCCTGACGTCCGGCCGGAGCCGCCTGATCTCCAGGGCCGCGCGCAGGCCCTCGTCGGTGTGCGTCGGCGGCATCCGGACGTCGGCCACCACCACGTCGAGCTCCGCTCCGGCCTCGGAGACGGCCTCGACCAGGGCCTCGCCGTCGCCCACGGCGGCGAGCACCTCGTGCCCCTCCTCGGCCAGCAGCCGGACCAGGCCCTCCCTGAGCAGGGTCGAGTCCTCGGCCAGGATCACCCGCATGGCAGCTCCGCCGTGATCACGGTCGGCCCGCCGTCCGGGCTGGTCACGGTGAGGCGGCCGTCGAGCGCGGCCACCCGGCCCGCCAGTCCGGACAGACCGTCCCCCGTCGCGTCGGCGCCACCGGCGCCGTTGTCCTCCACACGCACGAGGACCATCGTGCCCTGTTCGCGGACCTCGACGGTGACCAGGTCCGCCCCCGAGTGCTTGTCGGCGTTGGTCACCGCCTCGCTGACCACGAAGTAGGCCGCCGTCTCGACCGTCCTGGGCAGCCGTTCCGGCGGCGCTCCGACGACCTTGACCGGGACCCCGGCGCGTTCGGCGACCCCGGCCAGCGCCTCGGCGAACCCCAGCGAGTCGAGTGCCGAAGGATAGACCCGCCAGGCCACCTCGCGAAGCTCGGTCAGCGCCTGCTGGGCCTGCTCGTGCAGCTGTTCGAGCAGCTCGGGCCGTCCCCTGCGGGCCCGTCCGGCCAGCATCGACAGCGCGACCAGCCGCTGCTGCACCCCGTCGTGCAGGTCACGTTCGATCCTGCGCCGCTCGGAGTCGACCGCCGCCAGCGCCCCCGCCCTGCTCTCGGTCAGCTCGGTGATCCTGCGCCGCAGCGCCTCGGTCGGGTCGGGGGCGAGCATCCGTATGGCCAGCCGCCGTTCGAGCACGTCCGCCCCCACCAGGCCGGACAGGTGCAGGAAGAGCAGGAAGACCCCCGCCAGGCCGATGTAGGCGACCAGCGGAGGGGTCGGCGGCATGCCGTCGAACGGCAGGCCCCTGCCCCACGTCCAGGCCAGGACGGCGGCCGTGACCGTGCCGTACCCGAGCAGGAGGACCACCAGGCCGCCGAGCACGCCGACCGGCACCCTCGCCGCGAGGTAGCCCAGCTCACCCCCGCCCTGGGGGGAGAGGTCGAGACCGAGCCGCCGGACTTCGAGTACGGCCAGCCGCCGGGCCGCCGCCCGCGCCCAGGGGCGCCCCGCGAGCGGCAGCGCCACCAGGACGAAGACCAGGCCGAGCAGGGCGGTGAACGCGCCGAGGGTCACCGCCCCGAGCAACCGCAGCCCCCTAACGACGGCTCGCATGCCGCCCCTTGTACCGTTCGTTCAGCCTGAGGCCCACGAAGACGACCACGGCCAGCGCGACCACGGCGATCACCACGTTGGTGCCCACGCCGACGTAGGCCTCGACCAGGGACCAGTTCTCCCCGAGGAGGTAGCCGGCCAGCACGAAGATGGTGTTCCAGATGAGGCTGCCCGCGGTGGTCAGCGCCGTGAAGACACCCAGCGGCATGCGTTCGACCCCGGCCGGGATCGAGATCATGCTGCGGAAGATCGGGATCATTCTGCCGAAGAACACGGTCTTGCGGCCGTGCTTGAGGAACCACGCCTCGGTCTTGTCGATGTCGGAGACCTTCAGCAGCGGGATGCGGGCGGCCAGGGCCAGGGTGCGTTCCCGGCCGAGCAGCGCGCCGATCCAGTACAGCGCCAGCGCGCCGACCACCGAGCCCGTCGTGGTCCACAGCAGTACGGCCGGCAGACTCATCTCCCCCTGGGAGGAGGCGAAGCCCGCCAGCGGCAGGATCACCTCGCTCGGGATGGGAGGAAAGAGGTTCTCCATCGCCACCGCGAACCCGGCCCCCGGGGCGCCGAGGCTTTCCATCAGTGCTACCAGCCAATCCGTCATGCCCAGAAGGTTACGAAGGTCGAGATATGGCCACCATGAGGTGCGTGACCGTTTCCGGTTGTGGAAAACCACACCTGCGGAAAACCACAGCGAGGTTCGGGCAGGCGCCTCATGTCGCGGAGCCGTCGGCCGTACCTATCGTCGCCGACCGTGTTCAAGAAGATGTTCAAGAAGACGGCGTTCACGGGGCCGGCGGCACTCGTCGTCCTGGTGGCGGTGGTCGTGCTGTCCGCGATGGCCGACAGCACCATGCAGCCCCTGCCCGCCTCCGCCCCCGCCGGGGAGTTCAGCGCGCGGCGCGCCCTGGACCACCTGAGGGAGTTCGCCGCCGAGCCACGGCCCATCGGAAGTCCGGCGGGTGACCGGGCCAGGGACTACCTGGTGGGACGGCTGCGGGCCGAGGGTCTCCAGGTCGAGGTGCAGCGGGCCGTCGGAGCCCGCCCGGCCTCCGGGCTGGCGACGTTCGGCCAGGTCGACAACATCGTGGGCAGGCTTCCCGGGACCGACCCGACAGGTACGGTGCTCATCGCCGCCCACTACGACTCGGCGGCGATGGGCCCCGGCGCCTCCGACGACGGCGCGGCGGTGGCCGCGATGATCGAGACGGTCAGGGCACTACGCACGGGAACCGGCCTCCGCAACGACGTCGTGCTGCTGATGTCGGACGGTGAGGAGGACGGCGTTCTCGGCGCCGAGGCGTTCGTCAGGCGGCATTCGCTCGGCCGTGCGGGCGGGGTGCTGCTGAACTGGGAGGCCAGGGGAGTGCGCGGCCCCTCACTGATGTTCGAGACCTCACGGAACAACGCCCGGCTGGTCGAGACGTTCGCCGACGCCGTCCCCGCCCCGCGCGGTGACTCCTCCATGGTCGAGATGTACCGGCTGCTGCCCAACAACACCGACTTCACCCCGCTGACCGGGGCCGGGTTCACCGGCATGAACTTCGCCTACATCAGGGGCTCCTCGCTCTACCACACCGCGGCGGACTCCGTCGCGAACCTCGACCCCGGCAGCCTGCAGCACCACGGCTCCACCATGCTGGCGCTGACCCGCGCCCTGGGCGGCGCCGACCTGCGGACGCTGACCTCCGACCACGACGTCACCTACTTCCGCGCCCTCGGCGTCATGATCACCTACCCGGGCACGGCCGTCCCGCCCCTGGCGGCGCTGGCCGTACTGGCGGTCGCGGGCCTGGTGGTCCTCGGCCGGGTACGGCGGCTGCTCACCCTTCCCAGACTGGCGGTCGCGACGGTCTCGGCGGTCCTGCCGCTGCTCGCCTCGGTCGCCATGGCCCAGGGGCTGTGGGAACTGCTGGTCGGCCTGCGGCCCGAGTACGACACGATGGGCGGACTTCTGCACCGCCCGCAGGCCTTCGAGGCGGCGATCGCGGTCATGTCCGCGCTGGCGGTGCTCTGCTGGTACCTGCCGCTGCGCCGCAGGCTCGGCCCGGCCGCGCTGTCGGCGGCCGTGCTGGTCTGGTCGGCCGGGCTGGGCGCGCTGTGTGCCTGGTTCGCCCCGGGAGCGGCCTTCCTGTTCACCCTGCCCGCGCTGCTGGGCGCGCTCGGCGCGCTGGCGGCGTCCGTGACCGGCGTGCCGGCCTGGGTACGGGCGGTCGCGACGACGCTGGGGCCGGTCACGGCCGCCGCGGTGCTGCCCTCCCTGGCCTGGAACGCCTTCGACGGGATGGGCCTGGCGCTCGGCGGGGTGGGCGCCCTGGCGCTGGCGCTGTTCTGGCTGGGCGTCGCGCCGCTCGTCGAACTGTTCCGGCTCGGGCGCGCCGTACCTTTGACGGCGGCCGGGCTGGCTCTCGCCCTGGTCGGCGCGGGGCTGGCCGTGGACGGGTTCGACGCCGAGCGGCCACGCCGTACGCACCTGGCCTACGTCATGGACGCCGACACCCGCGTCGCGCACTGGGCCAGCGCGGACCCCGAACCCGCCGGGTGGACCAGGCGGTACGTCTCGGCGCGTGCCGTTGACGGGCTGCCGCCCGGCTACGCGCGGGGGTCGCTGTGGACGGGCACCGCCCCGGCGATCAGGGCCGACGGCCCGAGGGTCGTCGTGTCCTCCTACGACGGCGGCACACTCACGATGCGCGTGACAGCGGGCCGGGGAGCCCGTTCGGTGACGCTGCGGCTGGACCGGCCGATCACCTGGGCGGGTGTGTCCGCGGGCCGGTTCGGCCAGGCGGGCGTCCAGGTCACCGGTACGCGCACCGGCACCTGGCCGAGTGAGATCCGCTTCCGCGGCATCCCCTCCCAGGGAGTCAGGGTCACCGTACGGCTGTCGCCCGCCGAGCGGGTCCGTGTCATCGCGATCTCCGAGAGCGACGGCCTGTCCGCGGTGCCCGGCTTCGTGCCCCGGCCCCCGGGACTGGTCGCGGCGACCAGGGAGGACGGTGACCTCGTCGCGGTCACCCGGGGGTACACGCTGCGCCGCGGCTCACACGGCGAGGGCGTCGCCGAGGGCGCGCAGTGAGGCGGTCTCGTTGTCGCGGTGCCGGACGAACGTCAGTGCGGAGTCCGGCAGGCCGGTGACGGGGACGAAGGCGATGTCGGGGCGGCCGTGGTAGCGGGCGCTCGGCGCGCAGAGCAGCATCGCCCCCCGGCCGGCGGCGATCAGCGTCAGCGCCTCCTGCAGGGTGCTGACCCCGGGCCCTCGGGGCACGGGCCTGCCGCCGGGGGTGACGGCGGGAACCTGCAGGTCGCGCCAGTAGCGCGGGGCGGGTTCCGCGATGTCGACGAGCACGCAGTCGGCGAGTTCCTCGGCGGAGACCGACTCCCGGCCCGCGAAGGGGTGGCGGCCGGAGACCACCAGGGTCATCGGCTCTTTGGAGAAGAGCGGCCCCGCGACCAGGTCGGGCTCCCTGACCGGGGCCGGGACGACGGCCGCGTCGACCTCGCCCCGGCGCACGCCGCCGAACGGGTCGGCCAGCGGGTACTCCACGGTCTCGACCTCGCAGGCGGGGTGCCGGTCCTCGAAGGCCCTGATCGCCGTCATGACCTGCTCGTTCAGGAAGCCGGAGAAGCCGATCCGCACGACCCCCTCGACGCCGCGCGCCCCGGTCCTGGCGCGTTCGACGCTCTGCCGCAGGGCGTCGTAGGCCGGACGCAGGTCCGTCAGGAAACGCTCGCCGAGCGGGGTGAGCCGTACCCGGCGGCTGGTGCGTTCGAGGAGGCGGGCGCCGATCCTGCGCTCCAGCGAACGCAGGAGCTGGCTGACCCGTCCCTGGGAGACGCGCAGCCGTTCCGCGGCGTGCCCGAAGTGCAGCTCCTCACTCAGCGTGAGGAAGCACTCAAGCTCTCTCATCTCCAGCTCAGGCACCGCGCGTCCCCAAATCGATTAGCCCGGTTAATGTAAGGATGCGATCTTCGTCGTTGTTCCCGGCCCGGCGGCGGCACAGGCTTGGCGGCATGTTCACAACGATGCGAACCCCGGTGAGGACCGGGAACTGGACCGCCGTCGTCGCCGTCGCCCTGGGCACCTTCTCCGTCGTCACGACCGAGATGCTGCCGGTCGGGCTGCTCACCGCGATGAGCGCGGAACTCGGCGTCTCCGCGGGTACGGCGGGCCTGGTGGTGACGGTCCCCGGCCTCGTCGGGGCGATCGTGGCACCGGTGCTCGTGGTGGCCGTCGGCGGGCTCGACCGGCGGCGGGTGCTGGTCGCGCTGGCGGCGCTGCTGGCCGTGGCCAACCTGCTCTCGGCGCTGGCCCCGGTGTTCGCCGTCATGCTGGCCGCCCGCGTCCTGGTGGGGCTGTCCATCGGCGGCTTCTGGGCGGTCGCGGCGGGGCTGGGGGCACGGCTGGCGCCGGAGCGGGCGGGGACGGCCACCTCGCTGATCTTCAGCGGGGTCTCCCTGGCCTCCGTGCTCGGGGTGCCCTCGGGGACGTTCGCCGGTGAGCTCGTGGGCTGGCGCCCGGCGTTCGCCGCGCTCGGGGTGCTCGCGCTGGTCCTGCTGGTCGCGCTGGTCCTGACGCTGCCGCCGCTGCCCGCCCTCGGGACGGTCAGGGCGCGGGAACTGCCCGGCCTGCTCCGCAACGCCCGGCTACGGCTCGGCCTGGTCGTCGTCCTGCTGATGGTGACCGGCCACTTCGCGGCCTACACCTACGTCAGGCCCGTCCTTGAGCAGGTCTCCGGCGTCGGCCCCGGCCTCGTCGGCACCCTGCTCCTGGTGTACGGCCTGGCCGGGGTGATGGGGAACTTCGTCGCCGGGGCCGTCGTCGTGCGGGCCCGGTACGGCACGGTCCTGGCCGTGGCCGGGCTGCTCGGCGTCTGCATGTTCGCGCTTCCGCTCGCCGGTGAGACGCGGGCCGCGGTCGTGGTCTCGCTTGCGGCGTGGGGGCTGGCCTACGGAGGGGTCTCGGTCAGCATGCAGACGTGGGTGCTCACGGCGGCGCCGAAGACCCCGGAGGCGGGGTCGGCGCTGTTCGTCGCCGTCTTCAACGCGGCCATCTCCCTGGGCGCGTTGCTCGGCGGCCGGGTCGTCGACACCGTCGCGGTCTCCGGCGTCATGTGGGCAGGGGGAGCGCTCGCGCTCCTGGCCGTGCCGGTGGTGGTGCTCGCCGTACGGCGCCGCGGTTCACAGGGGGACCGGGACGCGGTTGGCGCGCCAGGACACCAGGGTGAGGAACGCCCCGGCGAAGAAGGCGCCTGAGGCGATCAGGGCGGCGGTGTGGAGGCCGGGGACCAGCGGCGCGGACGTCGCGGTGAGGGTGCTGAACAGGGCGACGCCGACGGAGTTGCCGATCTGCCTGGCGACGTTGAACACCGCCGAGGCGACACCCGCGTTGGCGTCCGGCGCGGCCTGCACGATCGCGGCGGTCGCGGCCGGGACGGTGGTCGGGGTGGCCAGCCCCGTGGCGACCAGGGCGAAGAGTAACTGCCAGTAGGGGGTGTCGGGACCGGCGACCAGCCAGCCGAGGAAGCCGAACGCGCCGAGCAGCAGCGCCCCGGCCATCGGGGAGTGGGGGCCGTGGCGCGCGGTGAGGCGGCCGGAGAGCGGGGCGGCGAACACCGCCATGCACACGGTCGGCAGCAGCGCGATCCCGGTGCCGAGGGCGCCGTAGCCGCGCTCGTTCTGGAAGTACAGCGTGGACAGGTAGAGCATCCCGTAGTAGCCGAGGTTGAGCAGCACCCCGACCGCCGCGGCCGGGGAGAAACCGGGGGAGCGGAAGAGCGAGGGCGGCAGCAGGGGGGTGGAGCCGGGGGTGGCCTCAAGACGCCGTTCGACCAGGACGAACAGGACGAGCGCCACGATCCCCACCCCGCAGGCCGCGAGCACGGTCGGTGACGTCCAGCCCTGGGTACCGGCCTCGTTGAGCATGCCCGCGAGCGCCGTCAGGCCGACGACGCCCAGGACCTGACCGACGGGGTCGAGTCCACGACCCGAGGCGCGGGCGGCCGGGGCCGGGACGTGCCTCAGGGTGAGCCACACGGCGAGCAGCGCGACCGGCACGTTGACCCAGAACGCGGCCTGCCAGTTCAGCCCGGCCACGAGGAGACCGCCGACCAGGGGGCCGGCGGCGAAGGCGACCCCGGCGACGCCGGCCCACACCCCCAGGGCTCTGGCCCGGGTCGCCCGCCCGGGGTAGGCGGCGGCCAGCAGCGCCAGCGACGTCGGCACCAGCAGCGCCCCGCCGACGCCCTGGAGCATCCTCGACGCGATCAGCGTCACGGAGGTCGTGGCGAACCCGCAGCCGAGGGAGGCGACGGTGAAGACGCCGAGGCCGGTCAGGAAGACCCCGCGGTGCCCGAGCCGGTCACCGAGGCCGCCGCCGAGGAGCAGCAGGCCCGCGAAGACCGTGCTGTAGCCGTCCACGACCCAGGCCGTGGCCGAGGCGTCGGCGTGCACGGACTCCCTGATGGTGGGAACCGCGACGGTGACGACGGTGACGTCGAGCATGACCAGGAAGTAGCCGAGGCTCAGCGCGATGAGCGGGGGCCAGACCAGCCGCTCGACAGGGGCCCGGCGGTCGGTTGCACGCATGACCGCATGGTCGTCCCGGGTCGCTTAGTCATCCGTCTAACCGTTGGTGTACGTTCGCGCCGTGGAGCACCCACGACGTGACCCGGACATCGCCCGCGCGGCGCGCCTGATCGCCAGCGCCTCCCGCGCCCACATGCTCAAGGCGCTCTCCGGCGGCCGTCCGCTGGCCGCGAGCGTCCTGGCCGAGGAGGCCGGGGTCACCCCGGCCACCGCGAGCGTGCACCTGCGGCGGCTCACCGAGGCCGGTCTGGTCGTCGGCGAGCAGCGCGGGCGGCATCACTACTACCGCCTGGCGAGCGCCGAGGTCTCCACGGCGCTTGAGGCGCTGGCGGTCATCGCCCCGGCCGTCCCGGCCCCCGTCGCCTCGCTGCGGGTCAGCAGCAGGGAGAACGCCCTGCGCAGGTCGCGCACCTGCTACGACCACCTCGCCGGGTCGCTCGGTGTCGGGCTCATGGAGACCTTCGTCAGCCAGGGGCTGCTCACCGGGACGCCGAAGGCCGAGGAGGACGGCCGGGGGCCCGACCTGCCCGCCGCCTACGGTCGGGCCCTGGAGTACCACCTGACCGGGAAGGGAGGGGAGGTCTTCGGCCGTTTCGGCGTCGACGTCGCCCGCCTGAGCACCAGGCGGCGCCCGGTCGTGCGCTACTGCGTCGACTGGAGCGAGCGGCGCCACCACCTCGCGGGAGGGCTGGGGGCGGCGCTCACCGGCCGCTTCTTCACCCTTGACTGGCTGCGTTACGGCGTCTCGCCCCGGGTCGTCCACCTCACCGAGACGGGCAGGCGGGGGCTGGCGGACACCTTCTCCTTCGAGGCGCCCGCCTGAGGCGCTGGAGATCGCCGCGAGGAACGGCTCCGCCGAGCCGGCCCCTGACCCGTCACCCGGCCGCGCCGCCGTACGGCTGACCGAACCCGAGCAGGGCGGGCAGCTCCTCCAGGGACCGTACGGCGGGCAGCCCGGCGGGCACCGGGGCGCCCGCCCGGTTCAGCCAGACGCCGTACAGCCCGGCGGCGTTCGCCGCGGCGGCGTCCACGTCGTGCCTGTCACCGACGTAGGCCACCCGCCCGGGCGGCAGCCCGAGCACCGCGCAGGCCGCGTGGAAGATCTCCGCACGTGGCTTGGCGACGCCGACCTCGCTCGACGCGACCAGCACGGGCAGCGCCGTACCCAGCCCGATCCTGCGGAGCTTGTCACGCTGCTGGGCGGCGTCCCCGTTGGTCAGGACCCCGAGCCGCGGCCGGACGGCCTCCCCGGCCAGTACGGCCAGGCAGGGCGCGACGTCGGGGAAGGCACGCCAGGCGGCCTCGTAGTGCCGCAGGTAGCCCGCGAACCAGGTGTCCGCCTCGGTGTCGTCCCAGGACCCCAGGTCGAGCTCGGCGAAGAGAGTGGTCACGCGCAGGCGGCGCTGTCCGGTGAAGGTGAGCTCACCGGCGAGGTAACGGTCCATGGCGTGGTGTTCGAGCTCCGACCAGCGCCGCCGCGCCGCCTCGTGGTCGACGTCCGCCCCCGCGACCCCTGTGAGAGCCGCGGTGAAGGCCGTGGTCGCGGCTGTGTCGTGGTCGAGCAGCGTGCCGTCGAGGTCGAACAGGAGTCCCTCGACGTTCCGGTTCCGTGTCACGTGGCCGCACCGTATCCGATCATCCACGGCCGTGCACGGGGCGGTCATCCCGAATCACCCGTGGTGAACACGCCAGGTCCCGAAGGCATGTGCTTTCGCTTTCCGCGCCGTCACTTTTCCCTCAGACCGTTTTCCCCGCGTGGTACGCCGGATCCCTCGATTACCCGGCCCGGATTCTCCAACGAATCTCTCCATAAAGTCATATTTCTGGTATGTCATATGGACCGTTGATCACGACTTTTGTGTTTTTCGATCACGTTGGCAATCGTGAAGTGCTAAAAAGGGCCTTCTATGAGAATCTTCCGGCGCCGGAAAGGCGGACGATCTGCCGGAGACGCCTTCGTCGTCGGGCGTCTCTGGAACGACATCGCCCTTGACGCCGCCGTCGAGGCGGTCGAGGAAGGCTATCTGAACGCGGGACTCGTCCTCCTCGGGGAGACCCACGGTGACCCGGAGTTACGTTCCCTGCGGCTCGACGCGCTCAGCCGCGCCGCGGTCGGCAGGAGCCAGGGCATCGCCGAACTGCTCGCCGGGTCCCGTGACCGGGCCGACATCCTGCTCTGGCTCGGCCGTACGGTCATCGACGAGGCGTGGGTCATCCGGGGCGGAGGCTTCTCCGGGGAGGCGGGTGAGGACCGGTTCAAGATGTTCTTCGCCACCCTGTCCGGCGCCCACGAACCGCTCATGGAGGCGGCGAGACTGCGTCCGTACGACCCCGTGCCGTGGGAGTCCATGATCTGGTTCGCCCTGGGCATGCAGTTCGACCGGGCCGAGGAGGACGAGATCTGGGAGGAGACCGTCTCCCGTTCCGCCACGCTCTTCTCCGCCCACTGGGCCCGGATTCAGGCGCTTTCCGAGAAGTGGGGCGGTTCCCACGAGGAGATGTTCTCCCACGCCCGGGAAGCGGCGGCGTTCGCGCCCCGGGGAAATCCGCTCACCGCGATGCTGGCACTGGCGCACCTGGAGTATCTACGCGCCGAGGAACGCCGTCTCGTGGTCGAGAACAAGATGATGGCCTACATGAAGTTCAGCATGCGGTATTTCTCCGAGCGGGTCGTCGGAGAACTGAAGGACGCCGAACGCCGCTGGACGGCCTACGCCACCGCGCACCCCCGCGACTTCGAGGCCCACCATCTGTTCGGGGCCGTCTTCGTCCGTGAGGCGAGCACCCACGACCTCGCGGCCAGACA
This sequence comes from Streptosporangium sp. NPDC049376, assembly GCF_044466505.1. Taxonomy (NCBI): domain Bacteria; kingdom Bacillati; phylum Actinomycetota; class Actinomycetes; order Streptosporangiales; family Streptosporangiaceae; genus Streptosporangium; species Streptosporangium sp. NPDC049376. The sequence continues at coordinate 62,578 of NZ_JBITMT010000024.1, read as the reverse complement.
CCTCAGGCAGGTCGGCAACCGGGTCGGGCGCGGCGCCCCGTGGAGCTACCTCGGCGACCCCGCCGAGGAGTTCGCCGCCGCGCTGCGCAGGCTCAGGATCTCCCTGCCCGGACCCCGCGACGACTGAGGGGCGACCTTTCTCACCTGCGGTTTCGTGCCTAGAGTGGAAGGAGACGACCGGCTCGCGGCAGGTCGGGAAGGCGGGATCCGATGACGGTGAACCCCCTGACAGGTGTGCTCCGCGACTGCTCTCCGTTCCCGCCGATCGCGGACTACGCGTTCCTGTCCGACTGCGAGACGACCGCCCTGGTCGCGCCGAGCGGGAACGTCGAATGGCTGTGCCTGCCACGGATCGACTCGCCCAGCGTGTTCGCCGCCATCCTGGACCGGGACGCCGGGGGCTTCCGCCTCGGCCCCGCCGACATCAGGGTCCCCGCGGCACGCCGCTACCTGCCGGGAACCATGGTCCTGGAGACGAGCTGGGGCACCCCGACCGGCTGGATCGTCGTGCGCGACCTGCTGGTCGTCGGCCCGTGGCACCACGACGACGAGCTGTCCCACACCCACCGCAGGGCGCCGACCGACTACGACGCCAGCCACGTCCTGCTGCGCACGGTGCGCTGCGTCAGCGGGGAGGCGCAGGTCACCCTGGACTGCGAACCCATGTTCGGCTACGGCCGCACCCCCGGCCGCTGGTCCTACACCGACCGGGGCTACCACCAGGGCGTCGCCAGGGCCGAGGGGGAGTCCCTCGAACTGAGGCTCACCACCGACATGCGGCTGGGCTTCGAGGCGACGCGGGCCACGGCGCGCACCCTCCTGAAGGAGGGCGACACCCGCTTCTGCGCGCTGACCTGGACCGCCCACGAGCCGCCCTACACCTTCGACGAGGCGTACGGCAGGCTCGTGTGGACCGCGCACCACTGGCAGCACTGGCTGGCCAGGGGAGACTTCCCCGACCACCCGTGGCGGAGCTTCCTCGAACGCAGCGCCCTCACCCTCAAGGGCCTGACCTTCGCCCCGAGCGGCGCCCTGGTCGCGGCGGCGACCACCTCCCTGCCGGAGACACCCGGCGGCGACCGCAACTGGGACTACCGCTACAGCTGGATCAGGGACTCGACCTTCGCCCTGTGGGGCCTGTACACGCTGGGCTTCGACTGGGAGGCCGACGACTTCTTCTGGTTCATCGCCGACGTCGCCGAACGCGGCGAGGAACTGCAGGTCATGTACGGCGTCGACGGAGAACGCGTCCTCACCGAGCACGTCCTGGACGACCTTGAGGGCTACGAGGGCTCCCGGCCGGTCCGGGTCGGCAACGCCGCCTACGACCACCGGCAGAACGACGTCTGGGGAGCCGTCCTCGACTCCTTCTACATCCACACCCGCTCCAGGGATCGCCTCGACGAGCGGATCTGGCCGGTGCTGCGGCGGCAGGTCGAGTCCGCGATCAGATACTGGCGCGAGCCCGACCGGGGCATCTGGGAGGTACGCGGCGAGCCACGGCACTTCACCAGCTCGAAGGTCATGTGCTGGGTCGCCGTGGACAGGGGGGTACGGCTGGCCAGGCTCCGCCAGGACACGGCCCTGGTCGCCCGCTGGAGGCGGATCGCCGACGAGATCCACGCCGACGTGTGCGCCAACGGCGTCAGCGAGCGGGGGGTCTTCAGGCAGCACTACGACTCCGACACCCTGGACGCCTCACTCCTGCTCATCCCGCTGGTCGGCTTCCTGCCGCCGGACGACCCCAGGGTCCGCGACACGGTGCTCGCCATCGCCGACGAGCTGACCGTGGACGACCTGGTGCTGCGTTACCTGCCCAAGGAGACCGACGACGGCCTCACCGGTGAGGAGGGGACCTTCACGATCTGCTCGTTCTGGCTGGTCTCGGCCCTGACCGAGATCGGGGAGCACCGCAGGGCGCGCAGGCTCTGCGAGAAGGTGCTCTCCTTCGCCAGCCCGCTCGGCCTCTACGCCGAGGAGATCGACCCGCTCAGCGGACGTCACCTGGGGAACTTCCCCCAGGCCTTCACCCACCTGGCCCTCATCAACGCGGTCATCCACATCATCAGGGCGGAACGCGGCAGGTTCGGCGGCCGTACGTGGCGCAACCCGGCGACCGACCCCCTGTGAACCCGGCCGCCGGGCCGTGCTCGGAACGCCGGGGAGACGCCGGGCGGGCCCGGCGCTACCGCGAGGCGCTGAGCGGCCGGTGGGAGGGGGCCACGACGACCGGGCAGGGCGCCCCGCGCAGCAACGCCTGGCAGAGCACGCCGAGCGGCAGTTCGGCCGGGTCGTCCCAGCCACGGTCCCCGACGACCACCAGGTCCGCGTCCTGGGCCGCCCGCTGGAGGGCCGCGACATGGGCGTCGTCCACGACGGTCGTCTCCACGTTCACCTGGCCGTATCTCTCCTCAAGGATCGAGACGGCCCGCCGGAAGCCGACCATGTACTCCCGGGTGTCCCGCGCCTCCTCGGGGATCAGGCAGATCGCCCGCAGCGACGCCTTGCGCAGCCACGCCTGTTCGAACGCCAGCCGCAGCTCCAGCCGCTCAAGGGCGGTCGCGTCGACCCCGACGACCACCAGGTTCGTCGGAGGGCCGGGCCGTTCCCCGACGACGGCGACCGGGCAGTAGGCGTGCGCGGCGAGCTGTACGGCCGTCGAGCCGATCCGCAGCTCCGCGAAGCCGCCTGAGCCACGCCTGCCGACCACCAGCAGGTCGGCGGCGCCGGACTCGCTCATCAGGACGACGGACGGCGACCCCAGGTCGAGTGAGGTCCTGACCTCGATCCGGGGAGCCAGCCGCCGCGCCAGGTCGACGCCCTTGTCGAGCACCTGACTGCCGAGGCGTTGCACCGTCTCCATGCTGGCCAGCGGCACCGGAGTTCCCTGAGACCACTGCCAGGCGTGGCAGACGACCAACGGGGCGAAACGCAGCCGGGCCTCCTCGGCGGCCCACCTGAGCGCCCGTTCACTCGCCTCGGAACCGTCGTATCCGGCGACCACAGGCCGCTGGTCGGCGTTGTACTGCATCGCGCTGCCTCCCCCATGTCCCCTGTTTCCATCCTTGTCGTACTTCGCTGACCAGGGGGAACACCACGCCGTAAAACCTCCCCCACGGCCTGGCGGGGGAATCGGGGGTTACCGGAGGGGCCTACCGGGGGAGTCAGCGGCGGCGGCGCAGCCGTCTGCGGGTGCGCAGGCGGACGAGGGGCACCGCGACCGCGGCGCCGAGCAGCAGCGGAGCCCCGGAACCGAGGGCGGCCGTCGCCTTCAGCGCGGACTGGGAGAAGGTGTCGGGGATGGAGATGACGTCGGCGTGCGAGAACGGCCAGACGATCACGAAGGCGCGGCCGATCACATGGTCGATCGGGATGGCGCCGCCACCGGGGTCACCCTGGTGGGCGCGCGAGTCGGACGAGACCATCCGGTGGTCGCCCATCACCCACAGCCGCCCGGGCGGGACGGTGATCTCGAACGGCGTCACCGAGGGCTTGTTGCCCGGGAACAGGTAGGCCTTCTCGTCGAGGGGGACACCGTTGACCGTGACGCGGTCCTGGCCGTCACAGCACTTCACCTTGTCACCGGGGACGCCGATGACCCGCTTGATGAAGTCCTTCTCCGTGGGGACCAGGCCGAAGAGGGAGCCGACCCAGTTGAGGGCGCCGGTGACCGGGTTCGAGGGCTCCTCGAACTCGACCTCGTCCGGCCAGGAGTCGACGCCGCCGGAGAAGACCACCACGTCACCGCGCTCGATGTCACGCACCCGGTAGACGAGCTTGTTGACCAGGACACGGTCGTTGATCTGGAGCGTGTTCTCCATCGATCCGGACGGGATGTAGAACGCCTGGACGATGAAGGTCTTGATCAGCAGGGCCAGCAGAAGGGCGACCACGATCATGATGGGCAACTCCCGCCAGAGAGAGCCCTTCTTCTTGTCGCTGCCCCTGGCCGGCTGTTCCACGTCCTCCGCGACCACGTGCACCCCGTCCCGGCCGCCCGGCCTTCAATGGTTTCTCGCTGATGAGCCTAGATCATGCCTACTTCCGACGCTTCGCGTCGAGGCGATCCCGCCTCTGAGTACCCAGGAGAGGCGCTCCCGACACCGTCCGTGAAGTGAGGAACGCCCACGTGTGACGCCGGTCAGGGTCTCTCCCACGAGGAACCGGACCACCGCCGTCCCCGTGTTCTGGCCGGGACGGGCGGTCTGGCCGTGTGTACGGCCGGGAGCACCACCGAAGCGCTACCGGGGTGTTCCAGGGCACTGCTGAAACACCGCGGGGCACCGTGGGGGCACTACCGAAGCACTACCGGGGCCGGCACGTCACGGCCGCCAGGCCGTACGAGGCGTTCGAGCACGCGGCTCAGGCGCTCGCCATCGCCGTCTCGGGCACCGGGCGCTGCGCGACAGGCTCGGGAGCGGGGGCGGCGGGCAGGGTGGCCGAGGTGACCACGGGGGCGGCCTTCTGCGCGGCCGGGCAGGAGCAGTAACCGTTGGTGACGATCAGGCGTCCCCGCTGCGGGGTGTAGTCACGGGAGTCCGTGGTGAGAAGAACACCCGTGCAGGTATTGCAGACAATCGGCTGACGATCCATGGGACGGCTTCCTTTCCGAGGGTTAGCCGTCGAACCCTAGATGTCCGGCCGGCTGCTGGTTCCTTGCTGGAAAATACTTAATCTTCCATTAAGGATTTCTATCCTACTTCGTAGCTTAAAGTAGCCCAATGTGCACAGATCGTGATATTGGGTGATTTTTCTTGATCTTATCCATGTATCACGAACCCTGCGATGGCCATTGTGGGCTTTCGAAGGACCAGTGTGGGGGATCGAGCGGTGTGACTCTGGCAACAAACCTTTTTGCCTTCATCATCCATGTCGCCCCCCGGCTTTGAGCGGAAAATTCAGTAAACGGTGGCATATCACTAGATTGACGGCACCCATTGCTGATCTTTGTCAGAATCTGTGGCGACGTTTCCTCAGGTGAGAGCCATCGGAAGAAGATCACGACATTCGAACCCGGGGCCGGCACCACCGTGACGGTTACTCGCGGTCACCCCGGGAGAACGCCTCCGGCTCGACCCCCTCGACGTACGGCTCCGCGGGCCTGCGCCCCTCCTCCCGCCGCCACCGCTCGAACCCCGCCGTCGTCCCCGCGGTCACCACGACCCCCAGCGCGAGCCCCGCGACCACGTCGCTGAACCAGTGGACGCCGAGGGCGACCCGCGTGTACGCCACGAAGACCGCCGGCACCGCCGCGAGGGTCCAGGCGGCGGCCCTGGACGCCGGTCCCCTCAGCCGGGGCAGCAGCATCAGCACGAGCACGCTCGCCCCCGTGGCCGCCGCCATCGCGTGCCCGGAGGGGAACGACCACCCCGGCGCCCAGGAGACGGGGTCCGGCAGGACGGGCCTGGCCCGGTTGACGATCTCCTTGATCAACACGTTCAGCACACCGCTGGCCGCGATCGTGACGACCGCCCAGACCGCCGGGCGGCGCGCTCCCCGGTACCACGCCCAGGCCGCGGCGGCGACCACGAGCACGCGCCAGGTGTTGGGGCCCAGGATGTCGGTCCACGCCCCGAGAAGACGCGCGTAGCCGGGGTCGGCCAGCACATAGGCGTGCAATCCGGTGGCGATCGCCTCGTCGAGGTCGTTCAGCGGCTCGAAGGAGATCAGCACGAGCACGAGCAACAGGACGAACGGCACCGAGAACAGTGCCACGGCCCCGACCGCGAACGTCAGCCGCATCCCCAGGCGGCGGTCGGAATCCTGACGGCTGCGCTCTCCGAGTGTCCTGGCCATCATCCATCGCTACCCGAAAGGGGACGGATATGCCAGGGATTCGACCGGCACGGGGCGGGAACGGCGTGTCACCGGCGCTACGGGGCCCGGCCGTCCCGATCAGAGATCCTCAGACAGGGACTCCCGGAACGCTCTTCAAGCGGCGTTCCTGCTCTCCCGCCGGGTGGTCCAGCGCAGCACGTCACAGTGCCGCCGCTCGGCCTCGGCCAGGGCCGACTCGTCGAGGTAGGAGTCGAGCACCGCGCGTAACTGCGGCATCTGCTCGGCCACGTCGGCCCACGCCTGGGCGGGCTCGTCCCAGCCGAGTTCGATCAGCGCGTCCAGGTGCGCGGCGTAGGCCGTCCACCACTGGCGGCTCAGCTCGGCCAGGAACCCGCTCAGGCCACCGAACTCTTGCTCGATGTCCGCCTCCCACCACGGAGGGACCGTGGTGTCACCGGTCTCCGCCATGTCCCTGAGCACGATGTGCACCAGGGCGCGGCGCCTGCGGATGATGGTCGAACGTGACAGGATGCTCATGTCCACACCCTGCCGCCCCCAGTTTGCCGAACGCTTAACGATCTGTTGACGGCAATATACGGTGCCCGCGGAGCCCGCGACGCGGGAGCATCCTCGCCTGAGGACGACTCCGACCCCGTACGGCATGGCCGGGGCGGGCCGCGTCCCGCCGGGGGACTACCCTGATCGGTGATGTATCGAATCGTGTTCACGCAGGTCCTCAGCCGCATCGACCCGGAGGACATCCACCACCTGACGGTCGGCGGGTTGCGCCTGCTGTCGGCGGCCCCCGTGGTCAAGCGGCTCGTCCACCGCAGGCTCGCCCCACGCGACCCCGCCCTGCGGGTGCAGGCCTTCGGCGTGCACTTCCCCAGCCCCTTCGGGCTGGCGGCGGGGTTCGACAAGGACGCCAGGTGCGTCGAGGCCATGTCCGCGCTCGGCTTCGGCCACGTCGAGGTCGGTACGATCACCGCGCACGCCCAGCCGGGCAACGCCAGGCCCAGGCTGTTCCGCCTGGTCAGGGAGCGGGCGATCATCAACAGGATGGGCTTCAACAACGCCGGTGCCGCCGCCGCGGCCAAGGCCCTCGGCAGGACCCGCGGGGTCCCCGTCGTGGTCGGCGTCAACATCGGCAAGACCAAGGTCGTGCCCGAGTCCCAGGCCGCGGACGACTACGTGTCCAGCGCCAAGGAGCTCGCCCCGCTGGCCGACTACCTGGTGGTCAACGTCAGTTCGCCCAACACCCCGGGCCTGCGTGACCTGCAGGCCGTCGAACTGCTGCGCCCCCTGCTGCGGGCGGTCAAGGAGGTCGCCGACGGCACGCCGAGGCGCACCCCGCTGCTCGTCAAGATCGCACCGGACCTGGCCGACGAGGACGTGGACGCCGTCGCCGACCTGGCCCTCGAACTCGGGCTCGACGGCGTCATCGCCACCAACACCACGATCAGCCGCCAGGGCGTGAGCAGCACCGAGACGGGCGGCCTCTCCGGACGTCCGCTGCGGGCCCGTTCGCTTGAGGTGCTGCGCAGGCTCAGGGCGCGGGTCGGCGATCGCCTGGTGCTGGTCTCCGTCGGCGGCGTCGAGGGCGTCGACGACGTCTGGGAGCGCCTGCTGGCAGGGGCGACCCTGGTGCAGGGCTACACCGGAATGATCTACGAGGGGCCGCTGTGGGCCTGGCGGATCAACCGCGACCTGTCCCGGCGCCTGCGGAGGCACGGTGTCACGGATGTGCGCCAGATCATCGGCCGCACCGCGGGCTGAGGTAATACCCTGGGAGGGTAAACCTCGACACCTGGAGGCGTGATGAGCCTGAGCACATACACCGTCACCGGCATGACCTGCGGCCACTGCGTGAGTTCGGTCAAGGAGGAGGTCGGTGAGGTCCCCGGCGTGACCGGCGTCGAGGTCGACCTGGCCAGCGGCCGGGTCGACGTCTCCGGTGAGACCCTCGACGACGCCGCCATCCGCGCCGCCATCGAGGAGGCCGGCTACAAGGTGGCGGGCTGACCGCCCGCCCGTTTCTCGTACGGCACGCCCCCCGGCGCCACCCGCCGACCCCGGCGCGCCCCGCACCCCACGCCCCCCGGCCGTCCGGCCCTCCCGCCGCGACGTCCACGACCACCCCCGGGGAGCCCGCGACCCCGGCCGCCACGGGAGACGATCTCCCGCGAGGGCCGTGACCCTCACACCGGGGACCAGACCGTGGTCCCCGGCGCGGGGCCGTACCGTCACATGCTCGGCCGGGTCGAGTCGGCGTCGTGGGTCATGCCCTCAAGGCGCTTCATGACGTCCTCGGCGTTGACGAAGCCGGGGCGGTGGCGGCGCGGACCGGCGCCGCCGAGCTGCCACGGGCGCGGCCCGGACAGGGGGCGATACTCGACGCCGAGCGCGTCCAGCCTGCGCAGGTGCCGTTCGAGCCGCGCGTCGAAGTCGGCCCCGGGAGTGCCCGACCAGGCGACCTCGGCCAGCGCGCAACCCCTGGGCCACGCCCGGTAGTCGAGCGCTCTGGCGTCGGGCAGCCGCTCGCTCCACAGCTGGAACTGCGCCCCGATCACGTGCTCCCGCTGCGCGTCCGTCCACGACGACGGCACCGGCTCGTAGGCCACGACGTCGCCGACGGTGATGGTCTCGCCGATGGCCAGCGGCTCCTCCTCGGAGGCCGCCTCCGCGTAGTCGAAGTACAGCGGGAAGACCGAGGTCTGCACCACGTCGTGCCCGGCCTGCGCGGCCCGCTGCGCCACGCCGGGGCCACGCCAGGGCATCACGATCGTGTCGGGCCGCAGCATGCCGCTGACGAAGGCCTCGTCCCACACCACGGCCCTGCTGCCCCGCTCGGCCAGCACGTCCGCGAGCCTGCGCAGGAACCACGCGTGCAGGTCGCCCACGTTCTCCAGGCCGAGCTCCGCCTGGAAGGCGGCGATCTCGGGGGAGGCGGCCCAGTCGTCGAGCACGCACTCGTCCCCGCCGATGTGCACGTACGGTGTCTCGCCGAGTGCCCCCAGGATCTCGTCGATGACGACGGTCAGGAAGTCGACGGTCGACGGCAGCGGGGACAGGATGGCGGTCGAGATGCCCCAGCGGTCGAGCACGGTGAACGGCTCGGGGGTCCTGCCACCGGTCGCCCGCGCGTCGAGCTCGGGGTAGGCCGCCAGGATCGCGCAGGCGTGCCCCGGCACGTCGATCTCGGGCACGACCGTCACGGCCCGCGCGCGGGCGTACCCGGAGATCTCCGCGAGGTCGTCCAGCGTGTAGTACCCGCCGTGCGGCACCTCGTCGTAGACCGGGGCGTCCTCGTGGTGCCCGACGATCGTACGCGGCCGGTGCGAGCCGACCTCGTGCAGCCGGGGGTAGGCCCGGCTCTCGACCCGCCACCCCTGGTCGTCGACCAGGTGCAGGTGGAGCCGGTTCAGCTTGTGGACCGCCATGAGGTCGATCATCCTGAGCACCTCCCGCTTGGGCAGGAAGTGCCGCGCGAGGTCCAGGTGCGCCCCGCGCCACGCCAGGCGCGGCGCGTCCCGCACGGTGACACCGGGAACGGTCCAGCCCTCACCCCCGGCCTCAACGGGAGCCGCGCGGAAGGCCGCGTCGGGCAGCAGCTGCCGCAGCGTCTGGCCCGCGTAGAACGCCCCCTGGCGGTCGCCGGCCGCGATCCGCACCCCCCGGCCCGTCACCTCAAGCGTGTAGGCCTCGTGGCCGAGCGCGGCGTCGTGCTCGACCGTGACCGCCCCGGCCTCTCCCGCCCCCGCGGGCCTCAGGTCGAGCACGGACAGTGCCAGCCGTACGGCCCCGGCCAGGTCGGTGGGGCCCGCGACGGGAGCCCCCGGGGAGAGCTCGAACGAGTCGGTGGAGGTTTCGAAGGCGACAGGACGTGGCAACGGCGCATTCATGCTTCAGATCATGTCAAATCGAACATGATCGCGCATTACTTGAGATAGTTCTGCAGCCCGTTGGCAAGGGCGAGGGCGGCCTTCTGGCGGAACGCCGGGCTCTGGAGATTCGCCGCGTCCCCCGCGTTGCGCATGTTGCCGCACTCGATGAAGATCTTCGGCACCGTGGAGAGGTTCAGGCCGCCCAGGTCGTTGCGGAAGTCGAGGGCCTTGCTACCGATGTAGGTGGAGTAGGGCGTCCCGGTGCCCGCCTTGTAGGCGTTCCGTACGTCGATGCCGAGCTTCCTGGACGCCCCGACCACCGGGTCGACCGGTCCGTTGATCTTCTTCGGCATGATGATGTGGAAGCCGTGGTCGCCCGCGGACGCCCCGTCGGCGTGGATGGAGATCGCCGCGTCGGCGTGGGCCTTGTTGCCGACCGCGGCCCGCTCGGTGATGCACGGTCCGAAGCCCGAGTTGTTCTGCCGGGTGAGCTTGACCGTCGCGCCCCTGCTCTTGAGGATCTTGGCCAGCCGCTGGGAGACGTCCCAGGTGAAGGCCGCCTCGGTGTAACCGTTGTTGGTCTCGGTGCCGGTGGTGTCGCAGGCCTTCTTCTGGGTCAGAACGTCGACCTGCTTGTTGATCTCCGCAGGGTGCCGGTAGTTCTGCCCGTTGTGGCCGGGGTCGATGACCACGACCTTGCCCTTCAGCGGGTCCGCGGGAACGCTCCCGCCCGTCGCCGGGGTCTCAGGAGCCGGGGTCGCCGTCCGCTCCGACAGCGCGGAGGCGGGTGAGGCCGTACCGGAGGCGGGGCCGCCGTTCTGCGCCGGGGCCGCGCCGGTGCCGCCCGTGGTGCCGCCACAGGCGGCGACGCCAAGGCCGCACAGAGCAAGAGTGGCCACGAGTGCTTTGCTGGTCACGCTCATCCTCCTCGAAGGAACCGTCAACCACCCAACCTACGTGGCCCGGGACCGTTACCTCGCCGAGACCCCGGCGGTCACCAGACCCGCTCTCCCGTCTCCTGCCTCTGCAGCAGCGCGGCGAGTTCTCTGGCGTCGTCCGCGTCCAGTCCGAGGACCACACGCGGACGGCCCCATGGATGGTCGATCGAATGGGCCACGTAGCTCGCGACGGACTCGGCGCCCGTGTCCTCGCCGCGCCCTCTGGTGGCCCGCCAGTGCGCCCATGCCCGCTCAAGCTCGGCGGCCGCCCGTTGGGCACACGAAATCAGCTCAGGATCACGCATTGCTACCCCCTCGTCACATCGCAGTCAACACCCGCGTGTCTTCGCGACATCGAGGGTTGACCTGCTTTTGACGGGGACTTGGGGCCTGCCTGGACCTGTAACGCTCCAGGCAGGCTCCCTACGGCAGCGCGGGGCCCGTGCTGCGCCGTACGACGAGCTTGGGAGTGATCTCGCGCAGCCGCGCGACCTTGCCCGGGTCGCCGATCCGGTCGCTCAGCAGCGCCGCCGCGGAGCGCCCCATCGCCCTGCGGGGCTGGTCGACGGTCGTCAGCGAGATCGGCTGGGTCCCGGCGAGGTGGACATTGTCGTATCCCACGACCGACAGGTCCTCGGGCACCCGCAGGCCGAGCTCGGCGGCGGCGGCGAGTACCCCGATCGCCACCGTGTCGTTCGCGGCGAAGATCGCGGTGGGACGGGGGTCGCGGGTCAGCAGCCTGCGCGCCGCCTCCGCCCCGCCCTCCTCGGTGCACTCGCCCTGCTCGACCATGATGTACGGCGCCAGCGCGTGCCTGCGCATCGCGACCAGGTAGCCCTCGCACCGGAAGCGGCCCGAGGAGAACCGGGTGCCCTCGATGTGGGCGATCCTGCGGTGGCCGAGTTCCACGAGGTGGTCGATGGCCAGCCGCGCCCCGAGCTGGTCGTCGTCCACGACGATGTCCACACCGCCCAGCTCGATGTCACGTTCGCCGACCACGACCGTCGGCGTGTAACCGGTGGCCTCGACGAGCGTCTCGCTGGTCGGCGCGATGCCGAGCAGGACGAGGCCGTCGACGCGCAGTTCGAGGAACGCCTCGACCGCCTCGTCCTCGAAGGCCGGGTCCCACTGGCTGTTGCCGATGAGCAGCCGCAGGCCGTCGCCGTGCAGGCTCTCCTGCAGGCCGTCGAGGAACTCGGCGTAGAAGGGGTTGTGCAGGTCGGCGACGAGCGCCCCGACCAGGTGGGTGCGGCCCTCGACGAGGCTGCGGGCGACCGCGTTCGGCCGGTATCCGAGCTCTCTGGCCGCCTGGAGCACCGCCTGCCTCCGGTGCTCGCTGACGTGCGGCGATCCGCGCAGCACGAGCGAGACCAGTGATTTGGAGACACCGGCGCGCTCGGCCACGTTGCGGATCGTGGGCCGTGGACGCGGCCCCGCGCCGTCCTGTAGGACGGGGTCGGCGAACTCGCGCGCTCGGGTGACGGTGGTGTTGACCGGTGGTCCTGACATGGCTCTCCCCCGGGAAGTGGTGGATGGGCACCTGTCACTCAAAACGATCGAGTTACGAATCGGGTACGGCCTGAAGGCTGTTTCCTGGATCTTTCCCCCCACTCCGGTCACCCAGATGGCGGCTCACCACGGCGAAAGCCCAGAAAACGACTCTTGTTTCTCCCCGCCACCCCTTGATCGGCTCGGCTAGTGTGCGGGACGTGGGTTCGATATCCGGGGCCGAGGAACGGGAACGGGACAGACCCGCGGGGCGGGGCGCGCGTCCCGCACGGCGCAGGCTCAGCGTCGACCGGCGGCGTGAGGAACTCGTGGCGGCGGCCCTTGAGCTGTTCGGCGCGCGCGACGCGGAGGACGTCTCCATCGACGACGTCGCCTCGGCCGCCGGCACGTCGCGGGCGCTGGTCTACCACTACTTCGGCGGCAAACAGGAGCTCTACGTGGCCGCGCTGCGCAGCGCGGCGGACCAACTTGAGGCGCGGCTGCAGCCGAGCGAGAACGGCGGCCCGGTCGAGCGGCTCGCCGTGGGGCTGGAACGCTACTTCGACTTCGTCGAGGAACGCGCCGCAGGCTTCGCGGCGCTGGTCAGAGGCGGCCCCGCCAACCGCAGCGGCGAGGTCGGCGAGATCGTCGACGGGGTACGGCACCGCCTGCTGGGCCTGGTGATGAGGCTGTTGCGGGTCGAGGAACCCGGACCCGTCCTGCGGGTCACGCTGCGTTCGTGGATCGCCTCGGTCGAGACGGCGGCCCTCGACTGGCTGGAGTACCGCGACGTCGACCGGCGGGTGGTCGAGCGCATACTGGTCGACCACATGGTGGCCACGCTCGGCGTGGCGGCCGGTCACGACCCGAGGGTCGTGCCGTTGCTGGAGAACCTGGTCTCCGAACACGCACCGTGACCGGCTCGGAAGATCACCGGGCGGGCCGTGGGTTGCGGAGCGTGCGGACGGAGTGTGGGGGCCGGGGCAGGGGTGGGACCAGGCTTCGGGGCCGCGTGGCCGTATGGGACGATGTGGGGCGGCGCCGGGCGGGCGACGCCGCATCCCACATAACCCGTTTGGCCTCACGCGCTCACGAATCCGACGTGAGCGCGCGCTGGATCCCCCCTAGGTCCGTGACGGCCCCCGTCTTACTCCGAGCGCTGTTGCGGAATCCCCGCCAGCAGCGCGCGAACCTCGGTTTCCCGGTAGCGGCGGTGTCCGCCGAGTGTGCGAATGGACGTTAGCTTCCCGGCCTTCGCCCACCGGGTGACGGTCTTGGGATCGACCCGGAACATGGTTGCGACCTCCGCCGGGGTGAGCAGCGGCTCTGCCTCGGGTGTACGAGCTGACATTTGTGCGGCCTCTCCTCCATGTGGACCGGCGACAGCGATCCTGCGACTTGACGCTTGTCACGGATGTTGTCCCCCTATGGCCCCTTGCGTGCGGCTGTTCGGGCCATATGCGGCATCACCCGATGTGACCATACAGCCACGTAGAGCGATTGGCGAGCCTTTGAGTGGCTCATCTCTCTTGTGCACCTGTTGTTGTCACGCTCGGTGATTCTAGCGACACGTTTCGTGGTATCGCAGTGAAAACGGCAAACTACTCAGTTCGTAGACGTGTCACCGGTCATCGACGAACCTACTTATGCAGGTCAGAGGGATGATTTGCGACTCAGTTTGCTGATTCGAGAAGTTGTATTGATCTCCAGCGGAGGATCACACGCTGGTACATGGCGTAGGCCAACTCTTCCTCGCCGTTCTCCAGACCTGTCAGCGCGGCGGCGATCTCCGCGACCGACTGGTCGGCCTGGAGCTTGTCGTCGCCCATCAGGTGGACGATGCCGCCGTAGTCGAGTTCCACGAGCGAGTGCGGGTGGAACTCCTCAAGCCAGCGGGCGATCTCCTCGACCTCGGCGGCGACCGCGACCTCGCCGACCTGCCTGCGGATGATCTGCAGGGCGCGGGCGCAGCGCCGTCTGGCGTGGGCCATGGACGTCACGTAGATGAGGTTCCTCGTGGTGGTCGTGCCCTCGGGGTCTCCCTCTCCTTCGAGCACGAGCCAGCGCTCGTTGCCGTCGAAGGGGACGAACCACGACGTGGGAACGTGCCAGGTCGAGGTACGGATATGGGTGCGCAACGCGGCGGCCCCGCCACGGCGCTTGAACTTGTCGAAGTCGTCGGCCGTCTGCTCGGCGACGGAGATCGGTACGAACCGCTCCATCAGCCTCACGGGGGTCGAACCACGGAAGCGGGAGAAGGCCAGCCACGATCTCAGCCGGCTCTGCCACGGGCAGACGTAGAGGACGTCCTCGACACGCCTGAGGTAGGCGTTGGGGCTCTCCTGGGCGGGAGCGGGGGACGGGGGCACCCCCAGGAGACGCCGTACGGCCTCGCCGTGCTCGGCGTGGAGCGCGCCCGCGCGGCGAGGCCGGTCGGTGGCCTCGGCGTAGGCGGCCCAGGATGAGCGTTCCGGCGGGGCGAACGCGGTCAGCGGTTCGTAGACACGGAGGTACGCGGCATAGGGCAGCACGTCCGCATCGTGTCACGAAGGGCAGGCCGTTGTCCGGTGCCGCCGTCGTGAGGAGTTCCGTCGTCCATGGTGTCTCGGCTGGTGAGACCCAGGGGGCGCGATCGCGGCTCGTTACATGGTTCTGGCTACGCTGAGGGTGATCTCCGCCGCAACGGAGCGGCGGACGGACGACCGGGAGCCACCACCGTGACCGACGTCTTCGGGCTGTCCCACAAGGACACCAGCCCAGCGAACAGCCAGGCCAGGCACGAGCAGGTCGTGTTCTGCTCCGACGAGCGCAGCGGCCTGCGAGCCATCATCGCCATCCACAACACCGCCCTCGGTCCCGCCCTGGGCGGCACCAGGTTCTACCCCTACGACAGCGAGCAGGCGGCCCTGACCGACGTGCTCAACCTCTCCCGGGCGATGGCCTACAAGAACGCCCTGGCCGGTCTCGACCTCGGCGGCGGCAAGGCCGTCATCATCGGAGACCCCGCCGTCGACAAGAACGAGGCCATGCTGCGCGCCTACGGCAGGTTCGTGCAGTCCCTCGGCGGCCGTTACTTCACGGCCTGCGACGTCGGCACCTACAGCGAGGACATGGACCTCGTGGCCCGCGAGAGCTCCTACGTGACCGGCCGCACACTGGCCAACGGCGGGGCGGGCGACTCCTCGATCCTGACCGCCTACGGCGTGTTCCAGGGCATGCGGGCCGCCGTCGAGCACGTCCACGGCACGTCGGAACTGCGTGGCAGGAGGGTCGGTGTCGAGGGCGTCGGCAAGGTCGGCCACCGCCTGGTCGACCACCTCGTCGAGGCCGGGGCCGAGGTCGTGGTCTGCGACGTCAGCGAGCGGGCCGTCGAGCGGGTCCGCGCCAGGCACCCGCAGGTCGAGGTGGTCGCCGACCAGGTCGCGCTGACCGGTGCGGACATCGACGTCTACGCGCCGTGCGCCCTGGGCGGGGCACTCGACGACGAGACGGTGGCCAGGCTGCGAGCCAAGATCGTGTGCGGCGGGGCGAACAACCAGCTCGCGCACCCGGGGGTGGAGAAGGAGCTCGCCGACCGCGGCATCCTCTACGCGCCCGACTACGTGGTCAACTCCGGCGGCGTCATCCAGGTGGCCGACGAGATCCACGGGTTCGACATGGGCCGCGCGAAGGCAAAGGCCACCCAGATCTTCGACACGACTCTCAAGATCTTCGTGACGGCGGACGAGGATGGCGTCCCTCCGGCGGTCGCAGCCGATAGGCTAGCGGAGCGCAGAATGTCGGAAGTCGGGCGAATTAGGGGCATTTGGCTGGGCCGCTAGCCCATCACGCCCATACGGCGTACCGAGCCGGGCGTAAAACGGGTACGGTTGTAGTCGAACGAGAGCTGACGCCTCAAGTCAGGTGGCGTCAGTGCGTGGTGCGTTAGCGACGAGGGGTCGGGCACGACCCCACACGAGGGGGTCGAGCCAATGGGGCGCGGCCGAGCAAAGGCCAAGCAGGTCAAGGTTGCTCGCCAGCTGAAGTACAACAGCGGTGGCACTGATCTTGAGCGTCTTCGCGACGAGCTCGGAGTCAGAGACGACTCCAACCACAATGACGACGCCAACGACTCCTATGACGAACTGGCTGAGCGGTACGCCGATTACGCCGATGACTACGGCTCCGGAGACGACCGTGAAGACGGGACGTCCGGCCGGCGTTAGGCGGCTTCACTTCGAATACGAGTGAGAGACACCCGGGGGCCGAAAGACCACCGGGTGTTCTCTCCCTGTGTCTTTTCCCGACAGCGCTCCGGCTCCCGGAGCGCTGTTCGGCGTTTTCACGGAGGCGTTCCGGACGCCGAGACGCCCCGGGTGGCCATCCACCCGGGGCTCGCCGTACACGGCTAGCGGTAACGCGCGACACCCGTGCCGGGGACGACCTCGCCGAGCACCCAGGCGGGCAGGCCGCGCGCCTTGAGCAGCGCCAGGGCCGGATCAACGGCCTCCGGCGCGACGATCGCGGCCATGCCGACCCCGAGGTTGAAGGTGCGGTCCATGTCGGCCTGCGCGATCTTCCCGTGCCCGGCGAGCAGCCCGAAGACCGCGGGCGGGGTCCAGGAGGAGCGGTCGAGCAGGGCGTCGAGCGTCGGCGGCAGGGAACGGGACAGGTTGCCCTCAAGGCCGCCGCCGGTGATGTGCGCGTAGGCGTGGACCTCCGTCGCACGGGTCAGCTCAAGGCAGTCCAGGGCGTAGATCCTGGTCGGCTCCAGCAGTTCCTCACCGAGCGTGCGGCCGAGCTCGGCGAACTGGTCGTCGAGCGAAAGACCGGCCTGCGCGATGACGTGCCGTACCAGGGAGTAGCCGTTGGAGTGCACGCCGGAGGAGGCCAGCGCCAGCACCACGTCACCCTCGCGGACCCGGTCACGGCCGAGCAACTCGTCGCCCTCGACCACACCGGTCGCCGCGCCCGCCAGGTCGTACTCGTCGGCGCCCATGGCGCCCGGGTGCTCGGCCGTCTCACCGCCGACGAGGGCACAGCCCGCCAGGCGGCAACCCTCCGCGACACCGCCGACGATCTCGGCGATCCGCTCGGGGACGACCTTGCCGCAGGCGATGTAGTCGGTCATGAAGAGCGGCTCCGCACCGCAGACCACCAGGTCGTCCACGACCATGCCGACCAGGTCGATGCCGATCGTGTCGTGCTTGCCGAGGCGCTGGGCCAACATGACCTTGGTGCCGACCCCGTCGGTCGAGGTGGTCAGCAGCGGACGCCGGTAACCGAGCAGCGCCGAGGCGTCGAACAGACCGGCGAAGCCGCTGGCGTCGTCGACCACCTCGGGCCGTCGCGCCCGCGCGACCTTCGCCTTCATCAGCTCGACGGCGCGTTCGCCCGCGTCGATGTCCACACCGGCGGCGGCGTAACTGGTCATGCGGTCTCCGAGGTGTTCTGCGGGATCACAGACAGGATCACAGCTTGGCTTCCAGGACGTACTTGCCGACGTTGTCCTGGTCGATGGCGATGGGATAGACGCCGTCGAAACAGGCCCGGCAGAGCCGTTCAGCGGGGATCGTGGTCGCCTCGGTCAGCCCCTCGATCGAGATGTAACCGAGGGAGTCGGCGCCCAGGGAGGCACGGATCTCCTCGACGCTGAGCGAACCGGCGATCAGCTCGGCCCGCGTCGCGAAGTCGATGCCGTAGAAGCACGGCCAGGCGACCGGCGGGGAGGAGATGCGGACGTGGACCTCCCTGGCCCCCGCCTCGCGCAGCATCTTGACGATCGCCCGCTGGGTGTTGCCGCGCACGATGGAGTCGTCGACCACGACCAGACGCTTGCCCGCGACGACCTCCTTCAGCGGGTTGAGCTTCAGCCGGATGCCGAGCTGGCGGATCGTCTGGGACGGCTGGATGAACGTGCGGCCGACGTAGGAGTTCTTGACCAGGCCCTGGCCGTACGGGATGCCGCTCGCCTCGGCGTAGCCGACGGCGGCGGGGGTGCCGGACTCGGGCGTCGGGATGACCAGGTCGGCCTCGACGGGGTGCTCACGGGCCAGCACCCGGCCGACCTCGACGCGGGTGCTCTGCACGCTGCGCCCGGCGATCGTGGTGTCGGGACGGGCCAGGTAGACGTACTCGAACAGGCAGCCCTTGGGCTCGGGGAGCGCGAACTTGCGCGAACGCACACCCCGCTCGTCGATGGTGATCAGCTCGCCCGGCTCGATCTCGCGGACGAAGGTCGCGCCCACGATGTCCAGCGCGGCGGTCTCCGAGGCGACGACCCAGCCGCGTTCGAGACGGCCGAGCACCAGCGGGCGGATGCCCTGCGGGTCACGGGCGGCGTAGAGGGTGCGCTCGTCCATGAAGACGAGCGAGTATGCCCCCTTGACCTGCGGGAACAGTTCCGCGGCGGCGTCCTCGATGGGCTGGCTGCGGTCCTGGGCGAGCAGTGAGGCGAGCACCTCGGTGTCGGTCGTCGCCCTGGTCGAGCCGGGGGCGAGCCGCTGGGAGAGCTCGGGGGTGTTGATCAGGTTTCCGTTGTGGGCGAGCGCGAGGCCGCCCTCCTCGGTCGAGCTCAGCGTCGGCTGGGCGTTCTCCCAGACGCTCGACCCGGTGGTCGAGTAGCGGCAGTGCCCGATCGCCAGGTGGCCGCGGAGGGTGCCCAGGATCGACTCGTCGAAGACCTGGGCGACAAGGCCCATGTCCTTGTAGACGAGGATGCGGCTTCCCTCACTGACCGCGATGCCCGCGGACTCCTGCCCGCGGTGCTGCAGCGCGTACAGCCCGTAGTAGGTGAGTTTGGAGACTTCCTCCCCGGGTGCCCAGACGCCGAAGACGCCGCACGCGTCTTTCGGAGGCCGGTCACGGGGGTCAAGGTCATGGCTCAGCTGGCCGTCGCCCTTCAGCACATGCTTCAGTCTAGGTCGGCTTCCTCGTTGCTCGAACCCGGGGGCCTTCTCCGCCGTCTGCCGCACCGTTGCCGAACAATCGTCAGTGTTTTGCCGTGTCGGCCTGTTTCACGGCAAAGAGCCGGGGGAGTGTGGGGTATCCGGCATCCCTACACGTCGGGAGAGTGGACGTGACAACACCTGAGGACCCGAACCAGCCTGATCCGCGGCGGGAACAGCGGGACCGGTGGCCAGACGGGGAGCCCGAGGAGGCGTCGGGCCGGGAGCACCCGACGGCCCCGGGAGAGGAGGAACCGGAGCCGCGTTCTCCCGAGCCCAGGCGGCCGATCCCCGAGGAGCCGGAGCCGTGGTCTCCAGAACCGCGCGGGCCGGTGCCCCGGGAGCCGGGAGCCCCGGAACCGGGGCTGCCCGGTCCTGGAGTGCCCAGTCCGGGAACGCCGGGACCCGGTCCTGGAGTGCCGAGCCCGGGAACGCCGGGAGTGCCCGGTCCTGGAGTGCCGGGGGCGCCGGAACCCGGGGCGCCGGGGCGATGGGAGAGGCCGCCGGGGGAGCCGATCTCCACGCCGGACGAACCGGTGACACCGCGTCATCCCGACCTGCCGATCGCTCCCGAGGTCCCGGAACCCCTCCAGACCGACCCCGGCTCAGACAGAGGCCCAGACAGAGGCCCAGGCAGAGGCCCAGACAGAGGCCCAGACAGGGGTTCGGACAGGGGCTCGGACGCCACCGAGGTGTTCCAGTATCCCGAGCCCGGCCGGTACGGAGGCATCCCCGGCGCCAGTCCCTACGGAGGTCAGGGCGCCCAGGGCCAGGGTGCTCCGTACGGCGGAGCGAGCGGAGGGGCATCGCCGTACGGCCAGCAGGCCGCCGGCCACCGGGGAGGCCAGGAGGGACCGTACGGCGAGGAACACCGGGAAAGCGGTCAGGCGGGACCGTACGGACAGGGGTACCCAGGAGCCGGTCAGGAAGGGCCGTCCGGACAGGATCGTCCAGGAGGCGGGCAGGAGGGACCGTATAGCCAGCACCCGGGGACCGGCCAGGGAGGGTCGTACGGCCAGGAACGCCCGGTAGGCGGGGAAGGGCCGTACGGACAGGAGTACCCGGGAGCCGGACAAGAGAGACCGTACGGACAGGAACGCCCGGGAGCCGGACAGGAAGGGCCGTACGGGCAGCATCCGGGGGCCGGTCGGGAAGGGGCGTACGGGCAGGAGCAGCCCTACCAGCCGCCGCTCACGCCGGGGGGACCGGGTTATCCGGGGGCGCCGCCGTACCAGGGGGGTTACCAGAGCCCCTACCAGAAGCCGCAGGGCGGCGGGCTCGGCACGGCGTCGCTCGTGCTGGGCATCGCGAGCATCTTCCTGCTCGTGGTGTGCGGCCTCGGCGTGCTGACGGCCATCGCCGGACTGGTCATCGGCATCGTCGCCTTCGTGAAGGACTCCAACCGGGGGCGCGCCGTCGGGGGCATCGTGCTGAGCGTGTTGGCGCTGATCATCGCGGTGGTGTTCCTGACGTGGTTCTACAGCACGGTCGGTGACTGCATGGACCTGCCGCCCGGCCTGCAGCAGCGCTGTGTCGAGGAGCGGCTGGGCGTACAGGTCCAGAGCGCGCCACAGTGGCGGTCGTAGGTGATGGCCGCAGCGGCTCCACAGTTGGCCCCACGGCCCCGCAGTGACTCCACAGAGGTCCCACTGTGATCCCGCTGTGGCCCAATGTGGCCCACAGCGGTCCCACTGTGACCCCGCAATGACACCCACTGTGACTCCCGCAGCGGCCTCGCGATGGCCCCGCTGCGACCACGGTGGCCTCACGGTGGCCGACCGTAGTGGTGGCCCGCGGTGGTGGGTGGGCACGGGGGCGGTCGTGAGGGGCTCCGGGTGGTTCTACGGTGTGGCGGGCGACGAGAAGGAGACGACCTCGGTCAGCCGCGCGTCGTGCTCCGGGTGGTTCTACGGTGTGGCGGGCGAGGCCTTCGGGTGGTGTCTAGGCGACGGGCAGGTGGGTGGAGAGGTCGGCCCGGCTTCCACTCGCCGTGACCCTGCCCTCCTCCTCGGCCCGCTCCCAGGTCAGCCGCCCGGTGGCCAGTTCGAGCCAGGTGAGCGCGTCGGTCTCGATCACGTTCGGCGGGGTGCCCCGGGTGTGCCGGGGCCCCTCGACGCACTGCACCGCGGCGTACGGCGGGACCCGCACCTCGACGGTCCGTCCCGGAGCCGCCGTGGCCAGCCGGTCGAGCAGGTGCCGTACGGCGAAGCGGGCGGCCTCCCGCTCGGGGCGCAGGCCCAGGTCGTAGGCCCGCAGCACCACGGCGACGCAGGCCCGCAGCAACTCGGCGGTCGTCTCCCCGCCGTCGTAGGCGGGCTCGCCGAGCGCGACGAGCTGGGCGTCGAGGGCGGCGTGGACCTTGGCGGGATCCGGCTTGTGAGGAGGCACGTTCCCATCATCCCCCGGCTCGGGGTGGGGATCGCGACACACGCTTCACCGGGTGGGCAGACGTCGTTCACTCCGGATTCCCCCGGCCCTCGTAACGTCCAGCCGAACCGGTCGCACCACAACCTTGGAGGCCCCCGTGGCGAACGTGTCACCGCGCAGAGCGCTCCCCCTGCTGGCCAACCCTCACGGGGGTGGACGCAGCGCGCTGACCTGCTGGTTCCGCTGCGGCAACCAGTGCGCTCACGACGTCCAGAACACCAGCGAGAACACCTACTTCGGTGACGTGGTCGCCGAGGTCGTCTCCCGCCGCGGGGTGCTGCGCGCGGGCACCCTCGGCGCGCTCGCGATCGGCGCCGTCGCGACGGGCGCGGCCCCGGCCCTGGCCGCTCCCGGCCCCGACGACGCGGCGCAGGCCTTCGGTCCCGGCCACGGCGGCCCGGGAGGCCACGGGGGTCACGGTGGCGGCAGGCTCACCTTCACCGCGGTCCCGCCGAACACCGACGACAGGGTGACGGTTCCCGAGGGCTACGAGACGGCGCCGGTGGTGCGCTGGGGTGACCCGGTGCTGCCCGACGCGCCCGCCTTCGACTTCGAGAACCAGAGCGCGGACGCGCAGGCCAAGCAGTTCGGCTACAACAACGACTTCGTCACCTTCTTCCCGCTGGGCGGCCACCGTGGCCTGCTCTGGGTCAACCACGAGTACACCGACGAGAACCTGATGTTCCGCGGTTACACCAACGGTGACGCCGCGACCGAGGAGCAGATCAGGATCGCGCTGGCCGCGCACGGCGGCTCGGTGGTCGAGATCGAGCGGGTCGGCGGGACCGGACAGTGGCGGCTCGTCACCCGGGGACGCCGCCGCTACAACCGCCGGATCACCGCGCTGACCCCGATGCGCTTCACCGGTCCCGCCGCGGGCGGCGACCTGCTGAAGACCGCGGCCGACCCGGCGGGCACCACCCCGGTCGGCACGCTCAACAACTGCGCCGGCGGCACGACCCCGTGGGGGACGGTGCTGAGCGGCGAGGAGAACTTCAACCAGTACTTCGTCAACGGCAACGGCGTCCCCGAGGCCCAGAAGCCCTACCTCTCCCGGTACGGCGTGAGCCCCACGACCGGCGTCCCGGCGGGCAACCGCAGGTTCGACCGGGTCGAGGAGCGTTTCGACCTGGCCAAGCACCCCAACGAGGTCAACAGGTTCGGGTGGATCGTGGAGATCGACCCGTTCGACCCCACCTCGACCCCGATCAAGCGCACCGCCCTGGGCAGGCTCGCCCACGAGGGCGCGACGACCACCCTGGCCAGGGACGGCCGGGTCGTGGCCTACATGGGGGACGACTCCCGGTTCGAGTACGTCTACAAGTTCGTCTCGAAGAGGCGCTACATCCCCGGCTTCGACCGGCACAACCGGACGCTGCTCGACGAGGGCACGCTGTACGTCGCGAAGTTCACCGGGGACAGCCCGGCCAAGGAGATCGACGGCAGCGGCAAGCTGCCCTCAGACGGGAGCTTCGACGGCTCCGGGCAGTGGATTCCGCTGGTGACCGGCGGCATCTCGCACGTGCCCGGCATGACGGCCCAGGAGGTCCTCGTCTACACCCGGTCCGCGGCGGACAAGGTCGGCGCGACCAAGATGGACCGTCCCGAGGACGTGGAGCGCAACCCGGTCACCGGTGGCGTCTACGTGGCGCTGACCAACAACGCCAACCGGACCCCCGCGCAGGTGGACGAGGCCAACCCGCGTCCGGCCAACAAGCACGGCCACATCCTGGAGATCACGGAGCGGCGCGACGACGCGGGCGCCACGACCTTCTCCTGGTCGCTGCCGCTGGTCTGCGGCGACCCGAACGACCCGGCGACCTACTTCGCCGGGTTCGACAAGACGAAGGTCTCGCCGATCTCCTGCCCGGACAACGTCGCCTTCGACGGCGACGGCAACCTGTGGATCTCCACCGACGGCAACCAGCTCGGCGCCCACGACGGCCTGTTCGTCATGCCGGTCCGCGGTCCCGAGCGCGGCCACCTCAAGCAGTTCCTGAGCGTCCCGGTCGGCGCGGAGACCTGTGGCCCCCTGGTCAGCCCCGACCAGCGCAGTGTCTTCACGGCCGTCCAGCACCCCGGGGAGACCAACGGCGCCACCCCGGAGGCGCCGAGCAGCCACTGGCCGGACGGGGGCACCAGCCAGCCCCGCCCCGCCGTGGTGGTCACCTGGCACAAGAGGGGCGGGAAGATCGGCTCCTGACCCGATGATCCCGGTGCCGCCCGCGCCCATCTGGGCGGGGCCGCGGGCGGCACCGTACTTCCTCATCCCTGCGCCATCGCCGGTACGGCCTCCGCGGGCCTGTCCCCGTCCCGCCCCGAGCGGGACCGGCGCAGGGAGAACAGGCTGACCGGCACCCCGACCAGCACGATGAGCGCCGCGATCACCAGGGTCGTCCGGTAGGCGTCGAGGAAGGCCGTCAGCGGGCCCGCGCCGTCCGCGAGGAACGCCGTCTGCCTGCCGTTCAGGATGGCCCCGAGGATCGTGACGCCGAGCAGGCCGAAGACCTCCCGGGAGACGTTCAGCACGCCCGCGGCGATTCCGGCGCGGTCCGCGGGGAGCATGCCCAGGACGACCGTGGTGACCGGGACGAGCAGGCCGCCGCCGAGGCCGTACAGCAGGAACCACGGCAGCAGGTCGCCGAAGGTGCCTCCCTCGCCGACGAAGGAGATCCCGAAGATCGCCCCGGCCATCACGAGGAGTCCGGCCGCCACGGTCGACGCGGTGCCGATCATCTGGCTGATCCGGGCGGACAGGGCGGCGGACACCGCCATCACCAGGGCCATCGGCACGAAGGAGGCCCCGGCCTCAAGGGGGGAGAAGCCCAGCGCGTTCTGCAGGTAGAGCGCGGTGAAGAAGTAGATCCCGAACACGCCGAACGCCCACAGCCCGATCGAGAGCATGCCGCCGCTGACCACCCGTGACCTGAACACCGACAGGTCGATCATCGGCTCCTGGCTCCGGCGCTCGATGACGACGAACGCGATCGCGAAGGCGACGGCCAGCCCGAACGCGCCGAGGATCTCCGGTGAGGTCCAACCGGCCCGGCCGCCCTCGATGAGTCCGTAGGTCAGGGCGAACATCGCCAGGCTCGACGTGACCAGGCCGGGGATGTCCAGGCTGTGCCGTACACGGCCGTCGGGGGTGTCCCTGATCGCCCAGAGGGTCAGGCCGACGGTCACCAGCCCGACGGGCACGTTGATCAGGTAGATCCAGCCCCACCGCCAGTTCTCACTGATGAAACCGCCGGTCAACGGCCCGAGGGCCAGGGCGAGCGCGCCGACGGAGCTCCACAGGCCGATGGCGGTCGCACGTTCCCTGGCGTCGGGGAAGACCGACCTGATCAGGGCGAGCGCGGTCGGGGTCAGCAGGGCGGCGCCGACGCCCTGGGCCGCCCTGGCGGCGATCAGGAGGCCGCCGGTGGTGGCCAGCCCGGCGGCGAGGGAGGCCAGGGTGAAGACGCTCAGCCCGAGCACGAAGATCCTTCGTCGGCCGAGGATGTCGGCCAGCCGCCCTCCGGCCAGCATCAGTCCGGCGAACACCAGGATGTAGCTGCTGACGATCCACTCAAGTCCGGACAGGCTCAGCCCGAGGTCCCGCTGGATCGTCGGCAGCGCGACGTTCACCACGTTGTTGTCGAGGTAGGTCATGAACGTCCCGAGCGAGATCGCTCCCAACGCCCACCACCGGCGGTCAGTCGTCACGTCAACTCCTATACGGCGTACTTATACGTTGTACATGTACATCGCATAGTTGAGCTTGTACGGCGTATAGTTGTCAACCGTGATGGGAAAACTGACCCGGGACGCCGTCATCGACCAGGCGCTGCGCATCGGTGACGCCGAAGGACTCCAGGCGGTCACGATCAGGCGGCTCGCCCAGGACCTGGGTGTCACTCCCATGGCCCTGTACTGGCATTTCAAGAACAAGGAGCAGTTGACCGTCGGCATGGGCGACCACCTGATGCGCGGCTTCGCGACCCAGGAGGACGCCACGGGGCCGTGGAACGAGCGGCTGCGCGGCCTCGTCGCGGACCTGGTCGGCGTCCTGCGACGGCACACGTGCGCCGCCTCCGTGCTTGAGGAGGTGGACCAGATGGAGGTGCCGAGCTTCCTGCGGGTGTGGGACACCGCGCTCGGCCTGATCAACCAGGCCGGGTTCACCTACGAGGAGAGCTGCCTGGTCGCCAGATACCTCCTGAAGGGCGCGATCGCCCTCGCCGGAGGGGAGGCGCGCGACCGGCGCCGTCCGTCGGACCACGAGGCGGCCGAGGCCAAGCGGATCAAACGGCTCAATCTGCAGTCGCTGCCCCGCGCGTCCTACCCGCACCTCGTGGAGATGGCCACCCCGCTCGTCGACGGCTGTTCGGCCGAGGTCTACGACACCTTCGGGGTCGACCTGCTGATCGGCGGCGTCGAGGTCATGGCGGCTCGCCGTGCGGCACGCCCGTTGTGAGATGCCTCCGCACCCCTGACCTGGCGTTCGGTACGGCGAAGCGGGAGTGATGCGAAAACGTGATGATTGGCGTGACAACGAATGGAACGGTCTAAGCGTGTCCTAAATGACCCCTTCCAACACACCAGTAACTGGTGTAGCAGAGAGGAAGCCCTGTGGCTTTCAAGGTGCCGGGCGCCCGCACGCTTAGTGTCGTGGCCGTCGGAGTGCTGGCCGGAACCATGCTCACCGTGGGCGGCAGCGCCGTCGCAGCGACGGCCGGTTCCGAGATTCACGCCTGTGTGAACAAGAAGACGCGTTACGCGCGCATCGTGAACCCGTCCGCCGTGTGCAGGCCCACCGAGATCCGAGTGACCTGGGGCGACGGCAACAACGTCAGCCAGGGCATCGCCAGCTCCGGCCCTCGTGGCGCGCAGGGCGCCCCGGGCAAGGACGGCGCCCAGGGCCCGGCCGGTCCGCAGGGCCCCAAGGGCGAGCAGGGCCTGCCGGGCAAGCAGGGCCCGGCGGGTCCGCAGGGCCCCAAGGGCGCTGAGGGTCCGCAGGGTGCTCCCGGCAAGGATGGCAAGGACGGCGCGGACGGCAAGCCGGGCGAGGACGGCAAGCCCGGTGCCCAGGGCCCCAAGGGAGACCAGGGTCCGGCAGGCCCTCAGGGCAAGCAGGGTCCGCAGGGCCCGGCCGGTGAGGACGGCAGGCCCGGTGCCAAGGGTGAGAAGGGTGACCAGGGTCCTCAGGGCCCCGCGGGCCCGCAGGGTCCCCAGGGCCAGAAGGGTGAGAAGGGTGAGCCCGGTTCCGGCGGCGCCGGCACCCTGAACACCTACACCGCCCAGTTCAGCTTCGGCGGTGGCGGCTATGGCAGCAACTCCAAGACCGTGACCTGCGACTCGGGCAAGGCCACCGGCGGCGGCTACAGCCTCGGGAGCGGAAGCGGCTCGGCTCAGATCTACGCGAGCGCTCCCAACGCCGGCAGCGGCGCCCCGACCGGCTGGACCGTGTCCGGCAAGAACGCCAGCGGCACCATCTATGTGATCTGCCTCTCCTGATCCAGGAGAGCTCGACGGGAAGGGCTCCGCGTAGCGGATGCGGAAGGCCCTTCCTCGGCCCCCGCCGTACGAATGGCAGGGCCAGGTGGGTCGCGTGAGGACGGAGTCGGGACACCCGGCCTCACGCGACTCACGGACAGAAGGGGCGCGACCCGCGCCCCACGCAGGACCAGGAAGGCTCCTCCCCGGCCGCACTCCGGGAGGGGCCTTTCTCGTTCCCGCCTTGGACGGCTCCCACGCCTGGGCCTTCACGCCGGAAAGCCCCGCGCCTGGGAAACCCCCGTGTCCGGAAACGCTCCGCGCTCGGCAGGCCTCGGCTCCCGGAAGGCCCCACGCTCGCGAGTGCCCCCGTGCCTCGCGTGTCATCGGTCGCGGTCGCGGGGGCCGCTCCGCCCGGCCATCCGCCAGATGATCACCATGCCCACCGCGAGGACGACCAGGGCGACGGCCACGATGATCCCCTTGACGATGAAGTCGTGCAGCAGGTGGTCGAGCAGTTCCGAGCCCCCGTCTCCGCTCACCGGTCGTCCCTCCCGTGCCGCTCGTCCCCGAGGCGCCGACTGTCCTCGGAGGGCCGGTCATCCCGAAGGCGTTGGTCGTCCTCGAAGGACCGGTCGTTCCTGGGGCGTTGCCCGTCATCCAGGTACCGGGCCGCGAACCGGACCGCCTCACCGGCGAGCCGTCCACGGGAACCTCCCCGCCCGGGCCGTGCGGTGGCACGGGTTTCGAGGTAGCCGGCGGCGGCCTCGGCGTATCGGCGGACCTGGGCACCCCTGCCCCGGCGCTTGAGCGTGACGGCGACGCCGAACGCGATCAGGGCGACCACCACGAGCCCTCCCACGATCAGGCCGAATCTGACGAGCATCAGGGTCAGCACCGTTTGCACGGCTCCTCCTTCGATTTATCACAGGTGTGATAAATCGAAGGTATCACAGGTGTGATAAAAAGAAGTGTGCCCAAGCAGGTCGATCCGGTCGCCCGTCGCGCCGACGTCGTGGACGCGCTGTTCAGAGTCGTCTTCAGGGACGGCCTGCAGGCGGCCTCCCTGCGCGCGGTCGCGGACGAGGCCGGGCTGAACATCGGCTCCCTGCGGCACTACTTCGCCAACCAGCAGGAGCTGATGGGCTTCGCCATGCGGTCCATGCTCGACCGGGTCGAGGGGCGGCTGCTGCGCCGCATCGACGAGGTGGGGGACCTGGAGGCTCTCACCGGAGAGCAGCGGCGCCGGCTCTCCCTGAACCTGTTCGCCGAACTGCTGCCCCTCGACGAGGCCCGCCGCGCCGAGGCCGCGGTCTTCGTCGACTTCGTCACCGCGGCCAGGACCCATCCCGCGATCGACGCCGATCTCGCCCGTGAGGCCGCGGCGGGGATGCGGGCCCTCGTCCGGCGCGTTCTCCGGCGCGCGATCGACACCGGGACCCTGCGGCCCGGCCTGGACCTCGACATCGAGATCGAGCGGCTGAGCTCCCTGCTCGACGGCCTCAGCCTGAACACCGTCCTGTATCCCGACCTGCTCTCGCCCGAGCTCTGCCTCGACGTTCTGCGGGCACACCTGGACAGCCTCGCCTGACGGTGGCCGGTAGGGGAGCCGATTGTCTCTCCCCGGACACGAGGAGCGAGGTTACAGTCACGGTGAGTACGTCATGCCGGGAGCCCCGCGAGAAGGGAAACCTCCATGGGAAAGCACGAGGGCAAGCCCGTCGAGGAGAAGGACTTCGTACCGTCGCTGACCAGGCAGCAGGCAGAGACCCGGACCAGACCGGGCAGGCACGAGAGGCCGGAACCGGAGCAGGAGCGGTGACCGGCACGGCGGGTCCCCGGCCACGGGGGCGCGGGGGACCGTGAGAAACGCCGTCGGGGGGCACGGCCCGCGAGCCGTACCCCCCGACGGGGATGGATCAGCCGAAGATGGCCGGGAGGGTCGAGGTGTGGGTCTCCCGCAGCTCGGTGGCCGGGATCTCCAGGACGTTCTCCACGACCAGCGCGTCACCGCCGGTGAGGCCCAGGCACTGACAGGGCACGTCGTTGGCGGCGCACAGCTCGGCGAAGGCCTCGAACGACTCCGGGGCGACCGTCACCAGCGCGCGGGCCGACGACTCGCTGAACAGGGCGACGAAGGAGTCGTCGTCCGGCAGGGTGACCGTCGCGCCGATCCCCTGGGCGAGGACCGACTCGGCCAGGGCGATCGCAAGACCGCCGTCGGACAGGTCGTGGGAGCCGGTCAGCAGGCCGCGTGAGGCGGCCTCGGTGAGGACCAGGGCGAGGGCGCGCTCGGCCTCCAGGTCGGCCTTCGGCGGCAGGCCGCCCAGGTGACCGTGGACCACGTGCGCCCACTCGGAGCCGCCGAACTCCTCCTCGGTCTCGCCGAGCAGCAGGACCTTCTGGCCGGGGGCGGTGAAGCCGCTACGGACCCGGTTCGCCACGTCGTCGATCACACCGAGCACGCCGACGACCGGGGTCGGGTGGATCGCGGTGGAGCCCGTCTGGTTGTAGAAGGAGACGTTTCCGCCGGTCACCGGCACCCCGAGGGCCTTGCAGGCGTCGGCGAGCCCCCGGGTGGCCTCGGCGAACTGCCACATGACCTCGGGGTCCTCGGGGGAGCCGAAGTTGAGGCAGTTGGTCACCGCGAGCGGGGTCGCCCCGGTCACCGCGACGTTGCGGTAGGCCTCGGCCAGTGCGAGCTGCGCGCCCGCGTACGGGTCGAGCCTGGCGTAGCGGCCGTTGCCGTCCGTGGCGAGCGCGATGCCCCTGGTCGTCTCCTCGGCGCCGGGCATGACCTCGCTGATGCGCAGCACCCCGGCGTCGGCGGGCTGGGCCAGCACGGTGTTGCCCCGGACGTAGCGGTCGTACTGGGAGGTGACCCACTCCTTCGAGGCCAGGTTCGGCGAGCCGAGCAGCCGCAGCAGCGCGGCGCGCAGGTCCTCGGAGCGGGCCAGGCGGGAGGGCACGTCGGCGTTCAGGGCGGCCTGCCCGGCGGGCTCGTGGAAGGGCCGCTCGTAGACGGGGCCCTCGTCGGCCGCGGTGCCCGGCGGGATGTCCACGATGGTCTCGCCGCGCCAGGTCATCACCAGGCGTCCGCCGTCGGTGACCTCGCCGATCACGGTCGCCGGGATGTCCCACTTGGCGCAGATCGCCATGAAGGCATCGATGTCGTCGGGGGTGACGACCGCCATCATGCGTTCCTGCGACTCGCTCATCAGGATCTCCTCGGGCCGCAGCGACGGATCGCGCAGCGGGACGAGGTCCAGCTTGACGTCCATACCGCCGGTGCCCTTGGCCGCGAGCTCGGTGGTCGCGCACGAGACACCGGCCGCGCCGAGGTCCTGGATGCCCACGACGACGTCCGCCTGGTACAGCTCAAGGCAGCACTCGATCAGGAGCTTCTCCATGAACGGGTCGCCGACCTGGACGCTGGGACGCTTGGCCTGCGACTCGTCCTCGAAGGTGGCCGAGGCCAGGACGGAGGCGCCGCCGATGCCGTCGGGGCCGGTCAGCGCGCCGAAGAGCACGACCTTGTTGCCCGGCCCGGGAGCGGTGGCCAGCTTGATCTGGTCCTTGCGGAGCAGGCCGACGCACAGCGCGTTGACCAGCGGGTTGCCGATGTAGCAGGGGTCGAAGACGACCTCGCCGCCGATGTTGGGCAGCCCGAGGCAGTTGCCGTAGTGGCTGATGCCCTCGACCACGCCGGGCAGCACCCGCCGCGTGTCGTGGGCGTCGGCGCCGCCGAAGCGCAGGGCGTCCATGACCGCGATCGGCCTGGCGCCCATCGACATGATGTCGCGCACGATGCCGCCGACACCGGTCGCCGCGCCCTGATGCGGTTCGACGTAGGACGGGTGGTTGTGCGACTCGATCTTGAAGGTGGCCGCCCAGCCGTCGCCGACGTCCACGACGCCGGCGTTCTCCCCCATGCCGACCAGCAGGGCCTCCGACTTGGGGGCCTTGGTGCCGAACTGGCGCAGGTGCACCTTGGAGGACTTGTAGGAGCAGTGCTCGCTCCACATGACGCTGTAGATGGCCAGCTCGGAGCTGGTCGGCCTGCGGCCGAGGATCTCGCGGACCCGGTCGTACTCGTCGAGCTTCATGCCCAGTTCGGCGTACGGCTGCCGCTCGTCGGGGGTGTCCTGGGCCCGCTTGACGGTGTCCAGAACCGCCTCGGGGCGCGGGGTCTCGTGCTCGCTCACAGGTTCACCAGCTTCTTCAGGATGGAGGTGAAGAAGCCCCGGCCGTCGGTGCTCGGGGCTCCGGTGAGGTCTTCGACCGCGTGCTCGGGGTGCGGCATGAGGCCGACGACGTTGCCCGCCTCGTTCCTGATGCCCGCGATGTCGTTCAGCGAGCCGTTCGGGTTGCCCCCGACGTAGCGGAAGACGACCTGCCCGTTGGCCTCAAGGGCACCGAGGGTCTCCTGGTCGGCCACGTAACGGCCCTCGCCGTGCTTGATCGGCAGCACGATCTCCTGGCCCTCGGTGAAGTCGGAGGTCCAGGGGGTCGCGGTGCTCTCGACCCTGATGCCCTGGTCGCGGCAGATGTAGTGCAGCCCCGCGTTGCGCATCAGCGCGCCGGGCAGCAGGTGGGCCTCGCAGAGGATCTGGAAGCCGTTGCAGGTGCCCAGAACAGGAAGCCCGGCCCTGGCCGCCGGGATCAGCTCCTCCATCAGGGGCGCGAACCTGGAGATGGCTCCGCACCGGAGGTAGTCCCCGTAGGAGAACCCACCGGGCAGGAAGACCGCGTCCACTTCCTTGAGATCAGGGTCGGCGTGCCACAGCGGAACGGCCTCGCCGCCCGCGTGACGTACGGCACGCGCCGCGTCCTGATCGTCAAGAGTCCCGGGAAAAGTGACGACGCCCACGCGGGCAGCACTCATGACAGCGTTCCCCTCCACAAACGAGCGCCGCGCCGGCGTCTCTCACGGTGGACAGCGGTCTGCGGCGGTGCGCCCAGGCTATCCGTTCCCGACAAGCGGGTCACACGCGCAGGTCGCCGGGCCGTACGGCAAGGCCTTCTCAGTCATGTGACCTGGTGAAACTGTGGGGTCTCTCACACCGCGGCGAGGACGCGGTCCTCGCGGGGCAGCCCGACGCGCACGCGGTTGTCACACATGAGCCCCTCGCGCACGAGGCCCTCGCAGGCGAGGCTCTCGCGCAGCAGGAGGGCGTCGTCGTCCCAGTCGAGGTGCTTGCGCAGGTGCACGGTCGTGCCCCGGCCCGGCGTGACGCCGAAGGAGATCTCGTCGACCACGGCCTGCATGATCAGGATGCCCCGGCCGTTCTCCGTGTCGCCCGGAGGGTAGTGCTCGGGAAGCCGGGCCAGGCCCTGCCCCCTGTCGATGATCTGGACGTCACAACGGCCGTAGCCGATCGCGACCTCGACCTCGTAGCGGTTGGCGGGGCCCCCGTGGCGTACGGCGTTGGCGCACGCCTCGGTGACCGCGAGCAGGATGTCGGACACGCAGCTTTCGGTGACGCCGAGTGAGCGAAGCGAGTCGCCAAGGGCTCTGCGGACCATCGGTATGCCGACGGCCTCTCTCGGCAGAGCCAGCGAGAACTCGATATCCACCGGACCCCCTTCCCGGGCCAGACGTCACCCTGTCAAGGTTTCCCCGCGGAATCCGGGCTAACCGCAAAATAACCTTAATGTTATTTAGTGTTGGTCAAGCTGTGGGATTACGGCAGGTCCAGAAAGTGATCTACCTGGGCGTAAGGGATCTACCCCTGAGATAAGGGGCGTTCCGGGATCTGTGTGGATCTTCGCCGTGTAGGCCGCAGTCCAGGATCACTGCTTCGACGCCCGGTGACAGCCACCCCGAACCCACGACGCCAAAAGGTACGGGTTACCGGCGCCGTGTGCGAGGAGTTCCGGCTTGGGCGCGTCGGTGTCTGGACCGAGGAACGCAGGAGCGCAGCGACGGAGAGACGAGGGAAGACACCGACCTGAGGCGCCCAAGCCCCGCGCCGCCGCCAGGCGGCGCAAAAAGGCACTGCCCGCGCCGCCGCCAGGCGGCGCAAAGAACCCGGCTTGGGCGCGCCGACGCTTGGACCGAGGAGCGAAGGAGCGAAGCGGATGAGCGACGAGGGAAAGCGTTGGCTCGAAGCGCCCAAGCCCGCGCCGCCGCGAGGCGGCGCAAAAAGGCACTGCCCGTGGTGCCGAAGGCGCCGCAAAAACTCACGCCTCGGCGGTGACCGTGTAGTCCTCGATGACGGTGTTGGCCAGCAGGGTCTCGGCCATCTTCCTGACCTCGGCCAGGGCGGCCTCGTCGGCGGGGCCGTCGATCTCGACCTCGAACCGCTTGCCCTGCCGTACCGCGGAGACGCCGGAGAAGCCGAGCCGCGGCAGCGCGCGGGCGATGGCCTGGCCCTGCGCGTCGAGAATCTCGGGCTTCAGCATGACGTCGACGATGACGCGCGCCACGGTGTTCCTCCTGGTCGCTGCGGGGACGGTTAGGCGCCTCAAGAGTAACGGGCTCCGCCGGACGTTTGGTCCCGGGGCCCGGGTGGCCGCGAGACGGGCACGTTCCACACGACGAACCGGTCCGTGCGCCGAGGGAGCGGTCCATGCGAGGGTGAGAGGGGTGATCCGGCGGGAACAAGGGGCGAGATGGATGTCGGGGCAGGTCTTGCGCACAGGTATGTGACCTCTGCCACGATGTCCACAAACGCATACGAACCACCACCAGTCGGATCGGATGCGCTGCTAACCGGCCGGACAGCGGTGGTGAACCCACCTCCCAAGGCCCTGAGCACACAGGAGTGGCACGTGACAGCCGAGGCCCCTCGTGGTGCGCAAGCACCTGCGGAGCTCGTCCAGTTGCTGACCCCGGAGGGGGAACGGGTCGAGCATCCCGACTACGACATCGACCTGACCCCGGAGGAGATCCGCGGTCTCTACCGGGACCTGGTCCTGGTGCGCCGCGTCGACCTGGAAGCGGTCGCCCTGCAGCGCCAGGGCGAACTCGGCCTGTGGGCCTCCCTGCTCGGTCAGGAGGCCGCGCAGATCGGCTCCGGACGGGCGCTCGCCGCGACGGACATGGTCTTCCCCACCTACCGTGAGCACGGCGTCGCCTGGTGCCGGGGGGTCGACCCGGTCAACCTCCTGGGCATGTTCCGCGGGGTCAACCACGGCGGCTGGGACCCGGCTGAGCACAACTTCCACCTCTACACGATCGTCATCGGCAGCCAGACCCTGCACGCCGTCGGCTACGCCATGGGTGTGCAGCGCGACGGCGCGGAGAACGCGACGCTGGTCTACTTCGGCGACGGCGCCACCTCCCAGGGCGACGTGAACGAGTCGTTCATCTGGGCGTCGGTCTTCAACGCCCCCGTGGTCTTCTTCTGCCAGAACAACCAGTGGGCCATCTCGGAGCCGCTGGAGAAGCAGACCCGCATCCCGCTGTACCGCAGGGCCAGCGGCTTCGGCTTCCCCGGTGTCCGGGTGGACGGCAACGACGTCTTCGCCTGCCTGGCGGTCACCCGCAAGGCCCTGGCCGACGTGCGTTCCGGCCAGGGACCCACCCTCATCGAGGCCTTCACCTACCGGATGGGTGCCCACACCACCTCCGACGACCCGACCCGCTACCGCGTGGCCAGCGAGCTTGAGGCGTGGAAGCTCAAGGACCCGATCGAGCGGGTCCGCGCCTACATGTTCAAGAACGAGATCGCCGACCAGGACTTCTTCGACGCGATCGACGCCGAGGCCGACGAGCTGGGCAAGGACGTCCGCAGGCGTTGTCTGGCCCTGCCGGACCCCGAGCCACTGGCGATCTTCGACCACGTGTACGCGGAGCCGCACCGGCTGATGGAGGAGGAGCGCGCGGAGTTCGCCGCCTACCTGGAGGGGTTCGAGGGATGACGAGTCTCACGCTGGCCAAGGCCCTCAACGAGGGCATGCGCAAGGCCATGGAGGACGACCCCAAGGTTCTGATCATGGGTGAGGACGTCGGCAAGCTCGGCGGTGTCTTCCGCGTCACGGACGGCCTGCAGAAGGACTTCGGCGAGCAGCGGGTCATCGACACCCCGCTGGCCGAGTCCGGCATCATCGGCACGGCGATCGGACTCGCGCTCAGGGGCTACCGCCCGGTCTGCGAGATCCAGTTCGACGGTTTCGTCTTCCCGGCGGCCGACCAGATCATCACCCAGCTCGCCAAGATGCCGCTGCGCTCGCTGGGCAAGCTGAAGCTGCCCGTCGTGGTGCGCATCCCCTGTGGCGGCGGCATCGGCGCGGTCGAGCACCACAGCGAGTCGCCGGAGGCCTACTTCACCCACACCGGTGGCCTGCGGGTCGTGGCCTGCTCCAACCCCGTCGACGGCTACACCATGATCCAGCAGGCGATCAGGAGCGACGACCCGGTCGTCTTCTTCGAGCCCAAGCGGCGCTACTGGGAGAAGGCCGAGGTGGACACCGCCTCCTCCGCCGCCGACTGGACCCCCTTCGACCAGGCCAGGATCGTACGGCAGGGCGGCGACGTGACGCTGCTGGCCTACGGCCCGATGGTGAAGACCTGCCTTGAGGTCGCGACGGCGGCCGAGGAGGACGGCAGGTCCGTCGAGGTGGTCGACCTGCGCTCGCTCAACCCGCTCGACGTGGACCGGGTCGTGGAGTCGGTGCGCCGTACCGGGCGGTGCGTCGTGGTCCATGAGGCGCCCGTCTACAACGGGTTCGGCGCCGAGATCGCCGCCAGGGTCACCGAGAGGTGCTTCTACAACCTGGAGGCCCCGGTGCTGCGCGTCGGCGGGCCCTCGACCCCCTACCCGCCCTCAAGGCTGGAGGACCACTACCTCCCGGATCTGGACCGGGTCCTCGAAGCCGTCGACCGCGTGTTCGCGTTCTAGAGGGGAGACGACGTGAAGGAGTTCAAGCTCCCCGACGTGGGGGAGGGCCTGCTTGAGGCCGAGATCGTCCGCTGGCACGTCAAGCCCGGCGACCCGGTCAAGGTCAACCAGATCATCGTGGAGATCGAGACGGCCAAGGCCATCGTCGAGCTGCCCTCGCCGTACGAGGGGGTGATCGCCGCGCTGCTGGCCGAGGAGGGGCAGACCGTCGACGTCGGCAAGCCGATCATCACCGTCGACGACGGCTCGGGTCCTCCGGAGACACCGGCCGGGACCCCCGCCGAGGACATGGTCCCCACGATCCCCAAGCCGGAGCGGCAGCCCGTGCTGGTCGGCTACGGCGTCAAGCCGGGTACGGCCAAGCGCAGGCCCCGCAAGTCCGCCGCTCCGGCGGCCACCGCCCCGGTTCCCGCTCCGGCGGCCGTCGAGGCTCCGGCTCCGGCGGCTCCGGTACGGCAGGCTGAGCCCGCTGCCGCGCCCGCTGGGCCTGCCGCGCCCGCCGGGTCCGGTGCCGCGCGGGGCGCGGTGCTGGCCAAGCCCCCGGTGCGCAAGCTCGCCAAGGACCTCGGTGTCGACCTGGGCACGCTCACCGGGACGGGCCCGAACGGGAGCATCACCCGGGAGGACGTCCACGCCGCGGTCGCCGCGCCCGGGCGCGGCGCGACGGCCGTGGCGCAGGGACCCGACGAGGAGCGCATCCCCATCAAGGGAGTGCGCAGGGCGACCGCGCAGGCCATGGTGTCCTCGGCGTTCACCGCGCCGCACGTCACCGAGTTCCTCCAGGTGGACGTGACCGGGACGATGGAGGCCGTCAGGCGGCTGCGGCTGCTCGACGACTTCGCCGAGGTCAAGGTCTCGCCGCTGCTGCTGGTGGCCAAGGCGATGCTGGTCGCGGCCCGTCGCTACCCGATGGTCAACTCCTCCTGGGACGAGGCGAACCAGGAGATCGTGGTCAAGCACCGGGTGAACCTGGGCATCGCCGCGGCGACCCCGCGCGGCCTGATCGTGCCCAACGTCAAGGACGCCCACGCGCTGTCGCTGCCCGACCTCGCCCGCGCCCTGGGGGCGCTGGTCGAGACCGCGCGGGCGGGCCGTACCCAGCCCGCCGACATGTCGGGCGGCACGATCACGATCACGAACGTGGGCGTGTTCGGGGTGGACGCCGGGACCCCGATCCTCAACCCGGGCGAGTCGGCGATCCTGGCCTTCGGGCAGATCAGGGACCTGCCCTGGGTGGTCGACGGGCAGATCGTGCCCAGGAAGGTGTGCACGCTCGCGCTGTCGTTCGACCACCGGATCGTGGACGGCGAACTGGGCTCGCTCTTCCTGCGCGACGTGGGCGCCATGCTGGAGGACCCGCTGCGCATGCTCGCCTGGGGCTGAGCCCCCGCACCGGCCCGACGGGCCCGTCCCCTCACGGGGGCGGGCCCGTCCCCTTTTACCCGGCGTTTGCGGCGCCGCCGTTTCCGTGGCCTTTCCCGGGGCGTTTCGATTGACGCGTGAAGCCCGCGGACCGGTCCGCGGCGACCGGGCTCCCGTGCGGGTCGATGACCTTTCTGTGAATCCGGTGTTCCGCTTCTCCCTGATTTCGGGGAAGGGGCTTTGCCGTACGGCGTGCTCCGTGGGGTCGGTTTGACCTGCGGTGATGTTCCCCTTGGGGTGGCCGGTGGCGCGTCGGAGGATGTCATGACATATCCGGTTAAAACGTTATCCATTCATCGGGGATTTAGTGGTTAATGCATATATCGGTGCTAGTGTCGTGATTTGGAGATTCACGAAAGGTTCCACCAGAAGGGAAAGCCAATGAGACTCGAAAAGCTCTTCCCGGCCGGCGGTGCCCCGCTCGCGTGGGGCGGCTGCCGACGCCGTCGCTGCGGATGCGGTGGCCGGGGCTGGCGCCGTGGTGGCTGGGGCTGGGGCGGCTGGTGGTGGTAGTTCCCTCAGCGACGAACCGGCGGGTAACCCGCCGGTTCTCCTTTTCCACCCCCGCACGTCCTCCGGACGACCCCCCACCGGCCCCTCTCGTCTCCATCAGGGAGGCCTTCGGGCGGTTCTGGCCGCACACTCGGGGGGTCCGCAGGTTGTTCGTGGCCGGGGTGCTGCTGGCGATCGTGGCGGCCCTCTGTGAGATCGGGGCGATCCGGCTCTTCGGCCGCATCACCGACGAGGTCCTCGCGGGACAGAACCTGGACGCCTTCTGGGAGCCCGCCTTCGTCTGGCTCGGCCTGATGGTCGTCGCCGGGCTGGCCTCCTTCCTCGGTTCCTACGCCACCGCCGTCGGCGGCGAGCGCTTCCTGCTGCGCCTGCGGGACCGGGTGTTCGCGCACATGCAGTCCCTGACCCCCGGCTTCTTCGACCGGCGCAGGCTCGGCGACCTGATGGCCAGGCTCACCGACGACGTCGAGGCCATCGAGGAACTGGTCGGCTCCGGTGTGGTCAGGATTCTCACGACGACCGTCAGCGTGTTCTTCTTCGCCGGGGCCGCCCTGCTGACCCGCTGGGACCTGGCGCTGGTGACGTTCGCGATGGTCCCGGCGTTCCTGGTCGTCTCCAAGCTCTTCGCCTCGCGCCTCAGGACGGCCGCCGCGCGTGAGCGGCTCAGCAACGGCGTCATGAACGGCGTCATCGAGGAGGGCCTGGCCAACCAGGCGCTGGTGCAGGCCTTCAACCGGCAGGGCACCGAGGCGCGGCGGCTGCACACCCAGGGGCGCGCCTGGATGAGGGCCAACGTGACCCAGGCCAGGCTCTCCGCGCTGTACGGGCCGGTCGTCCAGATCATCGAGACCGTCTGCCTGCTCGTCGTCATCGGGGTCGGCGCGTGGGAGATCATGGCGGGCCGCCTCACGATCGGCGGGCTGCTCGCCTTCGCGGCCTACCTCGCCTACCTCTACCCGGCGGTCCAGGGGCTCGGGCAACTCGCGCTGACCGTCTCCCAGGCCGCGGCGGGCTCCGACCGGGTGATCGAGATCCTGCGGATCCGGCCCCGGGTCACCGATTCCGCCGGGGCCGTACCGCCCGCCGCGCCGCCACGGGGACGGATCGACTTCGCCGACGTCGGCTTCACCTATCCGGGCAGGTCGACTCCCACGCTGCGGCACCTGACCTTCCACGCGGAACCGGGCGAACTGGTCGTGTGCGTCGGCCCGAGCGGCGCGGGCAAGTCGACCGTGGCCAAACTCCTGCTGCGCTTCCACGACCCGGCCGAGGGGCGTGTCCTGCTCGACGGCGTGGACATCAGGGACATTCCTCGTACGGCGCTGCGTGAGGCCGTGACCGTTCTGCAGCAGGAGAACCTGCTCTTCTCCGGCACCGTACGCGACAACATCGCCTACGGCCGTCCCGGCTGTGGGATGGACGAGATCGTCAGGGCCGCCGTCATGGCCGGGGCGCACGAGTTCGTCGAGCGGCTCCCGGCGAGGTACGACACCCAGGTCGGGCAGCGAGGCAGGCTGCTGTCCGGTGGCCAGCGCCAGCGCCTGGCCATCGCCAGGGCGATCCTGCGTGACGCCCCGGTGCTCGTCCTCGACGAGCCGATGACCGGCCTGGACCCGGAGACCGCCGCCCGGGTCATGGAGCCGCTCGGCCGTCTCATGGCGGGCCGTACGACCATCCTGCTCACCCATGACCTGCGGTTCGTCCCCGGGACGGCCCGCACGGTCGTGCTCGGTGCCGCTCCGGGGCGGACGCGGACCAGGTTCGGTCGTACGGCATGGCGAACCCGCCCCCGGATGGGGACGGGTCCACTCAGGGGCTGACCGGTCCTCTCATTCCCGAATTCCGGCGAGGCCGAGGGAAGTCACCGATTCAC
This sequence comes from Streptosporangium sp. NPDC049376, assembly GCF_044466505.1. Taxonomy (NCBI): domain Bacteria; kingdom Bacillati; phylum Actinomycetota; class Actinomycetes; order Streptosporangiales; family Streptosporangiaceae; genus Streptosporangium; species Streptosporangium sp. NPDC049376. The sequence continues at coordinate 23,008 of NZ_JBITMT010000024.1, read as the reverse complement.
GCGAGGCGTTTCCCGATGGGTTTCCCTAAGCCGGAACGGGATGAAACGCGACCGCCGTCACCATCCCCAGTCGTCGTCCCATCCCCAGTTGCTCCACCGCCAGCCGCCGCGCCAGCCGCAACCGCCTCGCCAGCCACAGCGACTCCGCCACCCGCAGCCGCACCGGCAGCAGCGCCGCCGGCAGCAGCCCGCGGTGAGGAATCCGGCCGAGACGGACGTCTGGACGGCCGGGACCGCCGCTGTGGGCGTGGTCGTGGCCTCCGCCGGGCCGGCGATGAGGACTCCGGCGAGGAGCCCCGCGCCCATGGTGCTCGCGAAGAGCGAGGCAGCAGTCTTCGATCCCATGCGATCCTCCGGTTTCACGGGAAGACGATTTCGCCTTCCTGGGCTCGAACACCCCAAACATCGCAGGAGACGCACCTACCACGACACCGCAAAGCACTTATAGTTTGGCAAAGGCGCACAGATCTGTATAAATAATAAATAAATGGCATATATCGGAGCATTTCGGGCGAGGGGGAGTCGCCGCGCCGAATACCGCGGGACGCCCCGCGCTCGTCCCGCGTAAAGGGCGGCCGTACGCTTACTGGGCATCCGACCGAAGGGGAGATCATGTTCCGTCATGTCGTGCTGTTCACCTGGGCCGAGGGGACGACCGAGGAGCAGAAGGCGACGGTCAAGACCGAGCTTCTCAGGCTGACGGAGATCATCCCGGAGATCCGCGCCTACACGCTGGGGGCCGACGCGGGTGTGAACCCCGGCAACCACGAGTTCGCCATCGTCGCGGACTTCGACAACGCCGACGACTTCCTGGTCTACCGGGACCACCCGGAGCACCAGGCGGTGATCGCCAAGCACATCAAGCCCATCGTGGCCTCCCGCGCCGCCGTACAGTTCACGATCTGACCCACGCGCGTTTGTCGGCCGAGGTCGGGCCCCAGGAGCCGAGCCACACCGGCGCTCCGAGGGCCTCCTCGACCGCCCCCGGCCAGTCGTCGACACCGTCCACGTAGTGGGGACGGGCCCGCAGCAGCCGTTCCGTCAGCCTCGCCTGCCCGTCGAGGTCGCCCGCCGTACCCACGGGTGGCTCGCCGATGTCGTAGGAGACGCACATCCGCGAGACCGGCACGTCCAGGTGGGTGAGCGCGAGCGCGTCCGCCCCGCCGGTGACCGCCAGCGCGTAGCGGTGCGCGACCGCGTCGAAGTGCCCGACCCTGAACGGCCCCTGCCACGGCCCCGTCCCGTTGTGCCGCTCGGGCACCCGCAGCGTCCGGTCCTCGGTGACCAGGGGCCCGGGACCGTGCCTGGGCGTGTGGGAACGCAGCACCCCGAGCCGTACGGCACCCGCCCCGCCGAGCAGTTCGAGGGCGTTCGCGAAGGTCGTCGTGCTCCAGGTCGTGTACGGGTGGAAGCCGTGCCACTCGTCGAGCAGCACGCCCTGGGCCCCCTCGAAGACGACCGGTCCCTCGCGCAGCAGGGCCGCGAGCCGCGCGGGGCCGGTGAGGGTCACCCGCTCGGCGAACGCCCGGTAGGCCGCGACGCAGTCCTCGACCGGGGGAAGCTCCGTCGCCACCGGCCCGGCCACCCACCAGGTCTCCTCGACCTCCCGGCGCAGCGCGCGCAGCTTGCGGGCCAGCCGTACCGGGGCGGCGCAGTCACCCACGGTCGGCGCGAGGCCCGGATGCGCCAGGGCGTAGGAGACGGTCTCCCCGACGCCCATCCCGCACGACCCGTGCCGGTCCTCGCCGCGCGCCAGCTCCCTGGCCCGCCCGGCCGCCACGTGGTACGGCGTCGCGAGCAGGGCGTCCCGGTCCACGGTGAGCAGCCCGAACGGGTCGGGCACCCCGAGGCGGGCCAGGTTCGCCGCCTCGGAGGCCAGGGCGAGCGGGTCCACGATCGTGAAGCGTGACAGGTGGGTCGGCACGCCCCGGAACGTCCCCGCCCCGAACTGGGCGAAGGTGTGGTGCCGCCCGTCGGGCAGGACGACGTTGTGCGCCGCCTGCCCGCCACCGTTGAAGCGGACGACCGCCCGCACCGGCTCCTGTGAGCAGAGCCAGTCCACGACGGTCCCCTTGCCCGCGTCGCCGTACCCGAGGTCGGCGACGATCACGTGTTCGCGCACGCCCGTACCCCTCACAGCCGGATCACGCCGCTGGCGCCCGGCTCCTCGGGCACCGCGAGCGTCCGCCGGTCGAGACGGGCCAGCGCCCTGCCCACGGCCTGGCCGGCCTCCGAGCCCATCTCGTCGAGGTCGTCCAGCCCCTCGTCCAGGTCGATGGCGTCCTCGCCGAGGCCGACGGTGAGCGCGATGGTCTCGCAGACCGCGTCCAGGTCGTCCAGTTCGAGGACGTTCTGACCGAGCAGGTCGCGCCAGGCGGCCAGCACCTGGCCGTCCCCGGCGTAGCTCGCCCCGGCGGGCAGGATGTAGTAGACGTGGTAGGCCCTGGTCAGCTCGGTGACGATGTCCTTCGTCGTGATGTCCCGCAGCGGGGAGTCGCCGATCACCTGGCGGACCTGACGGCGGCTGACCTTCGGGTAGGGCAGTTCGTCGCCGATGATGAACAGGTAGCCCTTGCGCCCGCGCCTCTCGAAGCAGTCGATCGAGGTGTGCCTGGCCATGAAGTACATCGCCAGCTCGTAGGACTCGGTCTTCTGGCCGCCGCCCCCGCCTTCGAGCAGGATCTTGCCGAGGTCCTCGTCCATCCGGTTGTCGGACTCGAACTGGCCGATCTGGAGCGGGGCGCGGTCGCAGGTCGCGTCGCCGATCGCGCCGAAGAGGATCTGCGGGTCGGTGGCGTAGCCCTTGCGCATCAGCAGGCCCAGCAGGTCGGGCAGCTTGGTCTGGAGCGTACGGGGGACCCCGCCCATCGAGCCGGTCACGTCGAACAGGACGGCGATGGCGAGGCTGTCGGGGTGCTCGTCGGAGTCACGGCTCTCACGGGTGGCGACGCCGTACGGGTCGAGGTCCTCGTGCGTGGCGCGCGCGCCGCTGTCGCTGTAGGCGAAGGCGCTGGTGCCCTTGGCGGCGCGGTAGCTCGCGGCGGCGGAGTAGACGTCGGTCGACCAGATTCCGCTTCCCATGTGGGTCCCCTTGGTTGTTCTCAGGTTGAGTTAATCTCATTATGAGAATAACGATGGGCCGCGTCAACCCGCGAGGTCCGTCACGGGAGGGTCAGCGTCTGAGGCCGTCGAGGATGACGGTGGTGAGGTGGTCGTCCGCGCGGGCGCCGGGGCGGCAGACGGCCACGTTGAGCAGGCCGACGACCTCGCCGGGCGGGATGTCGCCGCGCAGTGTCCCCTCCTCCTGGGCGCCCCTGGCCAGCCGTTCGAGCAGGGCGTTGAGGTCGCGTTCGAGCCGCGCCAGCTCGGGGTTGGCGGTCGTCTCGGGCGACAGGGCCTTGATCAGCGCCAGGGGGAGCCCGGCGCAGTGCTCGACGACCAGGCGCAGGGACTGCCAGCACGGCCTGTCGCCGGTCATGCCCTCGGCGGTCACGGTCTCGCCGAAGGTCATGAGACGGCGCAGCGCGTCAAGGGCGATGTCCTCGACCAGGGCCTGCCGGTCGGGGAAGTGGCGGTAGAGGGTGCCGACCCCCAGTCCCGCCGCACGGGCGATCTCCTCCATCGAGACGGCGGCACCGCGTTCGGCGAACAGGCCGAGCGCGGTCGTGACGATGAGTTCGCGGTTGCGTCGCGCGTCGGCTCGCACGGCCCGTCCTTCCTGAGTTAACCGGAATTCCGGCCTCAGGTTAATGTACCGTGGTCTTTCGGAACCGGAAGATCCGCTTCACTTTGGGGGATTCGTGCGAAGAGGCCTCTACATCAGCGGCATCGGGCTGAGCCTGGACGCGATGATCGGACAGGTGCGGGAGGCGGCCGACGCCGGACTCGACAGCGCCTTCCTCAGCCAGCTCACCTCGTGGGACGCGCTCGCCGTCCTGGCGATCGCCGCGCGTGAGGTGCCCGGCGTCGACCTGGGAACGGCGGTCGTGCAGACCTACCCCAGGCATCCGCTCGCACTGGCCGGACAGGCGCTCACCGTGCAGGCCGCCGGCGGCGACCGCCTCACCCTCGGTGTCGGGCCGAGCCACCGGCAGATCATCGAGGGACAGTTCGGCTACTCCTACGACAGGCCCGCCCGGCACATCAGGGAGTACCTGTCGGTGCTGCGGCCGTTGCTGCGCGGGGAGGCCGTCGACCACCACGGGGAGACCGTCTCCGCCTCGGGGCGGGTGGACGTGCCCGGCGCGAAGGCGCCCTCGGTGCTGCTTTCGGCGCTCGGCCCGGTCATGCTGCGCGTCGCCGGAGAGCTCGCGGACGGCACGGTGACCGTGTGGACGGGGCCCGAGGCGATCGCCGACCACGTCAGGCCCGCGATCACCCGCGCGGCCGAGGAGGCGGGACGGCCCGCCCCCAGGGTCGTGGCCGCGGTGATGGCGAGCGTCACCGCCGACCCCGAGGGGATCAGGCGCGGGGTGGCCGAGCGGGTCGGGTTCGCCGCCCAACTCCCCAGCTACCGGGCCATGCTCGATCGGCAGGGCAAGTCGGGCGTCCACGAGACGGTCCTGGCGGGCGACGAGGAGAGCGTGGCGCGGGCCGTACGGCGATACGCCGACGCCGGGACGACGGAGCTGCTGGTGAACCCGCTCGGCGACGAGCGCGAACGGGCCAGGACCGTCGAACTGTTCGCCTCGGTCTGAGGGACCTCAGAGGTTCAGCGGACGGTAGGTCCTGGGACCGTAGAGATCGTCGAGCAACTCGTCGAGCTCACCCAGCAGCCGCCAGGCGTCCCGGGGCGGCGCGACCAGGCTGCCCCGCACGAAACGGCCGATCGCACCGGGCACCCGGTCCCCCATGAGGGCGGCGACGCAGCGGGTGGCGAGCCTGATGTCCAGGGTCTCGGTCGCGGGCGCCCCGGTGAGGACCTCCGGCGGGTAGTCGTCACGGTGCCTGGCGACCAGGGCCGTCAACGGGCTGCCGAGCGGGACCGACTGGCTCCAGTCGACGAGCACCAGACCGTGGTCGATCGGGTGGACCAGGACGTGGTGGCCGAACACCGCGCCGTGCACCACCCCGGCGCGGTGCGCCGCCCCGATCGCGACCAGCAGCCGCCGCCAGATCCACGCCGCGTCCCTCGGGTCGAGTACCGGCCGCCGCCGCGCGATCTCCGCCAGGCTCACGAACCCGTCGGGGACCCGGCTGATCACGTTCGCCCGCCGCCGCGCGTCGCCGGAGCCGTGCCGGAGGGAGTCGACCAGCCGGGGCACGTACGGCAGCAGCGTCGGATCGCCCTCCCGTTCAATCGTCCTGAGCGCCTGCGCCTCGCGCCGCATGAGGTCGTTGTCCGCGGGACCGCGCGGGATCTTGAGCAGGGCGCCGGGGGCGCAGTCGTACAGCAGGGCGGTCGCGCCCTCGTGGAGCAGCCGCCCGACGTGGCGGGTTCCGACCACCGTTCCGGCCAGGTCGTCCGTGGGGGTGTGTCCGGTGTGCTCGGCCCACAGGCTCGCCAGCCTGGCGAACGCCCCGGCGGCCTCGGCACCCGGCGTCAGGTCGGGGTGCAGCAGCCGGGCCAGTCTCCGGTACGTCCGCCGTGGTGTCGGCCCGCCGAACAGGTCCGCGGGGACGCGGGCGGCGGAGACCAGTGCGATCGCCTCGGCCGGGGTGGTCATCGGGTGCCCTCCTGCTCGGCGGGCCGCAGCAGGGCGGGGTGCAGCAGGCGGGCGTCCCCGGCGCGGTAGAGCTTGGCACGTGGCCCGCCCCGGGAGCCGCCGCTCACCGTGCTGTGCCCGGTGGCCTCGACGAACCCGGGCACGGAGAGGACCTTGCGGTGGAAGTTGCCCGCGTGCAGCGGGACGCCCCACACCGTCTCGTAGACGCCGCGCAACTCGGAGATCGTGAACGTCTCCCCGGTGAACGTCGTGGCCAGCGGCGTGTACTCCAGCTTGGCCCGCGCCCGTTCGAGGCCGTCGGCGAGGACGCGCGCGTGGTCGAAGGCCAGCTCCGGCGGGCGCGAGACCGGGTGCCAGGCGGCGGAGGCCGCGTCGGAGCCCGCCCTGGGGTCGGGCAGATCGGGGGCGAAGGCGAGGTAGGAGATCGAGACGACCCGCATCCTCGGGTCCCGGTCCGGGCTTCCGTAGCTGGCCAGCTGTTCGATGTGGACGCGGGGGGCGAGCCCGGTCTCCTCGGCCAGTTCCCGCCTGGCCGCCTCGGGCAGGTCCTCGCCCGGCCTGATGAACCCTCCCGGCAGCGCCCAGCGTCCCTGCTGGGGAGGGCGGCCCCGCTCGACCAGCAGCACGTGCAGCACACCCGCGCGGATGGTCAGCGCGACCACGTCCACCGTCACGGCGACCGGGGGATAGTCCCTGGGGTCGTACTCCGCCAGGAACGCCGATTCCTTCTCGTCCACGACACGCCCTTCCCGGGTCAAGATAATCTCATAATGAGAATAACTCGATTCCGGGGTGATCGCACACACGGAAGAGGGCCGTCCCGGAAACGGGACGACCCTCCACGGCCGGGTGGTCAGAACGCCTCTTCGGACAGCTCCATCAGGCTCTGGTCGGTTTCGCTCAGCACGCGGCGCTCGGCGGCCAGCCGGGGCAGGACGGTCTTGGCGAAGAACGACGCCGCGGCCACCTTGCCCTCGTAGAACGCCTGGTCCCTGCCGGGGGAGCCGAGCGCGGCCAGGGCCACCTCGGCCTGGCGCAGCAGCAGCCAGCCGATCACCAGGTCACCCAGGGAGAGCAGGAACCGGGTGCTGTTGAGACCGACCTTGTAGACCTCCTCGGGGGTCTCCAGCGAGGAGATCGCCCAGCCGGCCATCGTGTCGGCCATGGCCTTGACCTCGTCGGCGGCCTCGTCGAGCAGTCCGCGCTCCTCCTTGAGGCGGCCGTTGCCCGCCTGGGAGGCGGCGAAGGCCTTGATGTCGCCGTACAGCGCGCCGAGCGCGGCCCCCTGGTTGCGCAGGACCTTGCGGAAGAACAGGTCCATGCCCTGGATCGCGGTCGTGCCCTCGTAGAGGGAGTCGATCTTGGCGTCCCTGATGTACTGCTCGAACGGGTAGTCCTGCAGGTAGCCGGAGCCGCCCAGGGTCTGCAGCGAGCGGGAGAGCAGCTCGTAGGACCGCTCGGACCCGACCCCCTTGACCAGCGGCAGCAGCAGGTCGTTCATCGCCTCGGCGTGCCGGTCCTCACGGCCCTCGAAGCGGGCGGCCTGCACCGCGTCCTGGTAGGTGGCCGTCAGCATCACCAGCGCCCGCATGCCCTCGGCGTACGACTTCTGGAGCATGAGCTCGCGGCGCACGTCGGGGTGGTGGACGATGGTCACGCGCGGGGCGGCCTTGTCGGTCATCTGGGTGAGGTCGGCGCCCTGCACCCTGGCCCTGGCGTATTCGAGGGCGTTCAGGTAACCGGTCGACAGGGTGGCGATGGCCTTGGTCCCCACCATCATCCGGGCGTGCTCGATGATCATGAACATCTGCTTGATGCCCTCGTGCACGTCGCCGATCAGCGTCCCGACGGCCGGGTGCCGCTCGCCGAAGGTGAGCTCGCAGGTCGTGGAGACCTTCAGGCCCATCTTCTTCTCGACGTTGGTGACGTAGACGCCGTTGCGCTCGCCCAGCTCACCGGTCTCCAGGTCCACGTGGTACTTCGGGACCAGGAACATCGACAGGCCCTTGGTGCCGACGCCGTGCCCCTCGGGGCGGGCAAGCACGAGGTGGAAGATGTTGTCGGCCAGGTCGTGCTCGGCGCTGGTGATGAAGCGCTTGACACCCTCGATGTGCCAGGTGCCGTCGGGCTGCCTGATCGCCTTCGTACGGCCCGCGCCCACGTCGGAGCCCGCGTCGGGCTCGGTGAGGACCATGGTCGCGCCCCAGGTCCGCTCGATGGCCAGTTCGGCGAAGCGCTTCTGGTCCTCGGTGCCGATGAGGTGCATCACGTAGGCGAAGGCGGGTCCGCTGGCGTACATCCAGACGGCCGGGTTCGCGCCGAGGATCATCTCGGCGAGCGCCCAGTTGACGCTGGGCGGCAGGCCGGGGCCACCCAGTTCGGCGGGCAGGCCGATGTTGGTCCAGCCGCCCTCGCGGTAGGCGGCGAAGGACCGCTTGAAGCCCTCCGGCATCGTCACCGCGCCGGTCTCCGGGTCCAGGACGGGCGGCGTGCGGTCGCCCTCCTCGAAGGAGTCGGCCAGAACCCCCGTCGCCAGGCGGTTGACCTCGTCGAGGACGCTGCGCACGACGTCCTCGTCCATGTCCGCGTAGAGGCCGGTACCCAGGATGTCCCCGCGGCCGAACACCTCGAAGAGATTGAACTCCAGATCGCGGAGGTTGCTCTTGTAGTGGCCCATGGGATCTGCTCCTTGAAACCGGGGGACCGGGCTTTTTCTCTACTCATCAGTAACCTTACCCCTGATGCTACCCGCCAGTAACCCCTAAAAACTGGAGCGGTAAGGACGTTTGTCACATTCCTCGGGGAAAGGGAGCTGTACCGGCCCGCTCGGACGAGGCCGCGCCCCCGGGCCGACACGCGGCCTTGACAGGGACGGTCGTCACCCCCGGGTTAGGCTCCTGCCATGGACGAGCGGTGGCGTGCGGACCTCGCGCTGTGGGCGATCCCCGACGAGATCGCGGCGAAGGCGCGGACCGACCCCTGGGGGCACTCGCCCGCGCGGTTCGCCGAGCGGACGGAGCGGGCGCTCGCCGAACCGCAGGGACCGACCCTGGACCGGGTCGCCGAGGCGCTGCCGCCCGGGGGCGTCCTGCTCGACGTCGGCGCGGGCACCGGGGCGGCCGGTCTCCCGCTGGCCGGGCGGATGGGAGAGCTGGTCGCGGTCGACACCTCGCCCGGCATGCTCGCCGAACTGGAGTCACGGGCCGCCGCGCTCGGAGTGCCGCTCAGGATCGTCACCGGCCGCTGGCCCGACGTCGCGCCGGTGACCCCGGTCGCCGACGTGGCGGTCTGCGCCCACGTCGTCTACAACGTGCCCGACCTGGCCGCCTTCCTCACCGAACTGTCCGGTCACGCCCGCCTCAGAGTCGTCGTCGAACTCACCGAACGCCACCCGATGACCTGGCTCAACCCCCTGTGGGCCCACTTCCACGGGATCGTCCGCCCGGACCGGCCCACGGTCCACGACGTGATCGCGGTCGCCGAGGCGCTCGGTCACCGGGTGCGGCACGAGGCGCGCCTGGCCCCGCTGTCCCGCTTCGCGACACCGGAGGGCCTGGCGGAGAGCGCCTGCAGAAGACTCTGCCTCGACCCGGGGCGGGCGGACGAGGTCGTCGCGGCGGCGATCCGGCTCGACATGTGGCCGCTTCCCCGCGAGCGGTGGTTCACCCTGTGGTGGGACACGGGAATCGGGCCGACATCGGAGGCGTTGCCCGGATAGAGCTCTCAGTCGAGACGCTCCCGGACGAGACGCGCCGTACCCGGTCCGAAAAGACGACGCTTCAGGGAGTCGTCATGGCTTGGATCCTCATTGTCGTCGCCGGTCTGTTCGAGATCGCGATGGCCTACTCGCTCAAGCTGAGCAACGGGTTCTCCTCGCTGCTGCCGAGTGTCGGAGTCGTCGTCTTCGGGGTGCTCAGCTTCGGTCTGCTCTCACTGGCCCTCAAGAGCCTGGAGGTCGGTACGGCCTACGCCGTCTGGACCGGCATCGGCGCCGTGGGCACCGCCGCCCTGGGCATCGTCCTCCTGGGCGAGGACGCCTCGGCCCTGAAGATCATCTCCATCGTCCTCATCCTCGCGGGCGTCATCGGGCTCAACCTCGCGGGGGGCGGCCACTGACCGCCCCTAGGGGAAACCGGTTTGACGCGATAGACGGTGTCGCGATTGGCTGAGGGCATGATTAACGTGCACTATGTGACATTCGACTGTGCCCGGCCGCACGAGCTGGCGGCCTTCTGGAGCCAGGCGACCGGCTGGGAGATCCACCCGGAGACGGAACCCGACGGCGACGAGGTCCTCGTCTGCGGGGAGCCGAACCTGCTGTTCATCAGGGTTCCCGAGGGCAAGTCGGTCAAGAACCGCGTCCACCTCGACGTCACGGGCTCCGACGGCACCACCCGCGACCAGGAGGTCGAGAGGCTGGCCGGGCTCGGCGCCACGGTCCACGACGACCGGCGCAACCCCGACGGCACCGGCTGGGTGACCATGCTGGACCCCGAGGGCAACGAGTTCTGCGTCTGCCGCGCCGACTACGAGAAGCAGTCGTGAGATCCCTGTGACGAGCGGGGCCTCCCGGGGCCTTCCACCGGTCCCGGGACGTTCCGCCGAGCCGTCCGGTCAGTGCCCGTGGGGCAGCGAGGGGCGCTCGCCGCGTCCCCTGAGCGTCAGGGCCAGGAACGCGGTGATCAGATACACCACGACGCCGCCCTGCAGCGCGTCGAACGCGGCGCCGAACACGCCCTGGTCGTCCACGATGAGCTGCACCGGATACATGAGCGCCGCCGCGCCGAGCGCGGGGTAGAGCGAGAACCGCCACGGCCTGCGCAGCGCCCACAGCCTGGCCTGCCGCGTCACCCGGTCACCCGAGCCCGGCCTGCCGACCGATCCGATCGCCGCGACCAGGGTGAACAGCGTGATCCCCAGGCAGAGCGCCCAGGTGAGGTCCGCGGCCCCCGGCAGGATCACCCCCAGGCCGAAGCTGACGGCCGCCGTCGCGCCCCCGGTCACCGCCGCCGCCCTCCAGGGGGCTCCCCGCAGGGCCGCGCCGGCGAGGGACATCTCGTCACGTCGAGTGAGTTCGTCGTTCATGTTCCCAAGACTGCCCCGTCGGCCCCCTTCTTCGCATCGGGGAGCAACCCTGATCCGTCCCCTACCCGCCGGGCGGGGCGACGCGGCGAATGTTGAACGTTTGTTGACTGCCCCTAAGTCCCGATTTAGGATTCAATTAGGAAACTTTCCTAAAGGAAAGCTTTCTAGCCCCCCACCTTCTAGGAGATTCGTCGTGAGCTTTCGTCGTCGCGCGGTGACCCTCGCCAGTTCTGCCGCCCTCTGCCTGGGCGTTCTGGCCCTCACCCCCACCTCGGCCATGGCCGCCCCCTCCGGCTGCACCGTGCAGCAGGGATCGAACTGGGCGTCCAGCCTCTGCACCTCCGGCACGGGCCGGCACCTGGTGGTCGTGCGTGCGCAGCACTACACCGGCAACATCCTGATCACCGGCCCCTGCGTGGCCATCGGCCAGGTCTCGAAGACGACGGTCAACTGGCCGGTCACGTACGTCGGCTCGGCCGGCTGCTGAGAGCCCGCTCGGCCACTTGGCCCACGTCGGGCCGTCGACTCGAACGCCGCTCACGTCGAGGCCCGCATGTCCGTGTTGACGCCTGCCGAGGCCCGGCCCCTGAGGACCGGGCCTCGGTAGGCTCACGGCATGCCGGTGAACCCTTATCTGACCTTTCGCGTCGCGACCCTTGAGGACGTCCCGACGGTTCTGGCCCTGCTGGCCGACGACTCGACCTCCGGCGCCCAACAGGGGGAGTACGGCGAGGCCCACCGGGCGGCCTTCGAGGCCATCGACGCCGACCCGGGCAACGAGCTGATCGTCGCCGAACTGGACGGCGAGGTCGTCGGCACCATGCAGCTCACCTACATCCCGGGGATCTCCCGTGGGGGAGCGCTCAGGATGCAGATCGAGGCCGTCAGGATCGCCTCCGGCCTGCGCGGCAGAGGACTGGGCGGGCAGATGCTGCGCTGGGCCGTCGAGCGGGGCCGGGCCAGGGGGTGCGCCCTGGTCCAGCTCACCACGAACAAGGCGCGCAAGGACGCGCACCGCTTCTACGACTCCCTCGGCTTCGTCGCCTCACACGAGGGATACAAGCTCGCGCTGAGCTGAGAGGCGGGACCCACAGCGGGTCACGGACTCACCCCGAACTGCGCGCCCACGTCGAACTGCGCGCCGACCCCGAACTCCGCGCCCATGTCGAAGCGCGGGATCGCACCGAAGCGCGGGCTCACGTCGAACGAGGGCACCGGCGGAGCGGGGACAACCGCAACAGCCGCCGGGGCCGGGGTCTTGCGGAGGCGTGACGTGCGCGCGGAACGCGCGCGGAGCTGGTCGATCATCCAGCGGCACCAGGCGATGCGGTGGTTCTCGTAGCTGATGCCGTACCACAGGGTGGCGTAGTCGCCGAAGCGGCGGCTCTCGCGGCCGGGCGCGCTGGAGAAGGCCGAGCGCTCGTCCTCGTAGGTCGCCAGCCGCCGTTCGTGCTCCTCAAGCTGGATCTGGAAGAGCTTGATCAGTTCGGCCGGGTCGGCGAGCCAGGCGGCGTAGGACTTCAGCAGCAGTTCGTCACGCTCGGGACGGGACTGCGGGGGCTCGATGACCCACTCGCGCAGCTCCCTCGTCCCCAGCCGGGTGATGGAGTAGATCTTCTTGCGCTGCGGGCCGGGACCCGGGACCTGCTCGAAGGTGACCAGTTCCGCCGCGACCAGCCGTTGCAGCTCAGGGTGGATCTGGCTGTGCCGGGCCGTCCAGAAACATCCCAGCGGATGTCCCATGGCGGTGGCCAGCTCGTATCCGGACCTCGGTCGGCGGGCCAGCGCTGTGAGGATCGCGTATCCGAGAGTTGAGGTCACCGCGGAAGGATCTCACGGGGCACCCCTAATGCGGCACCGTAGCTTTACCTATGTCGTCTCAGACATAACGGGCATCACCTCGACCGGATTGTCGTGATAGACGGCCCCCCTGCCCAGGTCGGCGTCGTACTCCTCGACAACCGCGTTGACCGTCGAACCCCCCGGGCTCAGCTTGCGCCAGTGCCCCTTCGTCGAGGCCACGACGCCGGGCCGTACCCGGTCGCTGATCTCGACCACGGCCTCGAAGCCGCCGACCGCGTTGAACACCCGGGCCCGCTGCCCGTCGCGCAGCCCCCTGGACGCGGCGTCCTCGGGGTTGACCACCACCCGGGGCCCCTTCGAACGGCGCAGCAGCTCGGGGTTGTTGCCGAAGGTGGTGTTGAGGAAGGTGTGCGGCGCGGGCGTGACCAGGGCCAGCGGATAGGGACCGCCCGCGGCCGAGGCCGTACGCGGCGGCACGTAGGCGGGACCGGAACCGAACTCCAGCCTCCCCGAGGCCGTGGGGAAGCCGTCGGCGAACGGGACGAACGGCCGGGGCACGTTGAGCCTGACCCAGCCCTCCTTGCGCAGCCGGTCGACCGTGATCCCGTCGAGGGAGGGATGCCCGGAGGCGAGCAGCTGCTCGGCCAGTTCGAGGTCGGAGTCGTACAGCGACGGCTCGGTGAGCCCCATGTGCCCGGCCAGGCGGCGGAACGTCTCCGTCGTCGACAGGCACTCACCCGGCGGCTCGACCGCGGGCTCGTTCCACACGAGATACATGTGTCCGTATCCCGCGTGCAGGTCGGTGTGCTCGATCTGCATCGTCGCCGGAAGCACGATGTCGGCGTAGTCGACGGTGTCGGTGGGGAACTGCTCCATCACGACGGTGAACAGGTCCTCACGCGCCAGCCTCTCGCGGACACGGTTCTGGTCGGGGGTCGAGCCGACCGGGTTGGCGGCGTAGACCCACAGGCACTTGACCGACTCGTCGAGCCCGTCGGCCAGCCTGGTCATCGTGAGCCGCCTGACCGGCGCCGCCAGCAGGTCGTCACGGGTGTCGATGTTCAGGTGGATGTGGCCGCTGGTCGAGTAGGCGACCCCGCCGCCGGGATGGCGCCAGTCGCCCGTCACCGCCGGGATGGCCGCGATCGTCCGCATCGCCGTACCGCCGCCCGCGTGCCGCTGGACGCCCATCGTGGCCCTGATGCCGGTCGGCCGGGTGTGCGCGAGCCGTACGCCGAGGGAGCGGATGTCGGCCTCGGGCAGGCCGGTGATCTCCGCGACGAGGGCGGGCGGGTGACGCAGGATCTCCGCCCGGAAGTCCTCCCAGCCGTTGGTGTGCTCGGCCAGGAAGGCGTCGTCCTGCGCACCCTCGGACAACACCACGTTCAGCAGCCCGAGCGCCAGGGCGGCGTCCGTGCCCGGCCTGATCGGCAGGTGGAGGTCGGCCTGCTCGGCGGTCCTGGTGCGGATCGGGTCGATCGCCACGACGTACGCCCCGGCCGCCCTCGCCTCCTGGATGAACCGCCACAGATGGTGGCCGCTGGTGAGGGTGTTCGTGCCCCACAGCAGGATGAGCCGCGACAGGGCGAAGGTCTCGGGGTCCATCCCGCCCGGGGTGCCGTTGGTCAGCCGCAGACCGGCGTTGCCCGCGGTCGAGCAGATGTTCAGGAAGTGCCGGGAGGCGCCCAGGACGTTCCAGAACCGGCGGCCCGCGACCCCCTCACAGCCCTGGATGTGGCCGAGCGTCCCGGTGCCGAGGTAGGGCCAGATCGCCTCGCCGCCGTGCTCGTCCACGATCGCGCGCAGCCGTACGGAGATCTCGTCGAGAGCCTCGTCCCAGCTGATCCGCTCGAAACGGCCCGAACCCTTGGGGCCGACCCGGCGCATGGGGTAAAGGATGCGGTCGGAGGCCCCGGCGTGTTCGAGATAGCGGTTGACCTTCACACAGAGCGCGCCGCGCGTGTAGGGCTGCTCCGGGTTGCCGCGCATCCCGACCGCCTTGCCGTCCCTGACGGTCACCACCCACGAACAGGTGTCCGGGCAGTCCAGCGGACAGGCCCCCAGGACACGCAGCTCCCCCCGCTCACCCACTGCCATGCCCAGACTCTAGCCAGGGGGGTACGGCTCGCCGGCCGTACCCCCCTTGAGGTCAGCCCGTCACCGCGACACCGCGTCCCGCCACGCCGGGGCCACGTTCATCCTGCCCGGCGCCGCTGAGGCGGTGCCGCCCGGCAGGATCGGGCTGCGGGCGTAGACGGCCGCGGCCGTCGCGATGGCACCGCTGTTCACCGCCAAAGCCCTGTCGTCGATGTTGGCCAGGGTGTCGCAGGCCTGGTGGTAACACCGGTCGTAGGCGACCCCCGCCTCACCGCCGAACGTGGCGGCCTCCTCGGCGGTCTTGATCCCCTCGGCGCCGGTGAACAACCCGCCCGCCGGGATGCCGACCGCGATGAAGGGCCCGTAGTCGGACCGCCCGGTGAAGTCGGTCCCCTTGTACGGCTGGCCGACCGAGGCGTAGTACGTCTCGAACAGCTTCTCGATCTCACCCGATCCGGCGGGACCGGCCCCGGCGCCCGTGTGGTCGGAGTCGTCACCGTCGTAGATGCCGTAGACGAAGTTCGGCGAGGCGATCATGTCGAAGTTGAGGTACAGCCTGATCCTGGCCCTCTCCCCGGGGGAGAGCGCGGCCACGTAGTGCTGGGAGCCGAGCAGCCCCAGCTCCTCCGCCCCCCAGAAGGCGAACCTGAGCCTGTTCCTGGTCGGCGTGCCGCCCGCCCGCAGGGCCGTCTCCAGCACGGCCGCGCTGCCCGAGCCGTTGTCGTTGACGCCGGGTCCCGTCGGCACGCTGTCCAGGTGGCCGCCCAGCATGACGACCCTGCGGGAGTCGCCCCAGGGGCTCTCGGCTATCACGTTGCGGGTCTTCCTGTGCGGGTCGCCCTCGGCGGTGACGGAGAGTGTGGCCCGGGACCCCGGCGTGGCCAGCTCCTGGCCGACGGCGAAGGTGGTGCCCACGACGGGGACACGCGTGGTCGTGTCGCCGAGCGAGCCGTTCAGCGGTCCCCGCCGGTCGGCGGCCCCCTCACCGGCCTGACCCTCGTTGAAGATGATCACACCGGAGGCGCCCGCGGCCTCCGCCAGCTCGGCCTTGACCCGGAAGCCGCACGTGCCACGCTGCACCAACGCGATGTTGCCCCGGACGAACCCCGCGAAGTCGGCGGCCTCGCACCCGGAGGTCGAACCGGGTGCCGCACTCGGCGGCAGCACCAGATCGACGGGCTGCACGGCGGCTGTGACGTTCCCCGAGCCGGAGTACGCCATGGGGACGAAGTCGGTCTGCGGCGCGTAGGACCTCGCCCCGGGGGAGACCCAGGCGAGCTTGGGCGTGCCGATGACACGGAAGAACGGGAACTCGAACTCCTGCTCGGTCACCCTGTACCCCGCGGCCCGCAGCCTGCCCGCCACGTAGTCGGCCGACTCGTCGTATCCGCGGGTTCCCGCGGCCCGGGTGCCGCCGTTGGCCGCGGCGATCCGCTGGAACGCCTCCAGGTGCCGCTTCACGGAGAGCACGTTCACAGGCGGCGACCCGACGGATGTGACGGACGCGACGGTGACCTCGGGAGCCGGTGAGGTCACGGCGGTCGCCTGGGCGCCGGGCAGGGTCACGGCCGAGGCTGTGGTGATCGCGGCCAGCAGGCCCTGGTACGCGCGTACGCGCATGCGAAACTCCTCTGACGAGAGTTGACGGAAGCGGAGCGGGGAATCCCCGTGATCGCGGCGAACAAAAAGATCTCCGGTAACCGGATTAACCAAATTTGACAATCTTCGTCAGATCGACGGACGGGGTGGTCCCCGGCGTCACCCGGCGGTCACGACGTCACCCGGGTAACGGCACCCGGCCGTGCGCCGTGACACGTCGCACCACGACCATCCGCTTCGCACCCTTCCACGGCGCCACGCGGTCGCCAGAAGTGGCTAGGGTCGGGTGCGAAGGAAAAACGGGGCTGCGACGCATGATGATCAGCTTTTCAGGCCGGTGCCGGCCCGGCCGTCATCGCCGCATTCCAGCAGGTCAATTCTCAATCTCGGATAGGTACGCGATGTTCGCCACATCGGTCTCCTCCGGGCTGACGCTCCCGGCGAACCAGGCATCCAGGATCTCCCCCAGCAACGGCGCCGAGGTCAGCCTGAGACTCAACGCCAGCACGTTGGCGTCGTTCCAGCGTCTGGCCCCCTCGGCCGTCGCCGCGTCCACACACAGGGCGGCTCGCACCCCGCGCACCTTGTTGGCCGCGATCGACGCCCCCGTGCCGGTCCAGCAGCACACGATCGCCTGGTCGGCCACCCCGGAGACGACGTCCCGCGCGGCCTGTGAGCAACACCACGCCCAGTCCGAGGGGCCTTCGGCGACGGCGCCGTGCGCGATCACCGTGTGTCCTCTCGCCTCTATCTCCGACACCAGGATGGGAGCCACCCCGTCAAGACTGTCCGAGGCCAATGAGATACGCATGCCTTCGATTGTGGACACTGGAAGAGAAGATCGGTGACGCACCTGTAATGCGGAACGTGCAGAATCGCTGGCGGTGACGGAAATCAGAGAGCACGAAGAAGCGGCGCCCGTCGAAGGCACAGAGCCCGAGACGGAGCGCGATTCCGGCGTGCTCGTCGTCGAACCGCTCCTGCCGCAGCGCATCCGCAGACCATCCGATCTGCTGCGCTTCCTGGCGACCCTGCTGGGGCTCGTGGCCGTGGTCCTGCTCGCCCTCGTCGCGAAGAAGACCCTCAACGGCCTCGAAGGCGACGTCATCGATGGAACGAACCGGGCGCCCTTCCTCCTCAGCGGCCTCGTCGGCGTGCTCAGCGGCGCCACCATGCTGGGCGTGCCGACCGCCTACGCCATCGAACGCGTCCTGCACCGCGACGGCCTGCGCGTCGCGGAGGGGCTCTTCGCCGCCATCGCGGGCATGGTCCTGTCCTTCGCCCTCGGCGAGTGGATCGTCGGCGCGGGCCCGGAAGACCTGTGGCTCCTGCTGACCGGGGGCAGGCAGGGAGTCGAGCCGCTCAACACGCTGCTCACCTCGGTCATCGCCTACGTCACCGCGGTGCGCATCTCCCGAAGACCCACCTGGCGGGCGGCCCTGTGGAGCGCCGTCGCGCTCAACGCCGTCGCGCTGTTCGCCGCGACCGCGGCCACCATCCTCGGCATCGTCGTCTCCATCCTGGTCGGCCTCGCCGTCGGTTACGCCACCCTGTACGGCATCGGCAGCCCCAACACCAGGCCGCCCGGCAGCACGATCGTGGCCACCCTCGCCAAACTCGGCTTCGCCCCCGTCAGGGCGCACCGCCTCGACGACGACCACCAGAGCAGCAGGCGCTACGCCGTCGGCCTCAAGGACGGCACCCGCCTCGACGTCACCGTCCTCGACCGCGACCGCCAGGTCGCCGGGGTGCTCTACCGCATCTGGCGCCGCATCCGGCTCAACACCGAGACCCGCCGCAGGGCCATCCGCTCCCTGCGCGCCGAGCTGGAACGCGAGGCCCTGATGGCCTACGCCGCCCAGGCCGCGGGCGCCAGCATCCCCAGGCTCGTCGGCACCAGCGAGATCGGCACCGAGGCCGCACTGCTCGCCTACGAGCACATCGAGACCCGGCCGCTCGACGACGTCCCCGACGAGGAGATCGACGACAACCTGCTCGCCCAGATCTGGGAGCAGGTCCTGCTCCTGCAGGTCCAGCGGCTGGCCCACCGGCGGCTGACCGGCGACAGCATCCACGTCGACAACGAGGGCAGGGTCGTCCTCATGGACGCCCGCAGTGGCGAGATCGCCGCCGGAGACCTCCTGCTCCGCCTCGACATCGCCCAGCTGCTCACCTACCTCAGCCTCCGCGTCGGAGCCGACCGCGCCGTCGCCGCGGGCGCGGCCGTCGCGGGCCCCGACGTGCTGGCCGGCGCCCTGCCGCTGCTGCAACGGATCGCGCTCACCCGCGAGACCAGGGCCGCGCTCACCAAGAACAAGGAGCTGCTGACCGCGATCCGCGAACGGATCGTCGCCCTCGAACCCCAGGTCGAGGCCGACGAGGTCCGCCTGGAGCGCTTCCGCCCCAGAACCCTCATCACGATCATCGCCAGCGCCTTCGCCGCCTACTTCCTGGTCTACTACCTGACGCAGATCAACCTCAACATGATCACCTCCGCCAAGTGGGGCTGGACCGGGGTCGCCTTCGTCGCGGCGATGATGAGCTACGTCGCCGCCGCGCTGATGCTGCGGGGCTTCGTGCCGGAACGGCTGCCGCTCGGCCGTACGGTGCTGGTGCAGTTCGCGGGCTCCTTCGTGAAGCTGGTCGCCCCGGCGGCGGTGAGCGGCGTCGCCATCAACACCCGCTACCTGCAAAAGCGCGGCATCCCCCCGGGCCAGGCCGTCGCCAGCGTCGGAGCCTCCCAGCTCATCGGCCTGGCCTCGCACATCACACTGCTGCTGCTGTTCGCCTACATCACCGGGTCGAGCGCCGCCACGTCGTTCACCCCGTCGCGCACGCTGGTGTTCGTCCTGCTCGCCATCGCGGTCGCGGTCCTGTTCATCGTGAGCGTCCCCCGCCTGCGCAGGCTGATCACCGTACGGCTGCGCGCCCTGTTCTCCGGGGTCATCCCCCGCCTGCTGGACGTGCTCCAGTCCCCCCGGAAGATCATCGAAGGCTGCTCGGGCACCCTCCTACTGACGATCTTCTTCGTGGCCTGTCTCGACGCCTCGGTGCGGGCCTTCGGCGGATCACTCGACTTCGCGGCCGTGGCCATCGTCTTCCTCGCGGGCAACGCCATCGGCTCGGCGGCGCCGACCCCCGGAGGACTCGGCGCCGTCGAGGCCTCCCTGTCCGTCGGCCTGACCCTCTCCGGCCTGCCCGGCGAGGTCGCGACCTCGGCCGTGCTGCTGTTCAGGCTGCTGACGTTCTGGCTGCCCGTGCTTCCCGGGTGGGCCTCGTTCACCTACCTGCAGCGACACGAGGCCCTGTGACCTCTCAGGTCTCGCTGGAACGGGCCCAGCGGTTGACCCCCGACTCGACCGCGTGCCCGTCGATCGCCGCGAGCTCCTGCTCGGTGAACGACAGGTTCTCCACCGCCCGCACGTTGTCCTCAAGCTGCCTGACGCTGCTCGCGCCGACCAGCACCGAGGTGACACGCCGGTCGCGCAGCGCCCACGCCAGGGCCATCTGCGCCAGGGACTGACCGCGCGAGGCCGCGATCTCGTGCAACGTGCGGACACGTCGCATGGTCTCCTCGGTCAGCATCTCCGGGGTGAGGAAACGCCGCTGCGAGGCACGCGACCCCTCGGGGACACCGCCGAGATAGCGGTCGGTCAACATGCCCTGAGCCAGCGGGGAGAACGCGATGCAGCCGACCCCCTCCTGCTCAAGGACGTCGAGCAGCCCGTCCTCGATCCACCGGTTGAGCATCGAGTACGACGGCTGGTGGATCAGCAGCGGGGTGCCCATCTCCCGCAGGATCCGCGCCGCCCGCTCGGTCTGCTCGGGGGAGTAGGACGAGATGCCGGCATACAGCGCCCTGCCGGACCTGACCGCCTGGTCGAGCGCGCCCATCGTCTCCTCAAGAGGAGTCTCCGGGTCGAACCTGTGGCTGTAGAAGATGTCGACGTAGTCGAGTCCCATCCGCTCCAGCGACCTGTCCAGGCTGGACAGCAGATACTTCCGCGACCCCCACTCGCCGTAGGGGCCGGGCCACATGTCGTACCCGGCCTTGGTGGAGATGACCATCTCGTCCCGGTATCCAGAGAAGTCCTCCCTGAGATGCCTGCCGAAGTTGGTCTCCGCGGCGCCGTACGGCGGGCCATAGTTGTTGGCCAGGTCGAAGTGGGTCACCCCCAGGTCGAACGCCCGCCGCAGGATGGCCCGCTGGGTCCCGAACGACTTGTCGTCGCCGAAGTTGTGCCAGAGCCCCAGCGACACCGCGGGCAGCCTCAACCCGCTCCTGCCCACCCTGTTGTACGGCTGCCGCCCGTCGTACCGATCCGCGTCGGCCACGTAGGTCATCGCTCGACCCTGGCGGTGCCCTCGACCTTGGCGGTGTCGAGGATCCAGGCCAGGACGAAGGCCTCCTCCCGCCAGGAGTCGTACCTGCCGCTGCGACCGCCGTGCCCGGCCTCCATCTCCGTCTTCAGCAGGAAGGGACCGCCCCTGCCCACCTCACGGAGCCGCGCGACCCACTTGGCGGGCTCGTGGTAGTAGACGCGGGTGTCGTTGAGACTGGTGATCGCGAGAATCGGAGGATAGATCTGGCCGCTCACGTTCTCGTACGGGGTGTACGACTTCATGTACTCGTACACCTCGGCGTTGTGCAGCGGGTCTCCCCACTCGTCCCACTCGATGATGGTCAGCGGCAACGACGGGTCGAGGATCGTGTTCAACGCGTCCACGAACGGCACCTCGGCCACCACACCCGCGAACGTCTCCGGCGACAGGTTGGCGATCGCACCCATGAGCAGCCCGCCGGCGGAACCGCCCCTGGCGATGATCGCGCTCGACCAGTTCTCCGCGGCGAGGTGCTTGGCGGCGGCGACGAAGTCGGTGAAGGTGTTCTTCTTCCGCTGGAACTTGCCGTCCTCGTACCAGTGACGGCCCATCTCACCGCCGCCCCTGATGTGCGCGACGGCGAAGACGAACCCCCTGTCCAGCAGGCTGAGCCTGGCAACGGAGAACGACGGGTCGATCGAGATCTCGTAGCTGCCGTAGCCGTACAGCACGGTCGGAGCGGGCCGCTCGACGCCCTTCCTGGCCACGATCGAGATGGGGACGCGGGTGCCGTCCTCGGCGGTCGCCCACTCACGGAACTGCTCGTAGTCGGCCGGGTCGTACCCACCGAGCACGGTCTTGCGCTTCAGCAGGATCAGTTCACGCGCCCGCAGGTCGTAGTCGTAGACCGAGGGCGGAGTGATCATGCTGGTGTAGCCGAGCCGCAACCGCTCGGTGACGAACTCCGGATTCCCCGAGGGCGCCACGTCGTAGATCGGCTCAGGGAAGGAGATCTCGTACGGCTCCGCCCCCTCGGGCAGGACGCGGATGCCGGTCAGCCCGTCACGGCGCAGGTGCACGACCGTGTATCCCTGGAAGGCCTCGACGTTCAGCAGCCGGGTGTCGGCGCGGTGCTCGATCAACGGGGTCCAGTCAGCGGGGGAGTCGATCGGCGCGGTGGCCAGCTCGAAGTTCTCCGCGTTCTGGTTGTGCAGGATCAGGAAGTGGTCCCCCGCGTGGTCGAGGCCGTACTCGACACCGGTCTCCCTGGCTCTGACGAGCCGGAACTCACCGGTCGGGTTGTCGGCCTCCAGGATGTGGACCTCGCTGGTGATCTTGCTTCCCGCCGAGAGCACGAGGTAGCGCTCGCTGCGGGTCAGGCCGACGCCGATCCAGAACCGCTCGTCGTCCTCCTGGTGGACGAGCACGTCCTCCTCGGTCGAGGTGCCGATCATGTGCCGGTGGATCTGGTTGGGCCGCCAGGCGTCGTCGACGGTCGTGTAGAAGAAGGCCCTGCCGTCCGCGGACCAGGCACCGCCGTAGAAGATGCCGCTGACCTCGTCGTCGAGGAGTTCGCCCGTGGTGAGGTCCTTCACCCGCAGGGTGAACCGCTCGTCGCCGGTGAAGTTGACCGAATAGGCCAGCAGGGTCCCGTCGGGACTGACCGAACTGGCGCCGAGGGAGAAGAAGTCGCTGTCGCCGGCCAGCTCGTTGCCGTCGAGCAGGACCTGCTCACCGGGCAGCGCCTCGCCCGCCTTCAGCTCGGGAGGAGCGTCGCCGTCCGCGGCGACCCGGCACTGGATGCCGTACTGCTTGCCCTCCTCCGTCCTGGAGTAGTACCACCAGCCCTTCTTCCTGGTGGGGACGGACAGGTCCGTCTCCAGCGTCCGGCCCTTGATCTCCTGGAAGATCGTTTCCTGGAGCCCTTCGAGATGGGCGGTCGCCTGCCGGGTGTAGGCGTTCTCCGCTTCGAGGTAGGCGATCGTCTCGGGGTCGTCCTTGACCGTCAGCCACGCGTAGTCGTCGACCACGGTGTCCCCGTGGTGCACGCGCTCGCTGGGAACCTTCTTCGCCGTAGGCGGTGTCTGGCTGCTCACCCCGTCGAGTCTATGTTTTCCGTGCCAGACGTCCCGGATCAAGCCACGGGGTTCGTCGTTACGTCCCGAGCGGTCTGCGGGGACTGCTAATGTTCTGGCGTCGGCAAGGTTCGGCGCAAACCACTCCACTCACTCCGGTGATCCGGTGTGGCTTGTTCTGTGTCCGCTGACAACCCCCTCAAACCAACGGTTCCAATGATCGGTTCGCGTCGATTCGCAGAGCCACTCAGGTGCTGGTAAGTTTGAAGGGTTGCTCCGGAGACGGGGCGGTCTGAAATTCCTCGGACAGGCTTTATCGAAGAAAATGCGATCCGGTCGGATCGGTTTGACACGAAAAAG